>JBEKLY010000015.1:0-46724 GCA_050010015.1 Terriglobia bacterium
GCCAAATCTGAAAGGGAAAGGGGCATATCGAGGTCCTCCTTATCCTAGCGTACTATATACGCAAGGAAACAAGCGACAAAAAAAGAAGCAAGCCCCTTCCAACTTCTATGTCGCGCACCCGTGGCGGCCTATTCGATCGACAGTTATGGCGATCTGACGTCCGTGGCGACTTCCAGCTCCGTTGGCGTTGCTTCCTTTAGCGGGGTGGCGTTCAGCGAGTAGGTTCCGCATCGGTCTCCTCAACCTGATCGCAACGTCGGGGCGGCCCTCCTGGCCGCCCTGAGGCTTCTATGCTGCGATGGCGGCGCAGCGCTTGCGGCCCGCCCAAACCAAATCTCTCACTCCGAAAACCCATGATTCCAGCTCAAAGCGGCGGCAGGCTGCCCAACTGCTCTGAAAGCGCCTAGGGTTAGGGCTTGCCCTACCCCGCTCATTTGGGGACGGCAAGCCGTCCCCCTACAAGCTCCGGTCCTCTCTGAGCAGGGGTTGGGGCGGTGTAAGCAGACTAGTCAATAACCAACCGTCCGCTACCCCTCCGTAACTAAGGGGGGAGCCGATTATCGTGATCTGCGAGCACCACAGGAGCCGTGATCAACCGCAAAGAAAATACCGTTGACCGTAGCAATCCACTCGAAAGATGCTATGATATGGGTGTCAGGGGGGAGGTTACTTCTCTCCTCTCTCCGCATCCAAGTGAATATATGAATGTCCAGGAGTGGGTGAGGGGTAGGTAAGATTTTGCTTGAATTGTTCCTCAATCCTTGATATTGAAATGCGTCATCATCGTAGGATTGGATTCGTGGATCAAACCCCTAGGGTGTGCGCGCACCTTAGAGTTTGACTGAGGAAACGAAATAAAGCGCGCCCGGACTCTCACGAGAGTCACAACCCAAACACTGAGGTAGCTTCCCCATGAGGAAAACAATTGCGTTTTGGAGCTTCACCCTGCTGGCCAGCTTTCTAGTGCTGGCTGCTGTGGGGCAAGCAGCGGTCCGACTGCCGAACGTCGAGGGGCGAATCTTCGCTCGTCAATTGAACGCACCTCCGCAAGCGGCAAAGGCCCCGAGTTGGAAGAGCAGGGACGAGTACGACGCGTATATGGCCATGGCGAATGAAAAGGACCCCAATAAGAGGATCCAACTGGCCGAAGCATTCCTCACGAAATACGCCACTTCGGATTTCAAGGAAGGCGCCTACATCGTGGAGATGCAGACTTACCAGCAGCAGCAACAGATGGACAAGGCGCTCGACGCGGCTCACAAGGCTCTGCAGGCCAACCCAGATAGTCTTGACGCCCTGAAGCTCTTAAGCTTCGTATTTCCGTTTACGTACAAGGGAGATGCGCCTGACCATGACGCGAAGCTGAGTGAGGCGGAAGCCAACGCCAAACACGGACTCGAGGTGGTGCAGAAGCTCCAGAAGCCCGCCAACGTTCCTGAAGACCAGTTCAACCAGGCGGTGAAGGGTTTGCGGGACATCTTCAATGGGACCGTTGGGTTTGTGGACCTTCAACGCAAAGACTACGCCGGAGCGATCACCGCCGACAAGGCCGCCGCTGACGATAACCCGAGCGACGAATACGTTTTCTACCGCATGGGCCTGGCGTACCTGTATTCGAATCCTCACGATTACGATGACGGAATCTGGTACCTCGCTCGCGCCGAAGAATTGGCGAAAGCGGCTAAAGACACGAATGCCACAGAGTTTGAGAGCTACCTCAAGAAGACCTATGTCGGCTACCACGGCAATGACCAGGGGTTGCAAGACATAGAGACTCAGGCCGCAGGTTCCCCGAACCCGCCCAGCGGTTTCAAAGTGGCCGCGATGGAGGCCCCGAAGCCCACGGGCAACAAAATGATCGATCAGTTCAACGACATGACCTATCCTTTGAAATTCGGGGGAGAGACTGCGCAAAAACAGTGGGACGCGCTGAAAGGACAACCCCTGGAGTTTGGCGGGAGCGTGGATAGCGTAGAAAAAGGAACCGATCCCGGCAGCTATTCTGTGCGGATCGATATCCTTGACCAGTCCAAAGCGACTCCTGGCGTCTACGATATTGAGTTGAAGGATTCGAAGCAACCCAACGTCAAAAACCTTCAACCAGGGGACCTGATCCGGTTCAAGGGAACTATGGATTCATACACCGCCACGCCCAATTTGATGGTCACCGTGGTGGGCGAAGTCACGGACCCCAATCCGCTGCCGGATCAACCTCCGGCTAAAGAGAAATCGGGGACTAAGAAACGTCCCGCGAAGAAGACCACAGAATAAAGCAGATTTTTCACAGACGAAGGAGTGCAGCGCCAAGCGGGGAAGCTTGGCGCCGCGCTCCTGAAGTTCCCCGCAAGCGTGAAGCCGCCTCCACCTCAAACGGTACCACTACTGCTTCTCGCGCTGTTCTCGCGCTGCCTTGACCGGGTTGTTGAGAGTATGTTAGGTTGAGTTGATTCGCATTGACAGGTTATGCCGCTAGAAAGAGAGAGTCTGACGCCGCCGGGAATGGCTCTAAAGCGCACGGCGCTCAACGGACTGCACAAATCGCTCGGGGCCAAGATGGTGGAGTTCGGCGGGTGGGAGATGCCGGTCGAGTATTCCGGCATTATCCAGGAGCACCTCGCCGTGCGGCGGGCGGCCGGGCTTTTCGATGTCAGTCACATGGGGGAGATTGAAATCAGCGGACCCCACGCACTATCACTCCTCCAGCACATCACCTCGAACGATGTATCCCGCCTGAGGAATCTTCAGGCCCAATACAGCGCATTGATGCACCCCAAGGGAAGCGCTGTCGATGACTGTGTGGTGCACCGCTTGACAGAGGAACAGTATCTCATCTGCGTCAACGCGGCGAACACCGACAAGGATTTCGATTGGGTCGTTCGGCACAACTCCGCCGGGGCGGAGGTGCGCAACGTTTCAAGCGAGTATTCACAACTGGCCCTGCAAGGACCGCGCGCTGCGGAGATCGTCTCCAAGGTCAGCAGCGTCGACGTTTCGGGGCTCAAGTATTACTGGTTCTGCCGGGCCCGGTTCTGCGATGTGGAGGTCCTGCTCGCGCGCACCGGGTACACCGGTGAAGATGGATTTGAATTCTATTTCGCACCAGGCAAGTCAGAGCAGGTGTGGAGCACGCTGATCGAAGCCGGCAAGCCGGAGGGTTTGGTTCCCGCAGGACTGGGCGCCAGGAACACGTTGCGGCTCGAGGCCGGTTACCCGCTTTACGGTCATGAGCTCGATGAAGATACGACCTTGCTCGAAGCCAATCTGGGTTGGATCACGAAGCTCGAGAAGGGCGGGTTCCTCGGCCGCGATGCCTTGCTCGAGCAGCGCACTCGAGGCACGCGCAAGAAGCTGGTAGGTTTTGAAATGACAGGCCAGGGAATCGCGCGCGATGGTTATGATGTTTACCTGGCCAGCGAAATCGCGGGGCGCGTTACGAGCGGTTCATACGCGCCATTCTTAAAGAAAAACATCGGTATGGCATATATCTCCTTGCCACTTGCTGGTGCGGGTGGCGAGGTCGAAGTCGAGATTCGTGGCAGACGGGCAGCGGCACGGATCGTTCCCCTGCCCTTTTACAAAAGGCCAAAGATCGGGTGATCGGGTGATCAGAGGACCGGGAGATCGGGTGAGCGGGAGATCGGGTGAGCAGTTGAATGCCGGAAAACTGATTAAGCCAACTCGGGGCGATTTCGGAGATTCCATTATCGAATCTCGATTTTGAATGTTCACCCGATCTCCCGATCACCCGATCTCCCGGTCAGAGAGGAACCGTCCATGTATCCCCAAGAATTTCTCTACACCAAAGAGCACGAATGGATCCGGGTGGACGAAGGAATCGGCACCATTGGCATTACCGACTTCGCCCAAAAGGAACTGGGCGACATCGTTTACGTTGAAGTTGCAAAGCCAGGCGAGCACGTCGCGGCAAACGAGAGCCTGGGGACGGTGGAATCGGTGAAGGCGGTCTCCGAGATTTTCTCTCCGGTCAGCGGAGAAGTGACTGGCGTGAACGCCAAGCTTCAGAACAACCCGGAAATGCTGAATGCCGATCCTCACGGCGAAGCATGGCTGATTCAGGTGAAGCTGTCGGATCGAGGCGAGATCGAAAAGCTGATGACCGCCGATGAATACGAAGCTTATATCCAGAAGGAAAAATCCAACTAATGCGCTATTTGCCGAACTCCGACTCCGACCGCGCCGCCATGTTGGAAGTCACCGGACGAAGCAGCGTGGAGGAGTTTTTTGATCGGATACCGGAGGAATTGCGGTTCGAAGGCCAGCTTAACCTTCCAGGGCCGCTTTCCGAGCCCGAGATCCTGGAATACTTCCGCGAAGCCTCGCGACGGAGCGCCCGGGAGTACGTTTCTCTTCTGGGCGCCGGAGCATACACCCACTACGTGCCCGTGGCCGTCAACGCGCTTCTTTCGCGCAGCGAATTCTTCACCGCTTACACGCCTTATCAGGCGGAAATTGCCCAAGGCACGCTGCAAGCGATGTTTGAATTCCAGACATTGATGACGCAACTTACCGGCATGGAGGTAGGCAACGCTTCGCTTTACGACGGCTCCACGGCCACCACGGAAGCCGTTTTGATGGCCTTGCGCGTCACGCGGCGCAACCGTGTCCTGGTTGCTCATACGGTACATCCGGAGTACTGCCAGGTGCTCAGAACCTTCATCCGGCATCAGGGAGCCGAGATTCGGCAAATCCCCTACGAAGACTCAGGCCAGCTTGATCTCGCACGGCTTGAATCCACGCTTAACGCCGACACGGCTGCGGTGGTGGTGCAATCGCCCAATTTCTTCGGAAATCTGGAACGTACAGCCGAGATCGCCGAAGTGGTGCATCGCAGCGGCGCTCTGCTGATCGTGACTATCACTGAACCCTTATCGCTGGCGGTGGTCAAGCCGCCCGCTGAGGCGGACATCGTCTGCGGGGAGGCCCAATCCTTTGGCGTGAGAGTGGCTTTCGGCGGACCGTACCTTGGCTTTCTGACAGCCAAGGAGAAGTTTCTAAGGCAAATGCCGGGTCGCCTGGTCGGGCAGACGGTAGACAAGGAAGGCCGGCGGGGCTTCGTTTTGACTCTCGCCACGCGCGAGCAGCACATCCGGCGCGAGAAGGCCACCTCCAACATTTGCACTAACCAGTCGTTGTGCGCCCTGGCTGCAACCATCTACCTTAGCCTGCTGGGGAAAAACGGACTGAAAAGGCTGGCGGAGGTGAACCTCGCGAAAGCCCATTACGCTGCCGGGCAGCTTGCGTCCGTTCCGGGTGTGATCACGCCTTTTCGCGCCGCGCACTTTAACGAATTCGTGGTCAGGCCACCGGGCGATGTCGACGAGTTGCTCGCCGATTTGCAGAAAGAGAAGATCATCGGCGGCCTCAACCTGGAGCGTTTCTACCCGGAGTTAAGAAACCATTTGCTTGTCTGCGTCACCGAAACCGTCAGCCGCGAGGCGATTGATCTCATGGTAGAAACCTATAGGCGCGCGGCGGGATCAAGGCGGGAAGTCGAAAATCAGGGAGAGAATGCCGAGCTCGTCGCGGCGGCGTTGCACCGCCATAGGGAGGAGTAAGGCCGACGACCGCGGCTCCGTCGCGCCGACTGGCGGAAACCCCGCGAAGGCGTTAGAAATTTGGGAGCTTGTCATCCTGAGCGGAGCGAAGGATCTCTGCAGTTGATCCTAACTGGGCAAGCTAGAATCGAACTGCGGAGATCCTTCGCTCCGCTCAGGATGACAAAGGCCGGAGAAACATGGAATCTCGTATCCGTGAGGCGAGACCTCACGTCACCAGAAACGAAAAACTGATCTTTGAGAGGAGCACTCCCGGAAAATCCGGCGTGGATTTCGCGCCCCTTGACGTGCCGGCGGTGTCACCGGAAGAAGTCCTGGGACCGGAACTAACCCGCAGGGAGATCGAAGGCTTTCCGGAAGTTTCGGAACTGGAAGTCATCCGTCACTTCACACGCCTTTCCACTTGGAACTACGGCGTGGACACGGGCCTCTACCCGCTGGGTTCCTGCACCATGAAATACAATCCACGGATTAACGAAGAAGTGGCGCGCCTCGAGGGCTTGGCTTCCGACCATCCTTACGCTCCTGAAGCGCTGGTCCAGGGCTGCCTGGGCGTGCTGCACGAGACCGCGCGGTGCCTGAAGGAAATCACCGGAATGGACGCGATCACCCTTCAGCCCGCCGCCGGTGCACAAGGCGAGTTGGCCGGCATCTTAATGATCCGGGCCTGCCTGGCCGAGCGCGGCAACCCGCGCCGTCACATCCTCATTCCCGATTCCGCCCACGGTACCAATCCTGCTAGCGCGACCATCGCGGGGTACGAAGTCCGGAATATCAAATCTGACGCGTGCGGCTGCATTGATCTCGCCGACCTCGATCGCCTCATGACGGATGACGCGGCGGCCTTGATGCTCACCAATCCCAACACGCTGGGCATTTTCGAGTCGAATATCGGGAAGATCTCCGACCTCGTGCATGCGCGAGGCGGCTTCATGTACATGGATGGCGCCAACATGAACGCGCTGGTCGGGGTCGCACGCGCGGCGGACTTCGGCGTGGACGTCATGCATTTGAATCTGCACAAAACCTTCAGCACGCCTCATGGAGGAGGCGGCCCAGGTTCGGGACCGGTGGCGGTGAAGAAAGTCTTGGAGCCTTACCTGCCTCTGCCCATCATCGAGCAGGGACCGGATGGCGTGTTCAGCCTGAACTACGACCGGCCGCGGAGCATCGGGCGGGTGCGGGCATTTTACGGCAACTTTGGTATGGCGGTGCGCGCGCTGGCCTACATCCAGGCCAACGGCTTCGAAGGCCTGCGCCAAACCACGCGCGACGCCGTGCTCAACGCCAACTACTTGAATAGCTCGTTGACGGGCCTCTACGAGCTTGCCTCTTGCTGTCCTCCGATGCACGAATGTGTCTTCTCGGACCGCCGCCAGGCGGCACGCGGCGTCCGCACCGGCGACATCGCCAAACGGCTTATCGATTATGGCTTCCATCCTTACACCGCTGCTTTTCCGTTGATTGTGCCCGGCGCGCTGATGATCGAACCCACAGAGAGCGCCAGCAAGGAGGAATTGGACGCCTTCATCCATGCGCTGGCGTCCATTGCAGAGGAAGTTGAAGAAAATCCGGATCTGGTGCTTAAAGCGCCTTACACCACCCGTGTCACGCGGTTGGACGAAGCCGCTGCGGCTCGCAAGCCAGTCTTGCGCTGGAAACCGTCCCAGCAGGCCTGACTGACAGACGAGGAATGCGATCATGGCCCACCCACCGTTAGCCGCTTCAGATCCCGTGAGACGGGGTACTATCGAGCGGATCAGCGCCGAACACGAACACCTTTCGGCAATTCCTCATTTGCAAGAACTGCTGAACGCCTTTCCGACGCCCGCCGTCATCCTTAACGAGGGCCGTCAGATTGTGGCCTCCAACCCCAGGCTGTGCCAATTGCTCGAAAGGGACGAGAACAAACTCCTGGGCCTGCGCCCGGGCGAGGCGTTCAACTGCATTCACTGGCGAGAGGGTGACTGCGGGTGCGGGACGGCGCACTTCTGCGAGGCTTGCGGCGCGTTTCAGGCCATTCTGAACACTCAGCTACGAGGCGGCCAGGATATTCAAGAGTGTACGATTACCATGCAAACGGACGAGGGCGAGCGCGCCCTCGATTTGCGCGTTACTGCTTCCAGCCTTGATCTCGATGGGAGATTTACCGCTTTTGCATTTGATGATATCGGCGATGAGAAACGCCGCGCCGTTCTGGAGCGGATGTTTTTCCATGATGTGCTGAACACCGCGGCTGGGGTCCGTAATCTGCTCGAAGTCTTGCCCGCATTGTCCGATCAGTATCGCCAGGAGACCAGCCATCTGGCCTTTCAACTGGTCCAGTACTTGATCGAAGAGGTTGAAGCCGGAAAGGACCTGGCCGCTGCCGAGCGCGGAGATCTGGCGGTGCACGTGACCTCTCTGGATGCCGGGCAAATGCTTCGAACCGTCTGCGAGCTTTACGCCCATCATCCTGTCAGTAGAGGCCGGGAAGTCGTTGCCAAGGAAATAAACGGGCCGTGCGAACTGGCGAGCGATAAACTGCTTCTCCAGCGAGTGTTGGGCAACCTGGTGAAGAATGCCCTCGAGGCCTCGCTGGAAGGCGAGCAAGTACAACTCAGCTTCGAATGCCGGGACACCTCCGCCGTCTTCCGTGTGCACAACCGCGCCGCCATGCCCGAGTCCGTTCGGATGCAAGTCTTCCGGCGATCTTTCTCCACCAAATCGCCCGTAGGGCGAGGAATCGGAACCTACAGCGCCAAGCTCATCACGGAGCGCTATCTGGGCGGCTCGCTCAGCTTCACATCATCCGAACAAAAGGGAACAACCTTCACTGTGACGTTGCCCAGAAGCCGGCAGCTATCAGCCTTCAGTTCTCAGCAGGCGCCTCTCAGATCAGTGTAGCGCCGGCCTTGAGGCCGGCAGGTGCTGACCTAAAGGTCAGCGCTACAGCACACAACACTAGCCGTAAGATGACAGTTACAACCCTCGTCGTCCCCGGGAGAGCGGGGACCAATCTTAGATGGATTTCCGCTTTCGCGGAAATGACGGGACTTTCCAAAGAGCCTAATTGCTCCCCAGTCAGTTCAACGGTAGACTTTGCGGCGATGCGCCACCGCCAGTACCAGCACACATGAGTTGACGTCTTGGATTTCGCAAATGATGCGGAAGTCACCCACCCGGTAGCGCCAAAGACCTTGCTTGTCGCCCTGTAGAGCCTTTCCGAACTGACGGGGGTTTGCCGCCGAGAGGATTCGTTGCCTTAGATAGCTGACAATTCGGGCTTGGGAGGTGTGGTCGAGCTTGACGATCTGCAGTTCCGCGGTGCGGGTGAGCTCAATGCGCCAGGTCAAGTCTGCGCTCCAACTCTTCGAGGCTGATGGTCGGTTCATTGCGCTCGAGAACTGCCATCCCTAGAAGGTAGTCCTCTCGGTCTTCGAGATACTGGCGAATGGCTTCGCGAGCATAGTAACTCTTGCTTCGTCCTGTCTTCCTGGCCAGCCTTTCCAACCTTCTTTCGAGCGCCGGTTCCAACCGAATACCCAGCATAGCGGTGCACCTCCGTTAAACATGTTTAACATATCAACAAAAACGGATTGCTGCAACATCGTGTCGCGAGGCCACAAGGTCAGACCCAATCGCTTGACACTCCTTCCCGGACGTTATAAGAAGATAACGCTGTGATTTCACTTCTGGAGGAGATTCCATGTCACTCGCTCACCGGCGTGATTTTCTTAAACAATCCGCGGCCATGTTGGCGGTAGGGACAGATGCCTCGGCGGGCGGGCAAGGAAGTCCGTCCGCCGCGCCCCATCAAGGCGAGGCTTTCGCGGCATTCCAGTCGCGGCGCCGCAAAGAACTCTGGAGCCTGCTGGGGGATTTGCCTTGGGGCCATAAGCCCGGCCCAGCTTCCTTGGTGAAGAGCGAGCGGCATGACGGGTACACGCTCGAGCGCCTGGTTTTGAATTTGAATGGCGTTGAGCCCGTCCCGGCGCTCCTGCTAATTCCAGACAAGCGCCAGCAGCCTGCGCCCGGGCTGCTCTACATCCACTGGCACGGCGGAATGTACGACCTCGGAAAGGAACAGCTAATCCGCGGCGTGGACGCCCAGCCCGCCTACGCGCCCGTGTGCGCGGAAAAAGGCATCGTGGCGCTGGCCATCGATAGCTGGTGCTTCGGCGAACGCAAACGCGAAGCCGAGGGCCGCACAGGCGAAGAAGATGCTTTCAAACTGATGCTCTGGAGAGGCCAAGTGCTCTGGGGCATGATGATGTTCGACGAATTCCGGGCGTTCGATTACCTGGCAAGCCGGCCGGAAGTTGACCCCCGCAGATTAGGTGCGCTGGGAATGTCGATGGGCTCGACGAAGGCTTGGTGGCTGGCCGCCCTCGAGCCGCGCGTTCGCCTGTGCGTGGATATTTGCTGCCTGACCGACTTTGAGGAATTGATTAAGACCCAGAATCTCAAAGGCCATGGCGTTTATTACTTCGTGCCATCGCTGCTGAAACACTTCGAGACCGCCGAAATCAATGAGCTGATCGTTCCCCGTCCTCGACTCAGCGTGAACGGCCGTCTGGACGGGTTGACGCCGCCCGCCGGCGTCGAGAAGGTGCGGGATCGCTTGCTGCCGTTATATCGAGCACACGGAAATTCCAGCGACTGCCGCATTGAGCTTTTCGACTGCGCGCACGTTGAATTGCCGGAGATGCGGAAGCTGATTCTTAATTGGATGGATAGTAAGCTTGTAGGGGCGGCCTCTGACCGAGGGTGACATCACGAAACTCAGCGAGCGCCGCAACGACACTTCTATAGGGAAGAAACGCTGCGAAGCAACAAACATTCTCATCCTGAGCGAACACTTCATGATCCTTTGGCTCACCACCCGCGATGAAAACGATTCCCCTCCTTGGTAAGGAGGGGCTAGGGGTGGTTGCCATTCGCCGGCGACACCACCCACCACCCCCTGCCCCTCCTCCCGCTGAGGAGGGGAGTCCTTTTCATGGCAGCGAAGGATCGCCGCAGTTGCCGTTGATCCCACGACGTACGCTACGCTGCAGAGATCCTTCGCTTCGCTCAGGATGACAGGATTTGAAGTTTGCGGGTGACATGCCGTTGGCGTGTCCGGAGTCGCGGGGTGGTTAAGCAAGGGCGGCCACAAGGGCCGCCCCTACTGCGGATGCCGATCCCCGCCCCTACGCACGTCCTTAGTAGCCCTTCTTGGCGTTGTGCTTCTTGTCGTAGATCTGGTTGGAGAGCTTGTTTTGTTGTTGATTAACAGCCTTGCGGTCAGCATTCGTCAGCTTCCCACCGTTGGCTTGCCGCATCCCCTTGACCTCGCGATTCACGCCCTGTTCTTTATTCTCCACACTTGAAGCTTCCTTGGGGGTCAACTGACCGCTCCGAATTCCATTCGCGATGCGATCCTGCTGATTTTCCCGGCGTTGGCCGATCTCCCCGTTGCCGTAATGCGCGGTGCTGGCGTTGTGCTTGTCCTGGTAAATCTTGTTGGACAAGCCGTTCTGCTGGCGGTTCAGCTTGGCACGATCGGCAGCGGTCAAGTGGCCATCGTCACCCGAGCGCATATTGCGCTCTTCTTTATTCAAATTTCCTTCTTTGTTCTCGAGGTTCTTCGTTTCGCCAGCGGTAAGCTGTCCGCTCTGCACTCCGTTCGCGATGCGATCCTGCTGGTTCTTTTTGCGTTGTTGAATTGTCGGAGGCGGGGTCGTGCCGTTCGTGTCGGACTGAGCCCGTACCACCGGCACACACAGTGCAGCCAACACCATGCTGCTTACAAGAATTCGTTCAATCTTCATTGTTTTGTCCTCTCTCTTGGCTCAAGACCAAGACTACCTGGTTTTTTGTTTGCTCCGGACCGGTGGGGTCCGGGCCTCGTTTCTTGTAATAGCAAACGAGGCACCATTCCAAAAGCCACCGTAACTCATTGATGAATAACGGCGAGCCCGGGAGAACCCTGGCCGGGATAAACCGGATGGAGTGGTGCTTTTGGGCCGCTGCACCAACTGCAACGGGATGATTTCTAAAAGCGAACTGAACTGGTTATCCGTGGCCATGAATAATGATTGCGGCGAATTTGGTTGGCAGTCTGGCAGCGTCAGCTACCGCGTTTCGGTTTGGTTTTCGAAGCGGCAACTTTCTTGGCACAGTCCAAAACGTACCACGTCTTCTTCTCCGCCGTGTTTAGGCGAAGGATGTGATTTTCCCTCCGATTTCGCGAATGAAAATAGCACCGGGGTACCAACCTGGCCGAAAACGCACGGCAGGTGTTAGACTATGTGGCCAGGGAGGAAGTTGACGCCGGGATTGTGTATGCGACGGACCTACAGGTGGCTCAAGGCCGGGTCTCGGCCGCCGCGCGGGCCCCTGACGGAGACTACGATCCGATTCTGTATCCGTTGGCGGTTACCCGAGACAGCGGCAGTGCGAACGCGGCGAAGGGCTTTGTGGATATCACCAACGTCCTGACGCGAGGGCCGAAGCGTGCCTGATCTAATACTGGACGCCAAGATCAAAAAGGAGTTCAGAACCAACGGACGGGTTACGCTAACGCTGGATGCCAGTTTCGTTGTACGACAAGGAATCACGGTTCTCTTTGGTCCGTCGGGATCAGGTAAGACGACCATCTTGCGGTCGATCGCCGGCATCGTGACGCCCGACGAAGGAAGGATCGAACTGGGAGAGCGCGTCTATTTTGATTCGCAGACGGGGATCAACTTACCGATCCAACACCGGCGAATTGGGTTCGTCTTCCAGGATTATCTGCTCTTTCCACATCTGACCGCCGTCGAGAACGTCGCCTACGCCATCCGTTCGGCCACCCATAAGGGGCGGCGTGACCGGGCAATTCAGCTGCTGGACATGGTGGGAATTGTCCAGGTGTGCGACCGCCACCCTCATCAGCTTTCGGGAGGCGAGCAACAGCGGGTCGCACTGGCGCGAGCCCTTGGGGCCGATCCCGCCATTCTGTTGCTCGATGAGCCATTGTCGGCGCTTGATGTGCCGACCCGCCTGCGGTTACTGGGGGAGATCGTTGAATTGCAAAGGAAATCGAAGATTCCCTTCCTCTACGTCACCCATAGTCCGGCTGACGCGGTTCGGGCAGGCGACTCCGCTCTGATCTTGAGTTCGGGTCGCATCGTGCAAGAGGGGAAGCCCGCGGATGTTTTCAACGCACCTCGAAACTCGGCCGCCTCGCAAGCTGTTGGGAGTGAAAACATTTTAGCGGGCAGGGTTCAAGATCATCACGAAAGCGAAGGAACCACGGTGATCGACCTCGCCGGCTGCGAGCTCGTAATGCCGTATAACGCGCTGCCGAAGAACTCTCCGGTGACGGTCGGGATTCGATCGGATGACATCATTATCTCGCGAGAGCGAGTCGGACAGACGAGCGCGCGAAACCTCTTCGAGGGCACGATCAAGCACGCTCTGCGGGAAGGTCCCGCCGTAGATCTGCTGATGTCCTGCGGTGTGGATCTGAAAGTCCGTGTAACCGCCCAAGCGGTTGAAGCCCTCGACCTCAAGCCAGGTGTCAAAGTCTATGCGCTGATCAAGGCAAGTTCCTGCCACCTGCTGCCGTGACAAAGTCCGCCCCACGAGTCCAAGCGACCCCGCTTGTCTGGCGGGCACAAGATCCTCCTGGGGAGCACAGTGAGCCGCCGCCCCCCGAAACCGGGGCCCGCACCTGTCCCGGCGAGTCATTGTCAGTGGTGGACGCGGAGCAGAAGGTGGTGAATGTCCGGCCAAAACTCCTTCAACTCGTAGCCGAGGGAATCCAACAGAACTTGTGTGCCCAACACGCCGGAGTTGCTGGCGAGGGTATGAGGGCCTGGGTGGTACGCGTTGGCCGCCCCTGCGGCCATGCTATTACCGAGTAACTCGGAGAAGTTGAACTCAACTTTCCCCGACGTGTCCGAGCGTGTGACGAGAACTCGTCCCGCAGCGTACACGAAACGGTGAAGGAAGTTCCCTTTTCCTAACTGGTAGTAACGCGGGTCCTGCCGCAGCAGCGCTGGGAATATAGCGCCCGTTCCGAAGTTACCGACGATGGCGTCAGCATAAGCCGTCCCGAAGCGTTTGGAGTAGCCGACAAACCCCTGTTTATAGGTGGGGTTCGTGTTGTCGGCCTGGCCAATTCCCGCCTCGATTCCGATGAACACGACCTCCACCGGGTCAAAGCACCCCTCCGCCACCGTCTTGAACTTTTCTCCGGTTGTAAGCGGCGGCAGTGCGGCAGAGTGCTCGACAGTCAAGTAGTTGGGCAGGGCAAAGAAGATGCGGTCATCCTCCTTGTGTTTGGGGGTCGTAGCCGGTTGGATCGGGACGGCTGCCGGATCGTCCGCGGGTTTGGCTGGACTTTGGGGAGCAGCAGGTTGGGTTTGCGAAGGAGTTGGAGCTTGGGCCGGAGTCGCTTGGCTTTGGTTCCCTCCCGCATCGTTCCCGAGTGTGGCCGGTGTCTCGAAGGAATCCGAAGACAGGGGCCCTCCCGTTTGGTAGGCCAGGAACTTGTGGGATGGCCCGAGCGTCAGGACGACTAAGAGAGCCACTCCCAAGCCGCTTAGCCAGGATTTTCGATTAATCATTAGCCCGACAATCTCCCAGATGTACGGATTCGCAGCGGACCGCAACTTAATTGATGAAAACACCGGCAAACCGGTTCCCCTCAGGCTGTGCACCCAAGAGATGGTTCGGAATCACTATATTACACCATTTTGGAAGGCAGACTGCCGGCTAATGCCGCCGGAAGAGATGGCTCTGAATCTCCGGCCAGAACTCCTGGACCACGTTAAGTGGAAAGCTAAGTGCGATCTGTTGTGAGGCATTGACGAAAGTGTATCTCGCCGCGTTTCCAATACCGGGAATCCAGGTGGTGGTGACGGCCGTCGACGCATAAAAGGCGGTAAGATTGGCAACATTCAAAGTGGGGTGACCCTTGTCGTTATAGGTAAGGAAACTGTAGACGACTGCGTGCAGGGCGCGGCGCGGGATGCTGCGCTGGCTGGTCGGAATGTAGCGGACATCCTCGTGCAGGATGGCCGCCAGCGGCGCCTGAAAAGTGCCCTGAAGAACGGCATTACCCGCCCGGGAAGCCAAGCGCCGACCGAAGCCCGGAAAACCGCCGCCCCATTGTCGAGGGGTGCCGTTGGCCTGGTCGAGCGCCAAGGCGTTCACGAGCGGGCTGAAGTAGGGGCCTGCGGAGACAAACGTCATCTTAATGTAAAGCTTCCAGCGCTCATTCGGGGTTAGCGGTGTGTAGTTGGCTTGTGGGGCGACAGCCATACCGGTGATAGGGTTTACCTCCGCCCCCGACTTCTGGTCTGCAGCGGGCGGCGATGCCGAACCGCTCGGGCGCGAGGTTTGATCTGCACTTCGCGCCTGCGCGTCAACCCTATCTGCAGCGTCCATGGCCTCAGGCAAGCTGAGACCAGGCGATAGTCCGAAATCAACGTCTGCAGGACAACCCTGGCCTGGGGAAAAGCTCTGCGCCGGAAGAATATCTGCTCCGGCCGCCAGGGATTCTGATGGCCCGTCACACGCCCGCAAGAATCCGGACGTAAACACGAACAACACCCCTGCTGCTAACAACAGGACCAACCGGGAGCACGGCTCTCGCCGTGGCGCTAGAGTGTGGCGATCGATCACCATTTCATTGCAGGAACCTACGAGGACAAGAATCGCTGACTCCGCGAAAGCTGGCTAGTTTCAAATAAACATTCTACTCCATCACGAATCCTGGCCAGTGTCCTAATTCGGGCTGTAACGCCGGCTGCCAGCCGGCTCTGGATCCGCCAGGGCAGCAGCGCCACGGCCAAATTGGGACAGCACCAAACCCTGAAATACCATCTGCAAATGGCAAATGCCATGGTATGATACCAGCATGACAGTCAGAGTCACTCTCGACAAGGCGGGCCGGATTGTTCTCCCGAAACCGCTGCGGCAGGAGTTGCAGCTCGCGCCCGGGGATATTCTCGAGGCTGAAACTGCGGGCGAGCAGATCACGTTGAGCCCGGTGCGAGGCACGGCGGGACTGCGTAAGAAGCACGGGATTTGGGTCTACCGCGCCGGAGAACGCCTTACGGGCGCTGTTGTCCAGGAAACACTGCGCCAAGTGAGGCAGGAGCGCGACGAGGAGACCCTGGGGAAATGAGATGGTTCTTTGATACTTCTGTCCTCATCCCCACCTTCCTTGAGGACCACGAGCACCACGAGGCCAGCCTGAGCGCGTTTCTTAAGGCCGATCGACCGTCGTCTTGTTGCGCCGCACACAGTTTGGCCGAGGTTTACGCTACCCTAACCCGCTTGCCTGGTCGGCACCGCCTCAGCGGAGATCAGGCTCTGCTTTTTCTCGAAAACATCCGGGAGCGACTCACCTTGGTCACCCTCGACGCGGAGGAATATTCCACGGCCGTGCAGGAGGCCGCCGCAGCGGGAATTGTCGGAGGTGCGGTCTACGACGCGCTCCTCGCGCAATGCGCTGTAAAGGCTCACGCCGAGACCATCTACACCTGGAACGTGAAACACTTCCAGCGGGTAAATTCGGAGATCGCTCGCCGCGTCAAAACGCCGTGAGCAGGCAGCACGAACTTCCCCCCCCTCAATCAGCAAAAAAGCCGCAGGCTTCGAAAATCGCGAAGTCTGCGCTACGCTCCACCGGCTCGTAGTGGGAAGCGTAGACGGAGTTGACGTCCGCTCATTTCCGCTGCATAATTGAGTTGAAAAAGAGGATAAATGAGTAGTTCCAGAATCCAACCCGTACTGAGCCAGGGCGAATCGGAGCTTGTCGACCAGGTGGCGGAGCTTACGCGCACGAAGCGCACCGAGGTTATCAAAAACGCGCTGGCGGTCTACCACTGGTTCGTGCGCCAAGCGGTGACCGGAGCCCGGATCGTGGCCCGCGAGCCTACGGGCGAGGAGACAGAACTCGAGACGCCCGAACTCGCCGCCCTCGAGTCAAAAGGCCATCGCCTGAGTCCCGAAGAACTTGGCTTGCTGGCTAAAAAGCTGGCTGCCGCTAAAGACCCGAAGGAAGCGGCGCGCCTGCGCCGACGCATCACGCGCGGCTTCTATGGGATTTAGCAGGCTGCGGAGATAGCCATGCACCTTGTCATTCTGAGCGAAGCGAAGAATCTCCGCAGTTGTGGCTTCGACGAACTGCGGTGATCTTTCCTTCGTTTCACTCAGGACCGCCGTCGGCTCCTCAGGATGACAGTCGAAAGCGTGGTGTTTGAAAGCTGTGCCATGCCGCGAATTCGGCGTCACCATCTCCCGCCCGCACTCTTCCGCCATTTGCTCGACCGCATCGAGCAGCGCAAGATTCCTGCTTCTCAGCTCGAGCTGCTTGCCGGGTGGCTCGACGCTGAGCCGGAAGTCCCTGAGGGCGAATGGTTCAAACGATTCTCAGGTATGACGGTCTGTGGTAAAGGCGAATTCATCAAAACCTTCCTACTGCCCGGCCAACGCCCCAAGGGCGAGCAAGTCAAGTAACAACGGCTCCGCGAAGAGCCGCAGGCTTCGAAAGGCACGAGGTCTCCACTACCCACTGCGTGACTCAACCTACAGAATGAACCAATTCCCTGGGAAACCGCGTGGCATCGCAGCCGAGGTCCTCCCGCCGGCACACCAGAACGCCGCGCCGCACCAGTTTGATCGGCGCCTCCTCAGGCAGGGGAGCTTTGAATCCGAGCACGGACACCACCTTGCTCAAAGGGCGGTGTCATCCACCCCAATCGAGAGACTTAAGCGGTTATAGGCATGACAAGTCTCTCATTGTGCAACAACTTTTTGTCTTTCACGGAAATGTAACAATACCGTAACGCACCATGAATACGCTCCCGCCATGATTAGCTCGTTTAATTTAGGTTGAGTACTGATAATCCCAATGAAACAAATACACTCGAATCGGAGGGGTGAAGAATGCACACCAGAGTAACTTTCTGCAGGTGCCTTGCGGTCGCAGTGACGATGATTGCGCTGGCTGCGCCGGTATTTTCGCAAACCGCGTCGGACAACTCGTCTAAAGATTCCGGCAAGAAAGACGATGTTTCGACGCTGAAGCAGCAGGTTGCAGAACAACAAAAAGAAATCGAACAGCTGCGTTCAATGGTGAACCAGATGAAGCAGAAGCTGGATCAACCACCGGCGGCGGCCACAGCCAAGGTGGCGCCAGCCGCGGCAGCACCGGCACCAACGGCGTCGGCGCCGGCGCCAGCGCAGACTGGGGTGGTCTCCACGCCGAACCTTGGCGAGGTGGCCTCGACCAGTGCCATGGTTCCGAAAGCCAAGGATAATGCCTCCGCGGACAGCAGCGAAGGCATAGTCGGCCCCACGCTGACCCCGTCCGCGGCGATCCACTCCGCAGGGCAGGAGGCAGCGAAGGAAGGCGATCAAGAGTCACCGCTCACGTTCCACATCGGCAACGCTACTTTGACCCCTGTGGGGTTTATGGATTTCACGGGGGTAGTTCACAGCCATGTCGCTGGCGGTAACATCGGCACTAGCTTCGGGAGCATTCCCTACGCCACGAACTCGGGCGGCGTACTCCCCTATCAGACCAATCTGAGCGAGTTCCGCCTCAGCATACAGAACTCCCGAATCGGCTTCCGGACTGATGCGGACGTAGAGGGCGCTCACGTCATCGGATACATGGAAGCCGACTTTCTGGGGACGCCGGCCAGCACCAACATTGCGGTGACGAGCAATAGCCAACTTCTCCGCGCGCGGCTGTACTGGGTCGATGTTATGAAGGGCGGCTGGGAAGTTCTGGGTGGCCAAACCTGGAGCTTGCTCACTCCAGGCCGCGTAGGCATCTCGCCCCTCCCTTCCGACGTCTTCTACACGCAAGATATGGATGTGAACTACCAACTCGGCTTGTTCTGGGGTCGAATTCCAGAGCTACGCGTCGCTTATCATCACCCTTCGGGCAAAGCCGCCTTCGCTATCGCGATCGACAGCCCTGACCAATATGCGGGAGGCTCGTCGGGAGGTTCCTCCATCGTCCTTCCCACGGGTCTCGCTACACCCTATGCGGGCGAATTGGATTTTGGCGCAAGCTCCGGTGGGATAGCCACTCCCAACCTTGCTCCCGATGTCATTGCGAAACTGGCATTAGATCCCAGCAAACGGGTTCACTTCGAAATCGGGGGTGTGGAGCGGAACTTTAAAGTTTATTATCCCGGCGTCGCTGCCGCTGCTGCCACCTCGACCACCCCGGCCGTCACAGCCGTTCCTTCTGCCACTTTCTCGACCGAGGGCGGGGGCGGCTTTGCCAATCTGCATGTGGAAATATTCAAGGGATTTCGCTTGATGACCAACAACTTCTGGAGTGATGGCGGCGGCCGTTACATCTTCGGCCAAGCCCCGGATTTGGTCGCTAACACCGACGGAAGCATTTCCCCGCTCCACAGCAGCTCCACGGTTTCGGGTTTCGAGTTTACCCATAAGAATACGTTGATCTTCGCCTATTACGGCGGCCTTATGATCAGCCGCGACCCCGTGATCGACACCACCGGCAAACTCGTTGGCTACGGCTACAAGGGATCATCGAGCAGCCAGAACCGTACCATCCAGGAGGCCACTTTTGGCTTCAACCAGGCCGTCTGGAAGCATCCCAAGTACGGCGCACTGAACCTCATCGGCCAGTACTCATACCTCACGCGCGATCCCTGGTACGTTGCCACCGGCCAGCCTGCAAATGCGACTATGAACATGGTGTTCATCGACCTGCGCTATACGTTGCCAGGCTCGGCTCCCACCTTGGGGAAACCGGCAAGGTGATAGACGATGAATGATTGACGATTGATGAGTGTCGATTGCCGATTGAAAAGGACGTGTGGCGATGTCCCTTCAAACGGCAATCGTTAATTGACGATTGTCGATGGCAGATTGAAAAAGACCTGTGGTGATGTGGTTTCAATCGGCAATCTTCAATCGAAGATCGACAATCCCTATAGGGCGTCACGCCAGCAGATGAATGGGGCCTCCAGCGGCACGGAGGCCCCATTCTTGTCAGGGACCACGCGCGGCGTGTAGTCGCTCGCAGGGCGCGTCGCCGGGACATCGGCGGCGTAAAGGAAAGCGTTGGCCGAGCCCACCAATTGCGCGCCGCGCTGCATGGGCTGCCTCACCGGGTCGCTGCCATCCTGCGCATCGGCGTAGAGTTCCACTTTCACCGCTTCCGGGTCGAGGTCGTCAAGATAGACTTGCGCCTGGAACGTGTAATAGCCGCCGCGCGTTTCGCTCGTGAGAGAACCGAATCGAATTCTTGGCCAGTGGCGTGCCAATTCTTTCTGCCACTGGAGCAGTTCAACTCCCAACTGGCCACCGTTGGCGGAGCGCTTTCCGTAGGCCGCTGCAGCCGCCACGTAGTGCTTTTCGGTATACTCGCGCACCACGCGATTCGCCGAGAAACGCGGCGTAAGGCGGGCCATACTCTTTCGCATCCGCGCCACCCAGCCGCTAGGGATTCCTTTGTCGTCGCGCGAGTAGAACGCCGGGATGACCTCACGCTCTAGCAAATCGTAAAGGCTTTCGGTCTCGGCCTCATCCCAGGCGGGATCGTCGTCGTGCTCTTTGCCATCGCCCAAGGCCCATCCCACTTCAGGTGAATACGCTTCCGCCCACCAGCCGTCGAGTTCGGAAAGATTCAACCCGCCATTGACCAGCACCTTCATCCCGCTGGTGCCGCTCGCTTCCCAGGGGCGCCGAGGCGTGCTGATCCACACATCCATCCCTTGCACCAGGCGCTCGGCCATAAGCATATCGTAATCGCTGAGAAACACTGCGTGCGGACGAACTTCAGGGCGGCGCACAAAGCGTACCCACTGTTGCACCATCGCCTGTCCTGCTAAATCCTGCGGGTGGGCCTTCCCGGCGAGGATGAGTTGCACAGGCCGGGATGAATTGGTCAGAATTCGGACCAGCCGCTCGGGGTTGTGAAGCAGCAGGTTGGGACGCTTGTAGGTGGCGAAGCGCCGGGCAAAGCCGATGGTCAGGTTATTAGGATCGAGAATCTGCTCGGCCCCCATGGCCTGATCGGAAGCTCCGCCCTCGCTGATCAACTGCCTGTGCAGCCACTTGCGGACGTAAGCAACAAGAGACCGCCGCGCATCGGCACGCAACTGCCAAAGCTGGGCGTCGCTGACTTGAGCGAAATCACTTTCGAAGTCCGTCGCGCTCCCCAGCCATCGTTCTTTTCCACAGGCGGTGTGCCAAAGAAGGTCGGCCTCCGCGGAATCCCAGGTAGGCGTGTGCACGCCGTTCGTGATGTGGCTGACGGGCACCTCGGGCTCCGGCCAGCGAGGGAATAAAACTTGAAAAATCCGGCGGCTTACTTCCCCATGCAGGCGGCTCACCCCATTCACCGCGCCGCTGCCCCGCATCGCCAGATACGCCATGTTGAACGGCTCGCTCGAGTCATTCCGGTTCCGCCGCCCCAGGGCAAGCATATCTTGAAGCGAAATCAAAAGCCGTTCTTCCGAGTACTTCTTCAGATATTTCTCCATCAAGTCGGAAGCAAAGCGGTCGAAACCGGCGTCCACCGGCGTATGAGTAGTGAAGAGGTTTCCCGCGCGCGTCACCGCCAGCGCAACATCGAACGGCTGATGGGTGGCTTGCATATAGGACCAGGCCCGCTCGAGCACGGCAAAGGCGGCGTGCCCTTCGTTCAGATGGCAGACCTGCGGCTCGAGGCCCAGGACGCGGAGAAGCCGCCATCCCCCAATCCCGAGAACTATTTCCTGCTTCAGCCGCAGCTGCTGGCCGCCTCCATATAGTTCGCTGGCGATGCCGCGGTGCGAGGGAATATTGGCCGGGTCGTTGGTGTCCAACAAATAGAGCATGACTCCGCCCACTTTTACCTCCCAGGCGCGGAGCCAAAGCTGGAAGCCCGGAAAGGCAAGCGGGAAGCGCACCCATTCGCCATTCGGGTCGCGCACCGGCGCTATGGGCAACTGCCCTGGATCGTTGAAAGGGTAAAGCGCTTGCTGGTTACCATCGGCATCAATCTCTTGCCGGAAATACCCCTGCTGATAAAGCAAGCCGATCCCGATCACGGGAACGCCCAGATTGCTTGCCGCTTTGAGCTGATCGCCTGCCACATTGCCGAGGCCGCCGGAATAAATCGGAAGCGCTTCACTCAACATAAACTCCATGCTGAAGTATGCGATTCTCTCGAGTTTGGAGTCGGGATGCGCTTTCTGGAACCAGCCAGCCGGCTTTACCATCGTGCGGTTCTTTTGCACGATCTCCTGTGCCAGCCTTTGAAAGCCGGGATCGTTGGTTACGCTGAGCAGCTTCTCCTGCGAGACGGTCTGCAAGACGAGCCAGGGGTTATGGGTCAGTTCCCACAACTCCGGATTGAGCCGCTCCCAGAGCTCATCGGCGGCATGATTCCAGGACCAACGCAGGTTGAGAGCCACCTCGTTAAGTATGTCGGAAGTTTCGCTTGCGGTAGGAAGATCCGGCGTGAGAGGTTTGCCCATGCTTCGCTCCTGGCTGCGGGCTAGAGGTGCTTGAAGAGGTGAGCGACCTTCTTTCCCCCCTCCTCGGTGTGGTATACAACCACATGGTCGCCTTCTTTGCCAGTGAAGCGTGCGGCGTCCACCAGGCCGCGCTCAGAATCCAGGGCGGAGTCTCGCCCGATATCGTAGGTCTCCTCCGCTCCGTCGGCAGCTTTTACGGTAACCTTGTGGCCAACATTATCGACGTGGGTTATCGTTCCTTCGCTGGTCTTCAAGGCGTCGTGACCGAACACGTCGACGTGCTCCGCCGTTTCGCGCCCCGCCTCGCCCGTAGAGCGGACCACGACCTGGCTGCCTTCCTTTCCAACAAGCTCAGATCCTTTCGCCGTAGCCGCGACGCCGTGTACGAGGGTCCGCCCGCTATATGAGAATACATGCTCGGTTCCGTCCGCGGTGCGAACGGTGATTTTCTTGGCTTCCGCGTCGACCTTCTCGAGTTCTCCCACCACAGCGTGACGCGATTTGGTAGCCGATGCTTGCGCCCTCGCGGCATCGCAATATATGGGGCAGCCAAGGAACGAAAGAGCTAGAGTGACACACACTGACAAAGCTGCATTTCGTGTCATTCGAACCTCCCTCACTCCGTTCTTTAAGGATGCTTAAATCAGTCCACAGAATGTCAGCCGAACCTTGCGTCGTCGGCCGAAGGACCGTAAATGGCCGGCACAGGCACGTTGTTGAGGCGCAGATAGACGGTCAACTGCCCCCGGTGATGGGCCAGGTGCGCAAAAGTGTCGCGAATCACGACGTGTCGCAGTTCCTCGCTCACCACGCTGCCGCGGACCAGCAGTCTCCAGGGCTTCATCAGATGTTCATCGCTCGTGCTGGTCAGCGCTTGGCGCGCATCAGCCGCACCCTGGTCGAGAGCCTGAACCAACTCCGCGACAGTCCGCAACGGGCGCTGAACCGCGCTCGAACCGTTTGCCGGGTTCAGGTCCAGGTCGTCCCGATGAATGATCATGCCCAGCCAGGAGGGCATTTGGGCGACAAGCATGGCCAAGCGGCCGAGAGTCATGGACTTCTCGTGCGGCTTCCAATCCTCGCGCCCCTCCGGAACTCGCTCCAGCGCGCGTCGTGTTCGTTTGGTTTCTGCCTCGAGCTGTGCCAAAAACAGATCCGTCATCTGCATAGAATCCGGAATTCCTCCCTTTGCACTACATCACGGCTATGAGGGATTTGATGAGACTCGGACAGGGTTGGTTCCGCAATATGACTTCGTGCAGGGCAGTGTTTCACATGGGGTTTCGAGCACGGGCTCGCTCAATTGTCCAAAGTCCTGCTGAAAGTTGCTAACAGCGTGTTTGATCCCGGTTGAGGATCTGCGCGCTGTCACAGTCTCCCTCTGCGTCAGACTGCCGGAATACATATGTGCCAGGCGGCAAGGTCCTTGGACCGATTTTCAGCGGCTCCTTCAGCTTTACGAGCATCTTTGCCGAAGATTGATCCGGAATTGCAGGAGAGGCGAATGGCGGGTGAGTCTGCCGAAGCCAAAGCGTGTTCAAGCGCCGTGTCACAGGGCCCATGCTCATTCCCTCCATCAGCGAATCAGCCTAAATGGGTCATGTCACGCATCGATGCACTCTAAGCTGATGCCGTGCCTGACCGAAGATACTTTCTGACCAGCAGGCCGATTTCTGAGGGGAGCCAAGGCTTCTCCATATAATCGAGGGCCCCGCACTGCATCGCCTCGATGTAACAGGGAATGTCAATCGAGCGCGAAAGCACGACCACCGGGGCGTGGCGGTCTCTTTCAATGGCTCGCGACAAAACGGAGCGGCCCTCAAAACGAGGACTTCCCTGCGTAAGAAGTATAAGATCGAAATCCTCACGCCCAACCCACGCCGCGCCATCCTCATATGAAGGTATAGAACGAACCTCATAACCTTGATGTTGAAGAACGGCGGAATAATACAGCAGGTCCTCCAGGTTTTCGTCGACTACCAGCAGCTTCTTTCTGATTAGACCCAGCAACTGGTCAGGGGTTCTGCTGTCAATACTTTCTCTTTCCATAATCGATCTCCTGGTTCTTGGAATCAGCCACACGGCCGGGGAGGGCGTAATCGCCCGGAAGGCCTGGACATCAGGCTCGGGCGGAAAACGCGTCCAGGTGCGCCGCCCACCTCCGTACGCGTCCGTCCGGCTTCTCCGGCGCGGAGCAGTTGACGCAAACGGACTCGAGCCTTATAGAGTTGCGACTTGGAGGTACCAATGGATAAACCCAGCATGCGTGCAATTTCGCGATGTCCATAGCCTTCCACATAGTGCATCAGGAAAACTTGCTTGTACCCCGCCGGCATTTGTGAAACCGCACGCTCCAGATTGAGACGGTCGAGGGCCGTCGTGAGCGCCCGGTCTTGCGCTCCCAAGACCTGCGCCAGACTGATAACCCCCTCCCGCACCTCGATGACCTCCTCGAGCGAGGTAGTGTTGAGCGACTTCCTGCGCAGTCGCATCAACACGACATTGACCGCTATCCGATACAACCAAGTGGTGAAAGCGGCCTCGCCGCGGAAGGAATCCATTTTGCGAAACAATTGCAGAAAGACCTCTTGGGTGAGGTCTTCTGCCTCCGCCTCGTTGCCTACCATGTGCAGGCATTTGCTATAAACACGACGGCTGTACATGCGGTAGGCCCGGTCGAAATCCATCGTTGAATTGTTCATGGGCAGTCATTCGTTCAGTTGATTAGGCTGTTAATTGCATGCGCGCACCCACCCCCGCCATCGCCTGCGCGGACGGTCTGCTCTCTGCAATCTGTTGGCACTCCAGGCACAGCGCCGCCCACGGCAAAGCTGCGAGCCGTTTCAATGCGATGGCGTTTTCGCACGCAATGCATACTCCGTATTTCCCCGCAGCGATACGCCCCAGCGCGTCGGTTACCTGGCCAAGCAGGGCCGCCTTCCGGTTAAGCGTATCCACGGCCATGCTGCGTTCCACCTCCATCGTCAGCTCCTCCATCGAATCGGGCAACCTCTCTACGGTGATCCCTTCAGCTTTATACCGACCTGAGAGGAGCTCCCCTCGCTTTGCCTCAAGCATGCGCCTGCAGCCCTCAATGTCCTGTTTTTTCATGGGCAAACTTGACCTCCCTTTGGTGTGCGGACTTCCTCGAATTCCTCCGATGACAACCGCTCGTCAATCCGGCTGAGCCTTCCCTAAAACTGCTGAGCTTTGGACCGAGCTTGAATTTTGAAGGTAAGCCAGGTGAGCAAGTCGCGCCATCGCATGGAAATGCTAGTTTCCTACATGAACCCCGGTAGCTCGAGTCGCCCAATGTAAGTAGCCACGCCGGCAGAAGGGTCTGAGCGCTGAAAAGGCGCCGTGCGTCATGGAGTGCGGCAGCGGAGTTGCCGCCCTGGAATGCGAGCGAACGGCGGTAGCTACCGCTACCGCACTCCAGGGTGCCTCCTGCACATGCATTTTCAAGGCAGCGAGAGATCTCCGCAGTTGCCCGTACGTCGTTGAACTCAACTCCAATTGCAGAGACCCTTCGCTTCGCTCAGGATGATAGGCTTCCGGTTTCTCCGCATGCTTTAGGGCTGCCGGGTAACCTCCAGTGCTTGTGTTTTCAGGACTCTGCGCGCGGTGCCGGCGCCACTCCGGGCGCCCGGAAGGCAACTACCAGCCTTTTGTTTTCGCAATACCATCGGTGCGGTATAGGTTTCCCGGGGTTTCTCCTATTAAGCTAAGAAAGTCGACGCATGAGGATTCTCGATTCTGAAACTGCGTCGGCGCAGTCAGTCGGTACGATGGAGCGACTTCAGGCTTCAGCAAGGCGTCCACCGGGTTTCCGTCGCGCGGCGGAGTGACTCGGACGGATCGAGTCTCTCAACCGGCCGCAAGTGGCCGCCCCTTACGATTTGCCTGGCAAACCATGCGTTCACCCTTCGCACGCGTCGCTGATTTCTTGCGCCGAAAGAAGGTCGGTTCGACTTGGCAGTGGTCGTTGCCTGGGGAAGCCGGACCCCTGGTGCGGCTTGCCGTAGTTGCGCTGATTTCCGGCGACGGAGACCGTCGTGAGCTGGCGGGCGTCTGCAGCCGAAAGGGATGGGACCTGCTTTTCGCAAGCACACTCGAAGAAGCCCGCACTTTGCGGGATAAGGTCAAGGCGCCGGTGATCTTATGCGACCGTGATCTACTGAGCAACGGGTGGCGATCGGCGGTGGAAGGGTTGGCTTCCTCGCCCCATCGCGCCTGCGTCATTCTGGTTTCGGCAGTGGTGGACACGTACTTATGGAATGAGGTCGTGCGCACCGGCGGATTTGATGTCTTATCCAAACCGTTTCGCGAAGAGGATGTGGCGCGTGCGGTAAGGCTGGCATGGTCCTACTGGAACAATGCGGCAAAACCATCGGACGATCAGGAAATCGGGACATCCGGTGATCGGGTGATGGGGTGAACGAGAGATCGGTCGATCGGGTGATCGGACGATCGTGCGAACAAAAACCCATGCGGCACATCAGGGAGGGCTTGGTTCTTTGCCCACCCGATCATCCGATCTCCCGATCACCCGATGTCTAAGAAATGACTCCTTTGCGCACGGCGTACAGGATCAGTTCGGCAAGGCTATGCAGGTTGAGTTTATCCTGAAGGTTCCTGCGGTGGGTTTCGACGGTGTAGAGACTGAGGTCAAGCAGGGTTGCAATATCCTTATTCGACTTGCCTTCCGCCAACAGGTGCAGGATCTCTCGCTCCCGTGAGGTGAGGAGTTCATAGCTGTCCTCGGCTCCGCGTTTCCGCATGTCGCGCACATAATCTTCAACCAGAATCTTGCTGATTTCAGGGCTGAAGAAGGCCTTTCCTTCACTCACTGCTTTGATGGCGTCAATGAGGTCGCTTTCCGCAGAGTCCTTGAGGAGATAGCCTTTGGCTCCAACCTTGAGCGCCCGCAAGACGTAGCCCTCGTCCGAGTGCATGCTCAGGATAACGATCGCCGCCTGCGGCAGCAGAGCTCGAATTCGCTGCGCAGCCTCGATGCCGCCCATGTTCGGCATGGCAATATCCAGTATGACGATATCGGGGCGGGTCGCTTCCGCTCGCTCCGCGGCCTCGCGGCCGTCTGCAGCTTCGGCGACCACCTCGAATCCGGGTTGCCGTTCCAGGAGCAGGCGCAGGCCGCGGCGCATGATGTTGTGATCATCCGCCAAGAGAATTCGAATCGCTTTCCGTTCCACCAGCGTCGACGCCCCCTTTACCATTTTTGAACGGGAGTTCTATGGCCACGATCGTACCGCTCCCCGCCTCCGAGTGAATCTCACACTTGCCTCCCAACCTGGCCACGCGCTCCTCAATTCCAAGGAGTCCGAGGCCTTTGGTCTGCCGGACATCGAAGCCCCGACCGTCGTCCTGGATGGAAAGCGCCAGCCGGCTCGACTGCTGTTGCACTCGGATCTGCACTCGAGTAGCCTCTGCGTGCCCTGAACAATTGTGCAGCGCTTCCTGAACCACACGGTAGATGCAGGTTTTGTAGTCGTCGGGGAGGTCATCGGAGTCAAGTTCCGCCGCCACGCTCACCTCCATGGAAGTGCGCTTGGACACTTCGCGCGCCTGCCAACGCAGGGCCGGAACAAGCCCGAGATCGTCGAGCATCGACGGGCGAAGGAGCAGCGCCATATTGCGAACCTCGCGCACCGAATCCTCGACCAAGCTCCTGACTGTATCGACGTGGCCGGCTGACTGCTTATCGCTTCGTATGGCGGACTCCGCCGACAAATTACGCAGCTCGACTAAAACTGCTGAAAGCGCCTGACCCACTTCGTCGTGCAGGTCCCGAGAGAGAGCGCGCCGCTCGTCCTCCTGAGCCTGGACCAGGCGGGCGGAGAGTTGCTTAAGCTGCCTTCGCGCTTCCACGACCTCCAGATACTGAGCCTGCGCTCGGCGCTCCAGTCTTAGAATCTTCCAAATGCAAAAGCCTGCCATCCCCGTTCCCAGCAGAAACGCCACCACTAGAATCACCGCCATCCGGCGCTGGAACTCCAGCATGAGGTGGTCCACCTGGCGGTTGCCGGCATCCAGTTGCCGCTCGTTGAAGGCTGCGATTTGACCCGCTATCGCAGCCACCGCGGAGCGTCGGGGGAGAACCACATCCTGGAGGAAAGCGTATCCTTTTTGCCGGCGTTGCTCGGCGTCCCACTTGAAGATTGGACCAAGGACCTCCCAGTAGTTGGAGAGTTCTGTTGACAGTTCGGCATAGTATTTAGTCTGACCTGGCTCAAGATGTTGGCGTACCGATTCGAGCGCCGACTCCATTTGCCGGCGTGCCTCTTCCAGACTTGCTCGATAGGTCTCCGCGCGGGCAGGCTCCGGGTCCAGCAAATAGTCCCGAACGATGACGCCCGAAAGGTGAAGCTGGGATCGAATATCATTAAGTGTGTGATTCTTCGAGAGGAACTCCTTCCGAATCTGGTTGTCGTTCAATCGGATCTTCTGGAGAACTTGCAGGCCGTAAATCCCCGCAACGGCCATGATGGCCAGCAGGCCGCCAAAACCCGCCCCCAAAACCAACCGGGTACTCAATAAGAGCCTCTCAGACCCAACTGCGTTGGTACCGCTCATCCCTTCCTCCCGGCTCTTGAGCAGATCAATCCGCCAAGCGATTTATCCCATCGAACGCCGCGTTTTTATAGCCTTCCGCAAGGGTGGGGTAGTTAAAAACGTTATGGATGAAATAATCGATCTTCCCACCATACGTCAATACGGCCTGACCGATATGCGCAAGCTCACTCGCGCTCTCTCCGATGATATGCACACCAAGAAGCTCACGCGAGTCGCGATTAAAGAGCAGCTTCAACATCCCGATGCTGTCGCCAATGATCTGGCCGCGGGCGATTTCACCATAGGCGGCTTTGCCAACTTCGTAAGGAACATTCTGCTGCGTGAGTTCTTCCTCATTGCGGCCCACATAAGAGATTTCCGGAACGGTGTAGATGCCATAGGGAAACAGCGACGGGGCGCTTTGGGTCTCCACGCCAAAGGCGTGGCATGCCGCCAGGCGGCCCTGCTCCATGGAAGTGGAGGCGAGGCTGGGAAAGCCGATGACGTCGCCGGCGGCATAAATATGGGGCACGTCCGTCTGATAGTTGGAGTTCACCTTGAGGCGCCCCCGCTCGTCGGCTACGAGGCCCGCCGCAGGCAAGTTCAAGCCGGCGGTGGCCCCTGTTCTGCCGATGCTGTACAACGCCTTCTCCGCGCTGATCTGCTTTCCGCTGGCAAGCCGGATTCTTACGTGGACGCCCGAGCCGTTTTCCACGCGCTCGATGGAGGTGACGGTCTCGCCCAGCCAGATCGTCATCCGCATCTGACGCAAGTGGTAATCCAGCGACTCCACGACCTCCTTGTCCACAAAAGGCAGCAGGCGTGGAAGACGGTCCACCAGGGTCACCCGAATCCCTAAGGCCGCAAAGATGCTGGCGTATTCGCAACCGATAACCCCCGCACCCACGACCGCCAGAGTGCGCGGCAGTTGTTTCAGTCCCAGGATGTCGTCGCTGACGAAAACATTCTGCCCATCGAAGGGGATTTGCGAGGCTCGCGTGGCTTCCGTGCCTGCGGCAATGACCACGTTCGCGGCGCTCACAACCTTCTCTCCTGACCCATCCGCCAAACTGAGCCGAAGTGTGTGGGGGTCCGTGAAAGAGGCTGTGGCATTGAAAACCGTGACGCGATTTCGCAACAACTGGTGACGCGTCACATCAATTTCATGGCGAATCACATGGTCTGTTCGCAGCAGCAGATCTTCCATGGTAATGTCTTGCTTTACAGTGTAGGATTCACCATAAAGATTGCGGAGCCGGTATCCGGAAAGGTAGAGCACCGCCTCTCGAAGGGTCTTGCTGGGAATGGTTCCGGTGTTGATGCAAGCCCCTCCCAGCACTGCCCGTCGCTCCACCAAGGCCGTCTTCTTGCCCAGTTTTGCAGATTGTATTGCGGCGCGCTGCCCTGCCGGGCCCGAGCCGATCACCAGCAGATCAAAATCGAAGGAAGCCATTTGTTAACCCTTAGATGCCTGAGATTCGAGGAAGTATGCCCATTTTGATTGTATGCCATTTGACAGACTATGCAAATCTGACATATAAGCCAATTAGGGGTTGTGATTACGGGCGAGATACATCTGCTTGCGGCACTGGGCCGTCGTGGCGGGAGAAGCGGGCAGAGATAATCATTGGAAGCATGTCATCCTGAACGAAGCGAAGGATCACTGAAGTTGTTTTGAGTGGGCTAGAAATGAACTGCAGAGATCCTTCGCTTTGCTCAGGATGAGAGAGGGAGAAATCACCGCCTGTAACTGGAAGATTCGCCCAAGCGGAGGCTTGACATGCGAAATCAGAATGGGTATTCGAGGTCACGACTGCGGACTCCGGCATCGGTGCTGGGCTGCATACTTGCACTGTGCTGGTTGTCAGGCGAGGAATGCCTGGCTCAGTCAGACGCGAATAATCATTCTGGCGACGCGCTGCATCAACTCAGCACTTCGGTGGAGGAATTGGTGCGACGGGTCTCTCCAAGCGTTGTCCAGGTGTTGTCGACGGGATTCGGCGCCTCCCAGGAAGGTGACAGCAGTCAAACCGCGCTCGTGATCGGGCGGCTTCGCAGCATTGGTTCAGGCGTCATTGTCGACCCGGAGGGCTACATCCTGACGAACGCGCACGTCATCAAAGGCGCCCAACGCGTTCAGGTGCTCTTGCCATCTCTGTCGGCAGGCGTATCTCCAACCTTTTCGGCTCTCACTTCACAAGGTCACCCCATGGAAGCCCGCATCGTTGGCCTATCAAGAGACATCGACCTCGCCTTGCTCAAGATTGAAGCCCAAGGCCTCCCGGCGCTACCCATGGGCAAGTACAGCAGTCTTCGGCAAGGCCAGATTGTGCTGGCCTTCGGCAGCCCCGGCGGACTTCAGAATTCCGTAACCATGGGCGTGGTAAGCGCCGTGGCCCGCCAACCCGACCCCGATAACCCTATGGTCTATATCCAAACCGATGCCCCCATTAACCCGGGAAACAGCGGAGGGCCGCTCGTCAACATCGACGGGGAAGTCATCGGCATAAATACTTTCATACTGACCGAATCGGGTGGAAACGAAGGCCTGGGGTTCGCCATCCCCAGCGGCATAGTGACGGTTGCCTTGCCCCAATTGCGTAAGTATGGTCACTTGCATCGAGGTGAGATCGGCATTCAGGTCCAAACCATTACACCCTCCCTGGCAACCGGACTCGGACTTCCGACGGATCACGGCGTGATCGTTTCCGACGTCTTGCCGGGCGGTCCGGCAGAACAGTCCGGACTTAAGATTCAGGATATTATCCTGAATGTCAACGGCAGACCGATTGGTAATCTCCCCATCTTCGGTCTATCTATGTTCATGTTGCACGCGGGCGATCGCGCCAAAATCGAGGTGTTGCGGGGCTCCGAGACAATTACGATCGAGGTTCCCGTGATCGAACGCCCGCACAACGTGGACCGGTTGGCGGATCTGGTCGATCCTGAAAAAAACCTGATCAGCAAATTGGGTATACTCGGGATTGAAATTAACAAGAAGATTACGGCGCTGTTGCCCGACGTAAGAGAGGCCTCGGGAGTGATTGTCGCCGCTAGAGTGACCGGCCTCGGCGGGCAGGAAAACTCATTGGCGGCCGGCGACATAATTCATGGGCTCAACGGAGTGCCCGTCATCAGCCTGGATTTTCTCCGCTCTAAACTTGACGCTATCAAGCCCGGAAGTCCCGTCGTGCTGCAAATTGAGCGGGACGGAGTCATAATGTACATCACTTTTGTAACTGATTAGGCAGGGGAGATGGAAGATTCTCTAGAGAAAGAATGTTTTAGTGGCTCTCGGCGGCATCCTTGGAGGCTCCCGAAGCATCAAACGCAGGTGTAAGGTATATCAAGTTCGCGGGCTGCACTCAGGATTCTTCTAGAAAAGCATGAAACGAGTCTTCGCAATTTCTGGACGCGCCTTCGCGGTCAGCGTGCTGTTCCTGCTTGCAGGCGTGATAGCTCTCTCGATCGCCACCCGCCGGCCTTACCTCGAAGTTGGCACGGGCTCATGGCACATCTCCAAAGCCGGCCACATGACAGAAGCGGAAACCCACGAAAGTGGCGTGGCCCAAGCGGCGGAATTGACCGGCGAGGTTCAAGCTGAGACCCGGTCTTCACCGGTAACCTACGTTTCTCGCGAAGAATTGCTCCCTAACGCTCTTGCCCTTGTAGTTCACAAACATCATTTCCGATCGCCGCCGTTCCTCCAGTAAAACACTCGTCTTTTATGTCCGGTTGGGATAGCTTGTTAAATGGGCTTCCCAGCAGGCAGCGTTCAACTTCTCTTGCCGTCGAAGGCGTCGCTCCGCCAGTTCAATCGTGGCGCAGGAGGTTAGAGGGCTTGCACACTCCATTAACGTCCGACCAGATCAACCAGCTTCGAACTTTCAACACGTGTGTCATATCCGACGCCATAGAGACCTTCGGCGTCAGGCTGCGCAACGAGGGGTTTGCCACGGCGGGCTTCCGCTGCCTGTTCAAGAGCCTTCCGCCGCTGGTCGGTTATGCGGCCACCTGCAAGGTACGATCGGCGCATCCGCCCATTGTGGGTAGCAGGTACATCGAACGAACCGATTGGTGGAAGCACATCACGAGCGTACCTTCTCCACGCGTGGTCGTCATGCAGGATATAGACCAAGAACCCGGGACCGGCGCTTTCCTGGGGGTAGTCCACGTGAACATTTTGAAGGCCTTGGGATGCATGGGCGCGGTAACGAACGGAGCCGCCCGTGAGTTGCACGGCATCGAGGCGAGTAACTTCCAGGTCTTTGCCGGCCGGCTGGCGATCTCCCGCGCCTATGTCCACATCGTCGAATTCGGAAGCCCAGTCGAGGTTGGAGGGCTGAAGATTCAACCCGGCGATCTGATCCACGGGGATCGTCACGGCATTATCAATGTGCCTCCGGAACTGGCGCCTCAACTCCCTGCGGTGGCCGCAAGGATTGCTGAGAAAAAGCAGCAAGTGATCGAGTTATCGCAAAAACCCGGAGCCAGCTATGAGGAACTCGGCCAAGCGGTACGCGAGTTACTCGACTTTCAGATGGTTCATCCTTGCAATGGAGAGCATCAGTGGAAATAACAGTGAATGATGGAAAAACGTCTCGCACGACATCGCAAACACTGAATCCGATCGTCGGCATCGGCCTCGTAGTCATCCTGACAACCCTTCTTCCCTCCTGCGGACGTGTTCGAGCCAAGGGCAACGCACAAGCCATAGACAGAGTCGCCGTGGCCAAAGTCGCCCGGAAAACTCTCCAGCGCACCATCACCCTTTCCTCCGAGCTTGTGCCATTTCAGGACATTGATGTTTACGCGAAGGAATCGGGATACGTGAAGAAGCTTTACGTGGACTATGGCAGCCGCGTCAAAGAAGGGCAACTGATGGCCATCCTGGAGATTCCCGAGCTCGAAGCCCAATTGCAAGAGGACCAAGGAGACGTGAAGAACGCTACGGACGAGGTGTCCCGAGCCCAGCATATGCTCAAACGCTATGAAGCCATGTACAAAGCCGTCCACCTTGAGTTCACGCGCTTGAATGGGGTATTTGTGAGCAAGCCAGGTCTTGTCGCCCAGCAGGAGGTTGATGATGCGCAGGGCAAGGACCTGGCGGAGGCTTCGCAGGTCGACGCCGGGCAGGCGGCGCTCGAGGCGGCGCAAGGTAAGCTTGATGCCAGCCAGTCGAAGCTCGTCCATGACCAGGCGTTGTTTGCTTACGCCCGGATCACCGCGCCGTTCGCCGGTGTGGTCACGGAGCGCTATGCCAACTTCGGAACCTTGATGCAAGCTGGCATCGGCTCCAGTACCCAGGCTTTGCCCCTGGTCAGGCTATCTCAGGACAATCTCTTTCGCTTGGTGATCCCGGTGCCGGAATCGGACGTGGCATACATCCGGGTTGGCGATCCCGTTGAACTCCGGGTCCCGTCTTTGAACCGGGTGGTTCCTGGCAAAGTGGCCAGATTTTCCGTGGACGTCAGGGCGGACACGCGTACGATGCACACCGAAGTCGACGTTCCCAACCCTGATCGAATCCTGATTCCTGGTGTCTACGCCGAAGCAACATTGACGCTGGAGAAGAAAATCAACGTCTACGCCTTACCCCTCCAGGCGGTGACTGTCATCGGCTCCCAGGGATCGGTCTATATCGTCAACAGCGCCGATGAGATCGAGAGTCGGCAGTTGAAGCTAGGAATGAGGACCCCGACCGAAATCGAGATCGAATCCGGCGTTCAGGAAGGCGATCAAGTTGTAACAAGCGATCGCAGCCAACTGAAGGTTGGCCAGAAGGTCCAACCGCAGGTCATTGAGGGCGTCGAGAATCAAGAGCAGGAGTAGGAGACCATGCCACGCTTTTCAATCCGCAACCCGTATCTCATCATCGTCCTGTGTTTGGTGGTCATGGTCATCGGAGTCAACAGCTACGTACGCATGCCCGTGGACCTTTTCCCTCCCATTAATATTCCTGAAGTCGTCGTTGCTACCTTTTACACCGGCATGCCGCCGGAGGACATCGAAACGGACATTACCGATCCGCTGGAACGTTGGTTCACCCTGGCGAGTGGCGTCGCCCACAGTGAGTCGCGATCCCTATTAGGCGTCAGCATCATTAAGGTTTACTTCCAACCCGGAACCAGCGCGGACGCGGACGTTACCCAACTTTCCAACCTTGCGTTGGCAGACCTGAAGCGCTTGCCGCCAGGCACGTTGCCGCCGGTAGTGCTCAAATTCGATGCCTCCAGCCTTCCGGTCTGCCTGGTGACGGTGAAAGGACCAGGGCTGAACGAGACGCAACTTCACGACTATGCCCAGTTCGCCATTCGTGACCAGATTGGCGTGATCAAGGGGGCGGAGATCCCGCCTCCCTTTGGCGGCAAGTATCGTCAGGCCATGGTGTACGTGGACCCGTATAAGTTGCTCTCGCGGCAGATGAGTGTCATGGACGTGGTGAATTCCGTAAACAGTTCCAACCTGATCTTGCCCGCAGGCGACGTCAAAATCGGCCCCTATGATTACTACGTCTATTCGAACAGCCTGGTGAATGAGGTTAAGGACTTGAACGCGGTTCCGATCAAGACCGTCGGGACGGCGTGGACGACCGTGGCAGACGTGGGTCAGGCTGAGGACGCAAATCAAATCCAGTACAACGAAGTGCGCGTGGATGGGCAGAAATCCAGTTACATCCCGATCATGAAGCAAGGCGGAGATACCAATACCATCGAGGTGGTGGACGGAGTTAAGAAACTGACGCAGCACCTCTACGACATACCCAAGCAGATGACCGCCAGCGTGGTGTTTGACCAGTCGGTTTATGTCAAGGAAGCGATCCACACGGTGCTGCACGAAGGTCTGATGGGCCTCATCCTCACCAGCCTGATGATTCTGCTCTTTCTCGGCAGTGTGCGTGCCACCTCCGCAGTTCTACTCTCTATTCCCCTTTCCGCCATGACCGCGTTTGTGGTGCTGTACCTGATGGGCAGCACCATCAACACCATGATCCTGGGCGGGATGGCACTGGGGTTTTCGCGAGTGATTGATAATTCCGTTATCTCTCTCGAAAACATTTATCGCCACCTCGAGAAAGGCGCCTCCGCGCTGGTCGCAGCCGCCGACGGAGGCTCGGAAGTGAACCTTGCGGTGCTGGCGGCAACCCTGGTGGACGTGGTGGACTTCTTCCCGGTAACGTTCCTGTACGGGGTCAGCAAGTTCCTCTTTACAGCGCTGGCCCTGGCCTTCTCGCTGTCATTGCTGGCCTCTTACGTTGTGGCCATGACGGTCATTCCGCTATTCTGCTCGCGCTTTCTCAAGCAAGTCCCTCACGCGGAAAGTCATGGAGCAAAACCGGGCGACGCTCCAGCCGAGGCCGGCGCGCAGGACGCAGGAGAGATCGTCGGCCACAACAAGTCCTGGTGGGACAGGTTCAATGCGGGCTTCAATCGTCAGTTTGGCAGACTGCTGGATTACTACGAGTATTCGGTCCGGCGGGCGTTAGTCCACCCCGGGTGGACAGTAGCCATCATCGCCGTGATATTTCTGGCCAGCTTTGCCGTCTACCCCATTTTGGGCATCTCTTTCTTCCCCCGTACGGACGCAGGCCAGTTCACGCTTAATATTAAGGCGCCCACCGGCACACGCATCGAAGACACTGACCAATACACCGCCAAAGTTGAGAATATGATTCGTCACATTGTCGCTCCTGCCGACATGCGCATGATCGTCTCCAACATCGGAGTTGTGGATGACTTTTCCTCGCTTTACACCACCAATGCGGGGGAATACACCGCGACGATTCAAGTCCAGTTGACCGATGACCACAAAACCAGCAGCTTCGTTTACATGGACCGGGTAAAGGAAGCGCTGGCGAAGCAATTGCCCGATATCCGGCCCTTCATCCAGAGCGGCTCGATGGTGGATGCCATCCTCAATATGGGGATGCCCGCTCCCGTTGATATTCAGGTTATCAGCTCGGATCTGCATCTCGACTATCACATCGCCCAGGATCTGGCCGGGCGGATTCGCCACTTGTCGGACGTCGGCAATGTTTACATCCCGCAGGATATGAACTACCCGTCATTGCGGCTCAACGTGGACCGCGTGCATGCCGGGGAACTAGGCCTCAGCCAGAAGGATGTGGTTGACAACGTCATCACTGCGTTGAACTCGAATTACATGATTGCGCCCAATTACTGGGTCGACCGCAAAAGCGGCAACGACTATTACCTCACTGTCCAGTATTTCGAGCATGGCCACCCCGCCATTCACAGCTTGAGCGACCTCGGATTGATTCCCTTGCGCGCGGATCCAGGGGGAAGCGGAAGCATCGACACGCCGATTTATCACGCCGCGATTCCCAAGCCCGGCCCTACGCCCCTGGCTTATCCGAAGCGGCCGGTGACGGTGCTGGATAACGTGGTCAAGGTAAACTTCGAACAGAGCCCCACCGAAGTCGATCACTACCAGATTCAGAAAGTCGTCGACGTATACGTGACCCCCGAGGGAGAGGACCTCGGTCGCATCAGGGGCGCCATCAATAAGATCCTCGCCCAGGCGCATTATCCCGAGCAGGTGCAGGTGAATATGACGGGAATGGTCAACGGAATGATGGAGTCGTTCAAGAGTTTCGGCCTCGGCTTCATCATGTCATTCATCCTCCTGTACTTAATTCTGACCGCTCAGTTCAAGTCATTTAAGGATCCCTTCCTGATCATGCTGGCGATCCCCATGGGTTTTGTCGGAGTCTTGCTGACCCTGCCTCTTACCCACACCACACTGAACGTGATGTCGTTGATGGGGGTGCTGATGCTCATTGGCATCGCGGACTCCAACAGTATCTTGATTGTAGATTTCGCTCACACCCTGGAAGGGCAGGGCCTCTCACCCCGCGATGCCGTCATTGCAGCGTGCAGGGTCCGCTTGCGGCCGATCCTCATGACCTCGCTTGCCACGATCCTTGGCATGCTGCCTCTGGCGTTGAAGCTGGGGACTGGCGCGGAGCAGTACACACCCATGGCGCGCGCCATCATCGGCGGTTTGATCTCTTCGGTGATATTGACGATTTTCATCGTTCCGGCGGCTTATGTGCTCGCCTACGGGAACGAGAAGAGGCCCGGTAACGAAGCGCCGGCAGGCGCTCAGTCGTGAGAGTGCCAATCAGCCAACGCCTGCGCGGAGTTGCAATTTCATTCCGAGGTCAGCGAAGAACCTTGCTTTGGAACGATATGAATGGAACAGCTTCGCCACCGAGGTCACCGAGCTCACCGAGAAGAATCGCGTTAGCTTATCTCCGTGCTTCCCGCGCTTTCTGTGGGACAGCTTTTCGTCCCGGCCCACAAAGCTTCCGCTCCGCGATTGGATCGGCTGCACTCCCTTGAATCTGAATCTTGAATCCGGGGTTTTTAATCTGGAATCTCGAATTTGGAATCTGAAATCAAATCTTCAGTCGCAGCTTTGCTGGGCTATATGCCAGCTCCTCTGTGGTTTTTCCAAAGAGCGGACTTCTGAACACGACCTGGAGGTTAACTGATTATGAACCGGCGATTCCTTGTACTCATGGTTTTGCTTGTCAGCGCAGCGGGCGGCCGGGCCCAGAATACGGCTCCGACACAGCTCACCTTAAAGGATGCCGAGGCTCTAGCGCTCAAGAATCATCCTCAGGTTCTCGCCGCGCAAGCAACGGCGCTCGAGTACAACCAGCACGTTGTCGAGGCGCGCTCTGCCTACTTTCCGACTGTCGACGGTGAGGTGACTGGATCCGGAGGCAATCCGCAGGCTCGCATCGGCGCGGGTTATCTTGCGGCTTCTCGGCTGTTTGACCGGCTCGGCGCAGGAATCTTGCTCTCCCAACTCGTTACGGATTCCGGCCGCACGCCCAATCTCGTCGCCAGTTCGCGGTTGGACGCCCAGGCAACCCAGCAAACCTATCAAGCCACCCGCTACGACGTGCTGCTGGCCGTGAACCAGGCCTACTTCGGTCTTCTCCGCGCGCAGGCCTTAGTCAAGGTCGCGCAACAAACCGTCGCGGCGCGCCAAATCCTGTCCGATCAGGTGACCGAGCTGGCTAAGAACAAGCTGCGCTCCGACGTGGACGTTGCCTTCGCTGACGTGAATCTGTCTGAGGCCAAGCTTTTACTCCTCCGCTCCCAGAATCAGGTGCGTGCTGGATTCGCCGAGCTGACGCGCGCCTTGGGCTCCCAGACAGAAGAGAATTACAAGCTAGCTGATGAGCCGCTCCCTCCCAGTCCCGCGCTTGAACCCGACTCGCTGGTTGCCCAAGCCTTTGCCAACCGCCCGGACCTGCTGAGCCTGCAATTGCAGTACAAGTCGGCGGTACGTTTCGAACACGCGGAGAGAGATCTATCGTTCCCAACGGTCAGCATTGTGGGCACCGGGGGAGCCATTCCGGAGATGTATCAAATCTTGTCGACGCCGGTTCCGAACTACTATGAAGGCGCAGCTCTGAACGTCGAGGTGCCGATCTTCAACGGACGCCTTTTTACAGCACGGCGGGAAGCGGCCCGATACCACGCACAGGCTGACGACCAAAGGGTGCGCGATCTTCAGGAGCGGATCGCACGCGACGTGCGTGTGGCTTGGTCAAGCTCCAAAACCGCATATCAGAACATCGATGTCACAGCGGAGATGCTCCGCGAAGCCTCCCTCGCGCTGGACCTGGCGCAGGGCAGGTACAACCTCGGGCTGAGCTCGATTGTGGAATTGACCCAGGCGCAGTTGAACCTTACCCAGGCTGAGATCGAGAACTTGAACGCCAAATACGACTACCAGAGCATCTACGCGATGCTGCAGTACACCATGGGACTATTGCGGTGAAGGCCGGCGTCAGGTTGCGGTTGCCTGATGTTGGAACTCACCGGCCCCGCGTAGTCGGCCAACGCTACCGCCTACAGGGGACGGCAAGCCGTCCCCCTACTTCTCTTTGTCGAATTTCAACGCTGCAGAGTTGAGGCAATAACGCAGGTGGGTCGGGGCTGGGCCGTCATCAAACACATGACCCAGGTGGGCATCGCATTCCTTGCACTGCACCTCGGTTCGCGCCATGCCGAACGAGAGATCGTCATCGGTGCGAATGTTTTCTGGAGCGATCGGTGCCCAAAAGCTTGGCCATCCGGTTCCTGACTCGAATTTGGTGTCGGAACTGAAGAGCGGTTTATTGCAGCAGACGCAACGATAGACGCCTTCTTCGTGATTGTCCCAATACTGCCCCGTGAAGGCTCGCTCTGTCCCCTTTTTTCGAGTGACCTGGAATTGCTCTGGAGTCAGCGTCCGCTTCCATTCTTCGTCGGTCTTCACGACTTTTTCTGCCATAAGAGTTCCTTCTCGCTTTCCGGAGTTCGCGTATCTCAGCAGGGTCGCGGGGCGGGTTCTCCCCTCAGTCCCGTGAAATAGCCCCAAGGTCAAGAGATGGGAATAAACGCCGTTTGGTTACATGGGCTGCGGGAAAAACCTCTCCACGTGTCATTCCGGGGAGCCGCAGGCGACGAGGAATCTCGCCCTGCCTTGAGAAACAAAACAGAGCGAGATCCCTCGCGGAGTTTACCCTGAGCACCCAGAGCGAGATTCCTTCACTTCGTTCAGGACTGCTCTTCGCTTCGCTCAGGATGACAGCGAAGGGCTCGGAATGACCCGAGAACGGGCATTTCCGCAACCTCTACAATCAGTTTGACTTGGGGTTTTGGTGCTGTGCACAGGCCAGGGGCCGGACGATCTGGTCGTCAATCTCAACGCTCTCCCTTCCCCTGAAAAGGTGCGATTAGTTTCGAATCAATCATCCTCGGCCGGCCGAGCTTTGCGGCCCAAGGTTTTCAGCCGCAATCGGCGGTGGAGCCTGAGGGTTCTCACCATTAGCGGGGTAAACTAAACTCCGGTCCGGCTCCCAGGAAAGATAGACCTTGGCCCCGGGAGACGTTCGCTCGAGCGGAAGAGCGTTCGCTGCCATGGCTCCTCGCACCACCAGCCGTTCGCCGCTCGCGATCCGAACCGTCCAGCGGCGACTGCCGCCTTCGAAGATGGCCTCAACCACTTCGCCGGGCACAACGTTTACCGCCTCGCTACTCGGCCGAGGCCGCCCCAGGGTCAGTCGCATGGCCTCGGAGCGCACACCCAAGACGGCTGCAAGGCCCCGCTCTAAATCCATCGAATTCCTCGACCAGAGAGTCCATCCGGTCTCGGTCTCGAAGCGCGTGCCCTGGTCCGAGTGGCTTAGACAATGGACTGGGAAGAAATTCTCCACGCCCATGAACTCTGCCACAAACGGCGTTCGAGGCGCGCCGTAGGTCTCCTCTGCCGGTCCTACCTGCTCGAGGTGCCCATGATTAATGACGGCGATCCGGTCCGACATGACCAGCGCCTCTTGCTGGTCGTGGGTGACGAAGATGAAGGTGATCCCCAAGCGCTCGCGCAAACGCTTCAGTTCCACTTGCATCTGCTGGCGCAGTTTCTGGTCGAGTGCACCCAGGGGCTCATCCAGCAACAGCACTGCTGGCTCCAGAACCAGAGCCCTCGCCAGCGCTACGCGTTGCCGTTCGCCTCCGCTCAATTGATGCGGGTAGCGGTCCTCTTTTCCGGGGAGTTCCACCATCTCGAGGAGAGAGCGGACACGCTTGCCAATATCCTGCCGCGGCAGATTCTTCTGTTCGAGGCCGAAGGCCACGTTGCGGAACACATTCAAGTGAGGAAAAAGTGCGTAGTGCTGGAAGACCGTGTTGACATTGCGGCGGTAAGGAGGCAGGGGCGAAGCGTCGTGCTCATTGATTAGAATCTGCCCGCTCTGCGGCTGTTCGAATCCCGCCACCAGGCGCAGGATGGTAGTCTTCCCGCTGCCGCTGGGCCCTAAGAGCGTAAGGAATTCTCCCCTGCCTACCTCCAGGGAAAAGTCCTCAAGCGCTGTATGCTCGCCATAGCGCTTGTTAACGCCTCGTAATTCGACAATGCACTGGGGCAACTCTTCCAATTCTTAAGCTGGCTCCACCGCCTCGTGGGATTTTCAAAATCATCGTACTCGGGACTTCAAGAAATAACAAGAGTGATTTTTGTGAATTGCGATTTGCGATATGCGATTGAAGATATTCACCGGTTCTGACGCCTGCAGCTTTCATCCGCCCTCGCCTTGCTCGTCTCGAACTGCGGTCCTGGCTGGCAGTTCGAGAAGGCAGTCCCTCGAAGCACTTGACACAAAATGCCGCCCTGCTACGCTTCTAGTTTGAAGGATACGCGATGACCTTCGAGGAGATCATCCAAGAAGAGAATTAGCATCCGGGCGAGAGGTCGGCAGTCGAAAGCCCAAAGGCCGAGCGGGCCAAGCGGTCACGTTTCTTTGCTATCGACTCTCGACTCTAGACTTCTTAACTACTATGTCCAAGAAACACAAAGAAACAGTCCAAAAGCAGTTCACTAAAACGGCCGACGCTTTTGCCAAGTTCGCGGTGCGCGATTCACTGGAAGTTCTGGCCGAAAAAGTGGAATTTGCAAAACCGCAAGCTCACGAACTCGTACTCGACGTCGCTTGTGGGCCGGGCGCGTTTGTTCTGGCAGTTGCACCGCGAGTGCGCTTCGCATTAGGCATCGACTTGACGCCTGAGATGGTTCGCCAAGCCCGCCAATTCCAGGCTGAGAAGCAGATTGCCAATGCCGTCGTTCTCCGCGGGGATGCGGACTCGCTTCCCTTTCCCGACGCCTGCTTCGATCTGGTCAGTTGCCAGCATGCCTTTCACCATATAACCAAGCCGGAACCGGTTCTCGAGGAGATGATCCGCGTGACGAAGCCCGAAGGCAGGTTGCTGATCCTCGACCCGCTGGCTCCGGAGAGCGACGCGAAGTTTGAGCTTTATAATCAGATCGAGCGGCTTCGCGACCCTTCCCACACCTGTTCCCTTCGCCTTACCAGTTTTCTCAGCATGTTCGAGGAGCATGGCCTCGAAGTTTCCCGCCAATCGCTCCGGCGACGGCCAAGGTCCTTCAATCACTGGATGCAGCGCGCGGGCCTTGTGCCAGGCAAGAAACACTACGCCGAGACTCGCAAACAGGTGGAAGAATCCATGCCGGGCGATAAAGCGGGCTTCTCCGCGCGAGTCGATGGCGATGATATCCAGATTATCCACAATGAAGGCATGTTCCTGGCAAGACGGCTTCCGGCAGATGGCCCGTAGCGGCGCCTCTTTCCAGCGATCCCGAATAACACGACCGTTCCGGCAGGCGACGAGGCAACCCATGGGCCCGGTGATCCACACCTTACTTCAACTCGCTCTTTCCGTAGTTGGAGGCGTGGCCGGAAACCGTCTGGGTGCGGCTATCTACCACGAGGAGGCAGTGAAGTCGCTCGTCCCGCACCTTAGTCTGCCCCGTCTGGTCGGATTTCTGGCTGGCTTCTTTGTCGTGTTCGTTATCTGGGACCGGTTCGTGCCGCTCAATTGCCCGGTGTGCGGCGGGAAAATGAAGAAGATTTACGGTGAGGGGCGGCACCTGGTATTCCGCTGCACTGACTGTGGCGTCAGCCACTAACCATTGGCTCGCTTCAAAGTTCTCCTACCTCGCTTGGCAACCGGTGGTGGAGTCCGCCGCGAGCCCGGCAGCTTGCCGATTCGCGGATCTTTGGCGAGGATGAGTTCGCAGGCGCGCAGTGCCGCCTCCTCAAATTCCGGCGCGTCGGCGGGAAGCACCTGCCAGCCTGTTACTTCCTTCCCCAATACTTTAATGGAGCGCATGCCCGGGAAGTCTCGTCGCAAGCTTTCATGGTGCTCCCGGGTCGTAGCGAGCCAAACCCCGTTGTCTACGGTGCTCGTGCGCTTGTCCCGCAGGACCAACATGATCTTATCTTGGACGTAGACCGCAAGACAGCTGAAGAGAGGACGAGTGTAGGGCGACAACGCGGAGAGTGCATCGAGCACGAACTCAAACGGAACAGCCTTGCGAGGCTTGACGCGAAATAAGGCGTCGTGCAGCGGGAGAGAGGCCGTATTATGAAGGAGCTTAGACATGCGAGTCATCACTCATGCCCATCTGCTTGCGGGCACCCAGAAACCATGAAATGTCATTCCGAGCGAAGCGAGGAATCTTGCTCTGCGTCGGGCAGTCCACCCCCAAAAGGCCAGGGCGAGATTCCTCGCTTCGCTCGGAATGACAGCGCATTTCAAAGCAGTCGCTCATGCCCGTTGGCTGACGGGCACCCTGAAACCATGAAAATGGTTCCCGTCCTTGGTAAGGAGGGGTCAGGGGTGGTTGCGGGGCGGCGGGGCAACCACCCACCACCCCCGGTCCCTCCTCCCGCTGAGGAGGGGGGTCATTTTCAAAGCAGTCAGCGCGAAACGATATAGTCATTTTACTATGCCATGGGGCAGGTGCGCGCCACGCCTTCACCCACCCGCCTCCAACTGCGCGAACGGCCACTCGCGCTTCATGCGGGCCCGAATGAAATAAGCCGTGCTACCCATCGCAAAGACGGCTATCGCGAAAAACAGCGAGCGTTTCTCCGCGGTGCCCAACACATAAAGCCAGCCCAGAAGCGAGATGATTCCAGGCACAGGGTAGAACCACATCCGAAAAGGCCGCTGGAGCTGAGGATTTCGAAAGCGGAGAAGGAAAAAGCCCACCGTCTGGGGCAGATACTGGATAAGTACACGCGTTGCGACCAAGCCTCCGATGACCTCATTGAGACGGCCGAGGCTGAATATAGAAGCCACAAGCCCCAGGGTGATGAGCGAGACATACGGGAATTGCCCTTTGGGATGAAGGCGCGCGAACGCGCGGAAAAAGTTCCCGTCCATCGCCGCGGCGTAAGGGATGCGCGAATAGCCCAGGAGCAGGGAGAAAACGGAGGAGAAGGCAATCCAGAGCAGCAAACCCGCCATCACCTTCCCTGCGGCGGACCCCTGGAGCGTTTCGATGTAGACAGAGGCGATAAAGCGGCTGTGAATGGCATCGCGCCATGGGATCACGCTGAGGAAGGAAGCGGTCATCAGCACGTACAGGGTGCCGACCGCCAGGATGGAAAACATAATAGCGCGCGGGATCACCCGCCCCGGATCGCGAATCTCTTCCGCCAAGTAGCAGACATTGTAATAGCCGAAGTAGTCGTAGAGGGCATAAAGCGTGGCATGGCCGAGCCCGGCCCAGAAAATCCAGTGCAGGTTGAACGCTCCGGGAGGGAAATCCATCAGGCGAGCCGCGCTCAAGTGAGGCAGCCCGGAAAGGATGATCCAAAAGCAACCCAGAATCACCCCCACCACCAACACCACGGAGAGGTTTCCGATCGCGCCGATGCGCCGGTAAAGAAGCACAACCAACAGCAAGGGGAACACGGCCGCAAGAATCCGAACGCCTCCTGACGAAACTCGAGGCAGCAAATAGTGAAGATAATTGGCAAAGCCGATGCTGCCGCTGGCTACTGAGAGTGGCGCGGAGAACATGATCTGCCACACCATCAGGAAGGAGAACCAACGTCCCGCGCGGTGCGCCCCATAGGCTTCGCGAAGGTAGTTGTAACTGCCGCCCGCCTTGGGCATAGCCGCGCCCAGTTCCGCCCAAACCAAGCCGTCGCAGAAAGCCAGCAGCGCTCCCACCAGCCAGCCCAACATGGCTTGGGGGCCGCCCATCGTTGCCAGAAAGAGGGGTATGGTGATGTACGGACCGATCCCCACCATGTCCGTGATGGCCAGGGAGGTAGCTTGGATTAAGCCCAGTTCGCGGCGCAAAGCCATTGGAGAGTCGTCAGTTGTCAGCCGTCAGTTATCAGTTCCTTTTAAACGAATACAGCGATTCTTCGCAACCCTAAAGGAGCAGAATCGGAAAGACAGGTTTCGAACTGAGAACTGACCGCTGATCACTGATTACTTGCCTTTCAGCTGTCGCAGCAAGCTCGCCTTGGCCTTCTGCCCGGGCGGCACAGGCTTGGCCGCAAGGCTCAGCAGGTAGACCGTTCGGGCGGCTTCCTTGAGTCTCTCCAGACAATGCTCGCAGCCGAAAGACAAATGTTCCTGGATCGCGAACGAGTCCTCTTCCAGGAGCGCTCCGAGCAGGAACAGTTCGTAAACGCTTTCTAGATGTCGGCAGTCCAAGTTCCCAACACCGCGTGCTGGCGGTGCCTCAAGAAAGTAAATGCGGCGCGCAAGCCCGCGCTGACTTTGCCCAGAGGCTCGCCAAGCTGCGCTGCTATTTCAGATTCATTATAAGCTTCGAAAACCGCGAGCTCCAGGGCGCGCCGTTGAGGTTTGGGCATTTGATCGAATGCTTTTTGCAGCAGGTCCAGGCGCGCCTCCGCCAAGGCGATATCCTCTGGCCGCGGAAGCCAGAGCTGACGCGCAGCGAGGAAAAACCCAGGATGCGGTTCTCGCTTGGCGGGCGACTGCTCCCCTGGTTTCCGCTCCCCCGGGCTCGATTCGGTGCAACTGTTCGCGGGCTTCTCCGCCTTTCGACGAGACTGCCGGCCCGGCCTCGGAACGGGCATGGCCGCTCCAGCCCGCTTGGCGCGAACACGTTCCAAGCCCACCTGCCTCGCCACCAGCACCAGCCAAGCCGCAACGCTCCCTTGGGTCCGGACGAGATCGTGCGCTTCCCGCCACAGTCGTAGAAAGACCTCTTCGAGCGCGCTCTCGGCATCCCATTTCGAAGTTAACATCCTTACCAGAATGCCCAATAAGCTAGGGGCGAATTGGTCGTACAGGCTCGCCAGGGCTTGTACATCACGGCCGGCCACCTGGACCAAAAGTTCTTCCGCCCGCAATTCCGGGTCGCCCCGCGATGGCCTGGGAAGCCCTCTGTTTGGACCACTTGACATGCGTCCTCTCGAATTCGAACCACGAAATTTCAAGACAAGGACATCGTTGAAAAAAGCCCCCAAGACCAGCGGAAAAACCAGATTAACTGTCATCCTGAGGAGGCGCAGGCGACGAAGGATCTCCGTAGTTTGTTGAATCCACAACTACCGGGCTTCTTCGCTTCGCTCAGAATGACACGTTTCGAGCGTTTTCCCGCAACCTGCTAGTACTACTACGTTAAGTTAGATTGACCTCCCAGACGGGAGGTGTTAAGCTCCGGTTCATGACCGAGAGCAAAATCGCGAAATGTCGAACACGTTTGGAACAATTCCTGGCCGACC
>JBEKLY010000016.1:0-46448 GCA_050010015.1 Terriglobia bacterium
GCACAGCTTACCAAAATCCAGATGTGGGTCAGCGAAGATTCCTGGATGCCGGCACAGCAGCAATTCTTCGAGCCGGGCGGCGACTACATGATTGCCCGCTACACCGCAATAAAGGTGAACCTCAAGTTCCCTGCTTCCACCTTCGAGATCCCGCCCTCCGCCGGGGCGAAGATCATCAAGATGAACTAGGAAAGGGTAAAGGCTAAAGGTTAAATGATAACGGTTTACCCTTTAGCCTTTACCCTTTTATCTCACCTGCCCACTGCCTGTCCGACCTGCGCGAGGACGTACGGCCCTTCCGGAATCACCGCGATATGGGCTCCTCGCGGAAGGGATGATGTGAGCGCGCTGATTGCAGCCTGGGGTGTATCGTAGGCTTTCCCCCACAGCGACGCATAGTATTGTCGCGGCAAGCCTGGAACGTAGAAGAGCACCTCTGCCTTGGCCGTCACGAGTGCAAGCTTTTCAAGTTGCCATTGGTCCACAACCACCGCCGCTTCGGCAATCTCCTCCATGAAGACGCGGTCGGAGGGGTGATTCGCCAACAGCTCGGCGAACTCTGCCCCGCCAACCCCTTCCGTGCATTCCGCCAGCAGCAGGATCCTGCCGCCCGGCTTCACAATGTGCGAGGCAGCGGTGATTCCCTTGACGGCTTGATAAAACGTAAGATCCAGCGGGTAGCCGGCGGAGGTCGTGATGACTGCGTCTGCGGGCTCATCCAGGGTTTCCAGCATCACCTGTGAGACGAATTTCACGCCCTGGCGATGGGCCGCCATCGGCTCTCCGGCAAACACGGCTGCAATGGGGCGTCGGCCGTTCCCACGCGCCAACGCCGCATCCACCAGGAAGTCGTGCCGGGCCATGTGTGCGATTTCCAGAAGCTCGCGGTGCAAGGGGTTGTCTTCGATCGAACCTTCCACGGCCAGCGCGTCTCGCATGAACTTCGGACTGTGCAGAACTTTGATGGTCGCTTCCCCGGCGAGGCCCGGCGCAACCAGCTTTCTCCCGCCCGAATAACCCAGCATGAGGTGGGGTTCGATAAACCCCAGCGTAATGTGGAGGTCGGCGGAAACGAATCGCTCGTCAATGAAGACCGGCGTTCCCGAGGCCGTCGTGCCCAGGTAACGGTGCTCGCCGAGCTGGCGCGCACGGTGGCTGACGACGCGGTGCTTCGCCGCGACCTGCTCGCCGCAAATCTCGCTGATTTCCGCTTCGGTCGCCGGACGGTGCAGGCCAGTGGCAATCAGGATTGTTATGCGCTCGCGCGGAATCCCTGCCGCCTCCAACCTGGCCAGGAGAGGCGGCAAGATTTCTCGATTCGGCGCGGGACGTGTAATGTCGCAGACCGAAATCGCCGCCGACTTCTTCCCTGCTGCGAGTTCTTGGAGCGGAGGGCTGGCAATAGGAGAGTCGAGGGCATCCTCGATGGCCGAGGGTGCGTCCGCGAGTGGAACCGCCGAGCGCGCCTCCAGCACCTGATAGCGAAATCCCTCCGGCAACTCCAGGCTGAGGCCGTTCTTTCCAAAAGCAAACCAAGTTTCCATGGTTCGATTGTACCTCATCCCGTAGCACCGGCACTCCTGCCGGTGCCCGCGGCTTGTGTCGTGCCTCAGAAGTTCGTTGGACATGTCAGCCCGCGGAGCGGGCGTAAGCGAGTAGCCCACGGCGTAAGCCGTGGGATCGTGAGGCCCTCCCTCACCCACGTCCCCTCTCCCGCTCGGGCGGGAGAGGGGTGCCGCAGGCGGGGTGAGGGCCGTCCAACCCAGGGCTTACGCCCTGGGCTACTTTATGGCGCCCCTGACGGGGCTACTGACGTGTGGCGGAGCCTTCCCGACTTATTTCGCGAATTGTTGAGACACGCGGCCATCTCGCCCTAACACACGCACAGACAAGGGTGCCTCCGCTACCTCATTGCTCGCGCCTCGATTGCTGGGTTATCATATACCTTCACCCCGGCCGCATGAGTGGCAAGGGGTCAGGGCACAACACAACATAAGGAGAAAAAGCATGGACATTCGACGTCTGCGTGCACGCCCGCTTCTCACGCTTCTGGCGGTGATTCTGTCCTTCGCCGCGGTTTTGTTGGCGGCTGAGGGCGTCTACAATTTCACCCTCCCGTCCATCGATGGCGAGCCCACTTCGCTTGGGCACTACAAAGGCAAGGTCATCCTGCTGGTGAACGTTGCCAGCCGCTGCGGTTTCACGCCGCAATATTCCGCCCTTGAATCGATCTATGAGAAATACAAAGACCAGGGGTTTGTGATCCTGGGTTTCCCAGCCAACAATTTTGGCGGCCAGGAGCCGGGCACGAATGCGGAAATCAAGAATTTCTGCTCCACCAAGTACAGCGTCTCCTTTCCAATGTTCGCCAAGGTCTCGGTGAAAGGCGACGACTGTACTCCCCTCTATCAATATCTGACCAAGCAGGCGAACCCAAGCCTCACGGGCGACATCAAGTGGAATTTCACGAAATTCCTGGTCGATCGCAATGGCAACGTCGTGGCGCGCTTCGAATCACCCATCAAGCCGGACTCTCCTGAGGTCGCGGCGGCAATCGAGAAATACTTGAAGCAGTGACGAGTGACAAGAAGCTGTTTCAAAACCGCCCGGCAGAGGAGAGATTACTGAATGCCGCCCAGGATCCCCGGCCACCGCTCGAGACGTCAGCCCCGCAGGGGCTGGACATGAATAGCCGGGGGCAACGCCCCCGGAAACATCGCCCCCCCTCACCCCCTTTCCCCTCTCCCCGCCTGCGGGGAGAGGGGTGTCCGTCAACTGACGGACGGGGTGTGGGGTCGGGTCCGGGGGTTTCACCCCCGGCTACTCAATTTGCTCCCCTCCGGGGAGCACCGCTTCACGCGCAGTCGACCATCCACGTTGCAATCGGATACATAAGGTATTGAACAGCTTCGAGTGACGATTGACGAGTAAAAGGAGAGAAAACATGAGCGATGTTCTGACACAAGTTCTCGCGGCCAACGAGGCTTACGCGAAAAGCTTCGGCGATAAAAGCAAGCTGGCAATGCCGCCGGCCCGCCGGTTTGCCATTCTTACCTGCATGGACGCGCGCCTGGATCCGGCGCGGTTCGCCGGTCTAAGTGAAGGCGACGCCCACGTCATCCGTAATGCCGGCGGTCGGGCCAGCGACGACGCTATCCGGTCATTGGTGATTTCCCACAAGCTTCTTGGGACGCGCGAGTGGTTTGTGATTCACCACACCGACTGCGGAATGTTAGCCTTCACCAACGAGATCATGCGTGAACTGTTGGAACACAGCCTCGAGACCGCGCAACTCGAGGGCGGCAAATGGAAGGACGTGGGTAAGGGCCCTGGTTCCTATGAAGGTCATTTCATCGAATGGCTGACCATCCCTGACCAGGCCCGAAGCGTCATATCCGATGTGGCGCGGATCAAGGCTCATCCCTTGGTTCCGAAACACATCCCTGTCTACGGGTACGTCTACGATGTCGCCACGGGCCGCCTTAACGAGGTGAGCGAGGCGACGAAAGTGGGAAAGGCTACGTAAGATGGGTAGCGCCGACCTTCAGGTCGGCACCGGGCTGCTGACCTGAAGGTCAGCGCTACAAAGGTCAGCATTGCTCCGATTGACCATTGCGGGTGAGAACCCGGGTGCCGACGTTGTCTTTAAGCAGCGTCCAAAACGAGGCATCGAGGTAGGAGCGAATGGAAACGTAGCATCCGCCGCAGTGGTTGGTTGGGACAAACTCACGCACCATAGCTTTTTGCGAAGTGTACTCATTCTCAAACATCGAGCACGGACGCAACCCGCCCGTCGGCGTTACGACCATAAATCTCTTCCCCGCGTTGCATCCCGGCACAGTTCCATCGCGGAAGAAATCGTGGATACCCGACAGCGTCCAAGGCGAGTTGGCAATGCGGCCATTCTTGGACTTCAGCTCCAACAATTGATCGAGGGTCTTGCGCAGCAGCGCCAGATCTTCCGCCGACTGGATGTAGTGATCCATGCTCCCAGTGCGCAGGGGCGTATAAGCACTGTAGGAGATCGAAACTCCCCACTCCTTGGCGCGTTCGTGGATCCCTACGAGTGCGGGAAGGTTTTCACGGGTGATGGCGGTGTTCAGCGCCACGTCGTCGTAGCCGTGGCGGGCAAGCACAGGAACCAGTTTTTCAAGGTAAGCGTAAAGACCAGGTGAGCGGCGGAATTCGTCGTGCCTGGAATCCGGAAAGTCGAGCGAGATAGAAATCTGGTTAATGCCCAGGGGGCGCAAAGCCAGATACTTTTCCTCCGTCAGCAACCGTCCGTTGGTTACCAGGATGAGGTACGGCAGGCCGCTGGACTCCTTCACGGCTCGAATAATCTCCTCGAGATCCTTCCTCAGCAGGGGTTCGCCGCCCGAGAGTTGCACCACCATGGGTTTGAGAGTGCTGCGGAGTTCCGCGTAATCCTCCGCGCGCAGCAGTCCCGCCGGATCGGGTTTCATCCCTCCTTTGTCGCAATGCTTGCAATTGGCCGTGCAGGAATGAGTCAGCTCGAACGAAACTACCAGAGGCCGATTCGTGCAGAAACTCCACGTGCCTCGGGCAATCATGCGAGCTGCTCGTGCAAGAGGTATCGCTTTCAATGTTTACTCCAATAAGTGGAATGCACCGTGTGTTCGGTGCAACGCGCGAGGGTTGCTACAAACTCCGGGTTCGTTCTCTCACCTGGCGCGTGGCCGAGTTCCGAGAACACGTAAGCATACTCCGGTCAGTCACCACGAGCAAGCTGTTTATCGGGTAGCGCGGGCGTCTCGCCCGCTGTGGCGCGGGCATCCTGCCCGCGCGCGGGAGCGGGACGCTCCCGCCCCCGCGGGCGAGACGCCCGCGCTACTTCTCCACGCTCATTGAACCGCAATAATGCGCAGTTCAATCATGGTTTTCGACCGTTCATATTATGCGGATTGTCATCTCTTGGACTACGAGTTACGGTTAGGATTCACCTCCTGCCTACGGCGTTTCGAGGGGCCTTACTTGAAAGGCTGCCGAGAAGTAGCAGTGGGGTTTGACCCGAATGGACCAGCTTAGTCTTCGCCGGACAATGCGATTTTGGAACACGCGCCTGCGAGAATGGCGCATGATCGCGAGCGGCCTGCTCTCCACCCATCACCCGGTTCTTGCTCACCTGATTCCCATTCGCCGCTGCAATCTCTCTTGCGCCTATTGCAACGAATTCGACAAGGTCTCAAAACCCCTTCCTCTCGAGACCATGTTTCGCCGCGTCGATCGATTGGCGGCGCTGGGGACAACCATTATCACGATCAGCGGAGGCGAGCCGCTCCTGCACCCTGAATTGGAAGAGATTGTTCAGCATATCCGCAGTCGCGGAATTATTGCCGGTTTGATCACCAACGGATACCTGCTGACCCCGCAGCGGATCGATCACCTGAATCGCGCCGGCTTGGATCATTTGCAGATCAGCATTGATAATGTAATACCCGACGAGATTTCCAAGAAGAGCCTGCGTGTTTTGGACCGCAAGCTGCGCCTGCTGGCTCGATACGCGATCTTCCAGGTAAATATCAATTCCGTCCTGGGGAGTTGCGTTCGTAATCCTGACGACGCTCTGGAAGTGGCCCGCCGGGCGCTCGAACTCGGTTTCACAAGTACCGTGGGCATCCTCCACGATCACGGCGGCCAGCTCAAGCCACTCAGTGAACGCCAGCAACAACTCTATGCCCTCATCATGGAGATGGGAAAACGGTCCTACTCCCGCTTCAATCAGTTCCAGAAGAATATCTCCGAGGGGCTGGGCAACGAGTGGCGCTGCCGCGCCGGCAGCCGCTATCTTTATATTTGCGAGGATGGGCTGGTTCACTACTGCTCACAGCAGCGCGGATATCCCGCCATTCCGCTCGAGAAGTACACCCGCGCCCACCTTGAACACGAGTATCACACTCAAAAGTCCTGCGCGCCCCGCTGCACTATCTCCTGTGTGCAGCAAGTCGGCATGATCGACAATTGGCGCGACCCGCAAACCCGCCCCGCCTTCACCCCCGCGGACGCTTTGGTTCAGCTGCCCACTTCGCTTGGTCAAAGCTAGTAAATGGTGAATAGTGAATTGTGAATTATCACCTGGGTTCGCGTGCCCGCATTGATGTTGGGGCGCGGCAATTTACAGTTGTCAATTCACTATTCACAATTCACTATTCCCAATTTTCCACTCAATCTGCGCTAAAACCCCGCCCAGGATTTTGGCGTCGTTGTTGGTGAGTTCGAGATCGCGCATCAGGCGGCGCAATTTCAGCAGTGTGGCGCCTCGGCTCTTGGGCTTCAAGTATCCCACCTGGTCCAATACACGCGCGGCACGCTCGAACAGGTGCTCGAGGGACTGCGCGCCCGCCGGGTCCGAAGAGTGCACGGTGGGCCGCAGGGGTCGAGCCGGAACAAGTCCCGCGCGCGCGAGTTCGTAAGCGCAAACCGCCACCGCCTGTCCCAGGTTCATGGAAGGACAATCAACCGCGGTAGGGATACGAACCAGCGCGTGGCAGAAACTCAGGTGCTCGTTCGAGAGACCCGTCTTCTCGGAGCCAAAGAGCAAGGCGACAAGACCTCTCGCGTGGCGTCGCCGAAGCCAGGCGGGGAAATCCGGCAATGGGATTAGCTCGCGGTCCAGGTTGCGCCGGGAGCCTGCGGTTGTCCCCACAACCAGGGGAACGTCCGCAACCGCATCTACCAGGCTCTCGACGGCGCGCGCCGAGGTGACTACCTCCTCCGCTCCCACCGCCGAGCGCGTTTCCTGCCATACCGGGCCGTACGGCGACACCACCATCAATTCCCGAAAGCCAAAATTGGCCATGGCTCGCGCTGCCGCCCCGATGTTCAACGGATTCCGCGGCCGCACCAGCACAAACCGCCACGCTAAGTCAGGTGATTTCATAAGCCGAATTTTACCAGGAACGAGCAGAAGTCGTTATGTGCTTCCTGCTTACCTTCGCGAAGGACAAAGCCTTCACCACAGAGAACACAGAGATCGCAGAGACGACTCCGTGATCTCTGTGTTCTCTGTGGTGAATCTTTTCCCCTGGCCCGACGAAACTCGAAGCAAATGGCCCGTTTCAAACCTGCGGGATTGAGTTACCATTACGGCCTATGCACACTGATCCTTACGATCCTGAGTTGTTCCGGCGCCAGGGCCACCAGGTGGTCGAGGCGTTGGCAGCTTATCTTGGTTCCGCTCTTGCGGGCCAAGTGCCGGTTCTTCCGCTCCGCGCCCCACTTGAGCTTGCCGAGCAATACCAAGGCGCTCTTCAGCTGTACGCCGCCGACGACGCCGAGGATGAGCTGGCGCGCTGCCTGGAGCAGATCGTCGGGCAGAGTATTCACCTGCATCATCCCGGTTACATGGGCCACCAGCTTCCCGCCGTGCTGCCGGTGGCAGCGCTGGCCGACTTGATCTCGAGTTTGTTGAACAACAGCGCCGCCATTCACGAAATGGCTCAAGCCGGAACGCAGATCGAGCGGCAAGTCATACGCTGGCTGTGCGCAGCGGTCGGTTGGTCCCAGGATTCCGATGGAGTCTTGACCTCCGGAGGATCTCTGGGGAATCTCACGGCCCTCCTGGCCGCCCGCAACCATGCCACGCAAGGCTCGGCGTGGCGCCAGGGACTCCACGCGGGACCGCCGCTGGCTCTGCTGGTGTCCGACCAGGCGCATTATTCCGTGGCCCGGACGGCGGGAGTCCTCGGCCTCGGCCAAGAGTCCATCGTCACGATTCCGACCGACAGTTGTTTCCGGCTCGATGTTTCGGCGCTCGAACGCCTCTACCGGCAGACTGTACAACAAGGGAAGAAAGTGGTCGCCATCGTAGGCAGCGCCGGCACCACCGCGACCGGCTCTTTCGATCCCCTGCACGAGATGGGAGAATTCTGCCGGGAGAAGAACGCGTGGTTTCACATCGACGGCTCGCACGGCGCCTCGGCTCTTTTCTCGGAGAAGTATCGTAGCCTCACGGAGGGAATCGAATTGGCGTCGTCGCTCGTCTGGGACATGCACAAGATGCTTTTCACGCCGAGCCTGATCACGGCGGTGCTCTTCCCCCACCGGCAGTACAGTTACGACGCCTTCTCGCAAGAGGCAAGCTATCTCTTCGCTCGGCGTCCCGAGGAAGCGGATTTTGACCTCGCACTTCGCACCCTCGAATGCACGAAGCGAACCATGGGAATCAAGCTCTGGCTGGCGCTGCGCGTCCATGGCGCAAAGGCTATCGGCGAACTGGTGACCAAGACGTTTGACTTGGCGCGCGAGTTCGCAACCCTGCTAAAAGCCCAGCCCGATTTTGAACTCGCAGCGGAACCCGCCAGCAACATTCTCTGTTTTCGGCATGTCCCGCCGGAGATTGGGAACTCCGAGAGCGAGACGAAAAGGCTCGATGAGCATCAGTTAGAGGTACGACAGCGTGTGGTGGCTTCGGGAAAGTATTTCCTGGTGCACACGGTTTTGCGGAACAAAGTCTATCTCCGCACCACGCTCATGAACCCGCGCACGACTGTGGAGGATTTGAAAGGTCTGATTCGGGCAATTCGGAATTCGTCCGGATATTAGCCCTTCAAAGGCAACGCGCTACCGTTTCCCCAAAAGGAGAGACGGTGCGAGAGGCCCTTGGAGTACAGAAGCGGTTTCACGCAAAGGCGCAAAGAACGCGAAGCTCGCAAAGAAGTAAATTGGCCTTCACTTTGCGGCACTCTGCGCCTTAGCGCCTTTGCGTGAGATGTTTTGGTTTTTCACAGCTTCAGAGTGCGAGAAGCCATTCTTGACGGAGGAGTTTGCTGACCGTGCACCGAACCAACAAATGCGACACCACTAGCACCAGATTGACAAGACGAAGGCTCCTAAACTCCGGAATGCTCGCGGGCGTGGCGGCTGCTCTGCCTTCCCTTCCGCTGGTTGCCGGGACTCCCGCCGCAATTCCTCAAGAAGCGCGCGCACACTTGAAGGCATTCGACCTGGACGAAGTCACGGTGGACGGGCTTCAGCAGGCGATGCAATCGGGCCGGCTTACCGCGCGCTCCATTGCGGAAAAATGCCTGGGGCGGATCGAAGAAGCCGATAAGCATGGGCCTGGTGTCAACGCCGTCATTGAAACCAATCCGGAGGCGCTGGACATTGCTGAGGAGCTCGACCGCGAACGCAAAGCCCAGGGCGCGCGCGGCCCGCTGCACGGGATTCCAGTGCTCATCAAAGATAACATCGCCACCCGCGACCGGATGATGACCACAGCCGGCTCACTCGCTCTGGTGGGAGCAAAACCGCCAAAGGACTCTTTCGTGGCGAAGAAGCTTCGCGAGGCTGGCGCGGTGATTCTGGGAAAGACCAATCTGAGCGAATGGGCTAACATCCGGTCATCGCACTCAACCAGCGGCTGGAGCGGGCGAGGCGGGCTAACGCGCAATCCGTACGCGCTCGACCGCAATCCGTGCGGCTCGAGTTCCGGGTCGGGCGCCGCCGTTTCTGCAAACTTCTGCGCACTGGCCATCGGCACGGAGACGGACGGGTCCATCGTCTGCCCCTCAGGTGTCAACGGGATTGTAGGGATTAAGCCCACTGTCGGCCTGGTCAGCCGCGCCGGGATTGTTCCCATCGCGCATAGCCAAGACACCGCAGGGCCCATGGCTCGAACCGTGACCGATGCTGCGATTCTGCTGGGCGCTTTAACCGGCGTCGACGCCGACGATCCGGCCACGAGCTCAAGCCAGGGGAAGGCGCTGACGGATTACACCAAGTTTCTCGACCCGCACGGGCTGCGTGGCTCGAAGATCGGCGTGGTACGCAAATCCTTCGGCATCAGCGACGCAGTGGACGCACTGATGAACCAGGCCATCGAGGAGATGAAGCGTCAGGGCGCGGCGATTGTGGACCCGGCTGACATTGAAAACATGGAGCAGGTCGGGGAGCCCGAATTCCAGGTCCTCCTATACGAACTAAAGGCCGACTTGAACTCCTACCTCGCGGCACTTGGACCCACCGCACCGGTGCATACATTAGCGGAGATCATCGAGTTCAACGAGCGCCACCGCGAAAAGGAGATGCCTTACTTCGGACAGGATACCTTCATCAAAGCGCAGGCTAAGGGACCGCTCACGGAAAAGGCGTACCTGGATGCGCTCGAGAAGGATCATCTTCTCACTCGCAAGCAAGGAATCGACGCCGTGATGGAGAAGTTTCAATTGGATGCGCTGATAGCACCCACCGGGGGGCCTGCCTTTTTGACGGACCTGGTTGACGGCGACCACGATGTCGGCGGTAGTTCGACGCCTGCGGCAGTAGCGGGGTATCCGAACATCACGGTGCCGGCGGGTTTCATTTTCAGTCTGCCGGTCGGAATCTCATTCTTCGGCAGGGCTTATAGCGAGCCGACATTGATAAAGCTGGCCTATTCGTTCGAACAGACCACCCGGCATCGCCGTGCCCCGCAGTTCCTTCCCACCGCGGATTTGACCGCATAGTGTAGAACTGACAGGCTGATGAAAAACGCCCGGCAAGTGTCATTCTGAGCGAAGCGAAGAATCCCTGCAGTTGTAATCTCAATGAACTGCCGAGATCCTTCGTCGTCCCGATCAGATCGGGGCTCCTCAGGATGACAGACCCAAAGATCTTTCAACAGCAGGTCAGCGCTGCAACGCTATTCAGGGATTCGAACGCTTCCGTCCGCTGCAATCTGGAAGGAAGGATTCCAGGCAACTTCCCACAGGAAGCCGTCCGGGTCGGCGAAATATCCTGAGTACCCGCCCCAAAAGGCTTCCTGTGCCAGTTTAGCGATCTTGGCGCCTGCGCCCGCCGCCTGGGCCAGCACGGAATCGACTTCTTCGCGAGTCCGGGCGTTGTAGGCAAGGGTAATGCCGGGAAACCCATGACCGTCGGAAGAAACGTTGGCGTCCTTTGCAAGCTCGTCTCGCGGGTATAGCGAGAAAGCGATCCCCCCGAGCTGGAAGAAGACTATGCCCTCCGCCTTGGCCATTGCCCGCCGCCAACCGAGCTGTTCGTAGAATTCCCTGCTCCGACTCAGGTCCGCCACGCCAAGTGTAATCAGACTCACCCGCTGTTCCATGTTGGCCCTCCGGGCGAACTCGTCGCAGCTACCACCCCCTACCTCCTCCTTACAAAGCAGGGGAACCCGACCATCAATTCCCCTCCTCTCTGAGGACAGGCAGGGGTGGTGAGCATGGCGGCGCGGAGCAGACAACCCACTACTGATGAGGGGCCGCAGGGATTGTGGGCGCGTTCGGCTGATCAGTAGGAGTAGCGCTCACGATGCGGACTTTCGACTTGAATTGTTTATAGTCGGTGTAACGAAGGACCTCTTTAATATGCACGGGGCCGCCGGAAAAATAGAGTGTGTCATCCGCCATGGTGTATGTCGGAAACCAATATTTCCCGTCGATCTGCTCGCGGTAGGTGGTGAAGCGCGGAAACAGGTTTTCGCCCCTCTTTGTGTGTAGTTCGGGCACGGGCTTGCCTTCCGACTTTACGATTTGCAGATCCTGGTCATCAACCCACACCACGCCCTGAAAATACTGGTGCCCTTTCTGGATTTCTTTGGGGCGGACTGAGAAAACGTAGGCGGTAATCTCATCCACCTTCACATGTCCCAAATACTTGATTTCGTATTCCGGCAGCTCGTCGGTAGTGAGAACGAAAGGCTGAGTGTTTCGAAAAGAAGTAAGATCTTCCTCGGTCATAATGATTTTCTTGAGAGTGTCCGCCGGGGCATACGTCACCCGCTCGATCCGTTTGCCGGAATCGTCGAAGAGGATATCCCACTCCTGCTCGTAAACGCCCCCAACTTCGTTGTCGGGTCCTAATTCTTCCACTTTGTTGATCTGGTGGTAGGTGTAGTTGTCGCGCGCCGCCTTGAAGAGTTTCTCTTTGGCAGCGAACTCCTGGATGATCTTCTGGATCTGATCCGGGCTGGGATCCGTCAGATCCTTTGTTTCTTTGGCGGCTGCCGGCTTGGCAGTTGTAGCCTCAGGCGCGGTAAGTTTGTTCAACGTGTCCGAGACCTTCCGGCTTACATCCGGAGGATTAGAATTGGGCGCAATGGTAGCCGGCGCTGTGGGGGCTGGAGGTGGCGCACTCGCTGATTGGCTTTGCTGGGGGGTGGTTGCCGGCGCAGACCCTGCAGAACGAGCTGAGGCGGTTTGGGCCTTTAAACCTGCTTCGGTCAGGGCATCGACCAAGTCATCGCTGGCTCCAGCGTCATGGAATTTCTTGGCCAGGTCCGGATTCATCTTGAAACTGACGCCTCGTTCCTTAACCAGCGTGACGATCTTTGGCGAGGGAGAACCGCCGAGGAGCAGCAGGGTCACGTCGTCGGCACTCAAGGGCTGATCCGCCGCCGCGGCCAAAAGGGCAAACAGCCCTCCGAAAGCCATCAAGAGTATTATCAAAGCTGCTTTCTTGGTCATTGGACTTTGATCCTTCCCTGACAATGCTTCCCGGCCCCTTGGACGCCGCAACACGCGCTCCTGTAAGATAGAATATACCTCACGCCCGGGAGTTGTCTTGCTCTTTCGGAGCCGTGGAGTGGCTCAATTTCCCGTGGCACGGGCCTTCCTTCGCTGCGCTCAGGACAGGCTCTGCCCAGGCACGCTCACGGCCAAGATGGCCGTGCCACATCAAAATAAGTCACCACTCGGAGCGGGTGTGCCGGCGGCAGGGGTCTCGTCCGCCAATCCTCCGCTGGCATGCAAGGCTTCCGTGGGGTAACCCAACTCCACCCAAGCGTCGAGACCCCCAAGCAGCGGCCAGACCTCCTTGAACCCTTTGCTCTTGAGAAGGAGCGCCATCCTGGCGCTCGTAGCCTCGTTTGGTCAAGTGCAGTACATCACCACCGGGCGGCCCTTTGGGATTTCCTCATTGCGAAGATGGAAATCGCCTGGTGGGATATGGATCGCGCCCGGGATCCTGAAGCCCTCCTGCTGATAGGCAAGGTCAGACCGCAAATCCACAACGACCACACTCTCACCCTGCCCGAGGCGCTCCCTCAAGTCCTGCGGGGAAATACGCGATCTTTCAAGCAAGCGTAAGAACCGCCGGCGTTCAAACCACTTCCACAGAAACCAAACGGCCAGGAGGAGAGACACGATCAGTGCACTAGTCTTTCCGAAAGCAGCCAGCCAGCCGACCAGGCGCTCGACCTCGGTCCGGAAACCTAACCCCAGCAATACGGCGGACATCACCCAGAGGGTAACCCCTGCGAAATCGAACCATAGGAAACGAGAATAAGCGGTCTTCAGCATCCCGGACAGAGGGGAAGCCACCGTACTCAGACCGGGAACGAACTTGGCGAAAATAAGCGTCTTGAGCCCGTTTCGCGCGAAGAAGTCTTCGGTGCGGCCCACGCAGGAATCAACATTAAGGGAGAGAGAGCAAAGCTTCCTGAGAACCGAGCGGCCGCGACGTCTGCCAAGGTAGTACCAAAGGGAATCTCCGCAGAGTGCCGGGAGCACGCTGAGCGCTATGATGACAGCCAAACGGAAGTGTAGTTCCGCTGCCAGCGCGGCGCCGATGAGGATGACTGGAAAACTCGGAACGGGCAACCCCAAGCTCTCCGCGAGAACCACGAGGAAGAAGATAGGATACCCGTAATGTCTCAAGACTTGGACCATGCCGACACCTAGCCCGCAACTCCGCACGGGGTGAAGCGATCAGACCTGCTCGCTTCCCTATCCGCTCCGCTGCTGCGTTACTTCAATAGATGAAACACGTCGGACAATGGCCCTCATGCCGAGTGAAACTCGACTGCAGATTGCATCTTGCAGACGGGGGTAACTGCGGAAACCTCTTGGCGCGCTCAGGGTGACAACTTCCCGTGCCCGTCAGTGTCTCCTGGCGGTGAAAAGGTATGAAAGAATTGTGTTGTCAGGGTCCCGCACGCGCCGCAGGCCTGCCCTCATATGCAGACCTGCGGTGCCCCCGGAACCCTTGGACGCTCAGCGCGCCCGGCGCCTATTCTTAAGCCGTGATTGGCGTATTTTGTTGGTTTTGCGTTTGGGTTTTGAGATCGCGAACGTAACCGTTCCCACTCGACGGACCTTCCATTCTTCCGTCTCGGGGGCCTTGCTATCTCGCTCCATAGTTGTGCTCTCTATCTGTCTGTTGGGGAGTCGGCTCGACGCCGCCATTGGCGATGCCGCAGAGGCGGCGTCGCTGCTACTTCGCAGGTTCGATGGAGGTGACGGTAATCGTATCACCCTTAAGTGATCCGGTGACCTTCACCTTCTGCCCTGCAAATTGCTCAGGTTTCTTCTGATCGCTGAGCTGATAGACCTTTCCACTGGCGTCGGCAAGTATAAACTTGCTCCCGGCCTTTACACACGCCAGCGTACAATCCTTGTCACTCTGTCCCGGCATCATGTGCTTCGCGCCGCACATGGAATCACTGATGCTCCCGACAAAAGTTTTTGCCGCAGCCTTCGCAGTGCCGGCGAAGCCCAGGCTCGCGAGAAGCAAAAGCGCAACACTGTAAATGGCGATCCTCCGCATTTGGGCCACCTCCAAGTTATTTTACCTGAAAAACCGAAAGTTGCGTGAGAGAAGATATTGGCCAGTGGATAGGACTGGGCGGGGAGCGCGTCGCGAAGGGCAGCCGATCACGCCGCTACAAGTTTCCTCTAACCGCAAAAGCACCGCTGTCATCCCGAGCGTTCATCGGCCTGCGGGCCACCCAAATCAATGAAAACCACACGTGTCGTCAATCCTGCGGCGCGAAGAGCCTGGCCCCGCTTTGGGATTGTAGGGGGACGGCTTGCCGTCCCCTGGATGGACCGATCTTGCACCCTCCGGGGTAGGGCAAGCCTTACCCCTACACGCTTTCAGAGCAGCATGCCTCAACACTGGACACGGCTCACGGGCAAGGAAAGCTCCTCTTCCCCGTCCGCAGCCCCGGCCCCCAGACTCTGGCCTCCCGCGTCTTCCCTAGCCCCCAGTTCCGGGTTCTCTCTGTTTTTCCGCAGGCACACCCACGATTGTCTACTTGCCTCCGACGGGGGAAACATCGGCAACTGTGATCGTGCTGTCGCTCAAAGAGCCAGTAACCTTCACAGCTTTTCCACCCATGCCCTTGAACTTATCTTGATCATCAACCTGATAGACTTTCCCATGGCTGACCAGAACATACTTGGCGCCGCCTGACACGCATTTCTCGACGCATGTCTCGGCCGCTGCACTGGCCTTGGCATGTTTGGCCCCGCAATGCTCGTCGCTAACCGTGCCCGTGAACGCCTTGTTCTGAGCCCAACTCAGACAGCCAAAAGCGAACAGCATCAACCCCAGCATGGCAATTCTCTTGATCATCGTAATCCTCCTCGTTTTTTCCAAAATTTTGTCCGCCGAGCGGTGGCAGGACACAGCTTTAAAACCGAGTCGAAGTCAGTTACTCCCCTTTGGGCTCCGCCTTGAGAGCGTAGTCCTTCCGGGCCCGAATTCAAGCTGTTAAGTCCTTACCCTGACCAGACTAATTGTACCTGTGATTGGACCCCAAGACAAGCCAATTCAGGTGTCAGATTTCACGTGCCGGGTGTCAGGGGACAAGCTATCAGCCGTCAGCTCTCAGATCTTGGATCTCACATCTAAGATCTGAGAACTCAGATCTCTGCTCTGAGAATCGTAGGGCCGGCGCCTCGCCCGCCGTGGCACGGGCATCCTGCCCGTGCGCGGGAGCGGGACGCACCCGCGCCCGCGGGCGAGACGCCCGCGCTACGCCCAGCCATCGGCGGACCATTTTCGTAGTTTCTGGGTGCCCGTCAGTGGACTGGCATGAGCGACTGCTCTGAGCAGTCAGTGCGAGTTTGCCGACGGCTGACGGCTGATAGCTTCTTCCCTGTCACCCGGCGCCTGACACCTCGCCACATTGCAATTTCACTCACCGGCATCTAGAATCAAAAAGAAAGGAGCAGCAACATGGAAAATGACGTTCTGCGGATTGCCGGCAGGGAATTTCGTTCGCGCCTGATCATCGGCACCGGAAAATACAGGAGCTTTCAAGAAATGGCGCGGGCCCATGAGGCTTCCGGGGCAGAGATGGTTACGGTCGCGGTCCGGCGCGTGAATCTCACGGACCGCAGCAAGGAATCTTTACTCGATTATGTAGATCGTCAGAGGTATTTCATTCTGCCCAATACCGCCGGGTGCTATAGCGGCGATGAGGCTATTCGTACGGCGCGTCTGGCTCGGGAAGTAGGCCTTTCCAACTGGATCAAACTGGAAGTGATCGGCGACGAGAAGACGCTCTTCCCCGACAATTTCGAATTGCTGCGGGCGACAGAGGTTCTGGTCAAAGAGGGGTTTATCGTCTTGCCGTATACCAACGACGATTTGATATCCGCTCGGCGGCTGGTCGAGGCGGGAGCGGCGGCGGTGATGCCTTTGGGAGCGCCCATCGGGTCCGGTCTGGGCATTCAGAATCCCGCCAATATACGCATCCTGCGGGAGATGATTACCAGCGTGCCCCTAATCCTCGACGCCGGGGTAGGCACGGCGTCCGACGCAACCGTAGCCATGGAACTGGGCGCCGATGCGGTCCTGATGAACACCGGCATCGCCGCCGCTCAGGATCCCGTCCTAATGGCACAAGCGATGCAGCACGCTGTCATCGCTGGACGCCAGGCGTATCTCGCCGGTCGCATGCCCAGAAAACTCTACGCCGCGGCCTCAAGTCCGCTCGAAGGCGTGGTGAGATAAAAGAAGGAGTGAAATATATCGCCCGAAGGTAAGCGTGCTCACTTCGAGGTTTTGTCCGGAGGGGCGTTAGGAGCTTGCTCTTTGGGGGAGTCCGTTCCAGTCACGCCGGTGTAGATTGTCTCCCCATTGCGGGCGAACCCCATACTCTCTCGCGCCAAACGCTCGATGGCTTTGGGGTCGGACTGAAGCTCCTTGATGCGTTTGTCCAGTTGTGCGTTTTCATCTTTGAGCTGACGAATCTGTTCCCGCAGGCTCTCAATTTCCCTTTTTTCCTGGCGTAGAGCCATGAAGCCATGCGCTCCCATTATTTCGTGAACGAGCAGCGCAATACAAACTACCACGAGTAGGTACGTCGCGTAACGGCGTAGAGTTTCGACATTCCAGGGGAGCATCTCGATCGCCCAAGCGCAGTGCGATCCGCGTTTAAACCCACTCACCGGATCGACCGTTACAACGGCATCTTCCAATCGACTGGACTGCCGCGCCAACTATCGCGCCCTGCAAATGAATGGTCCGAGTTGCGCTTCGGCCGAAGTCTGGGCAGTGTCCTAGTTTACCTCGTAGCGCCGACCTTTAGAGCCTGCCCTGAGTAGAGCGAAGTGTCGGCAGATGCTGGCCTAATGGCCAGCGCTACGCCGAAACTAGGACACTGCCGGAGTCTGATTGGCATTGCCGAGCCTGCACGCGCTATTGTATCCTGAGCAGAGGCTTCGAGCAAGCGAGTCATCCCAAGGTCCTGGTCTGAACCTGCGCGGGCAGCGGACTCTCGAGCGAAGACTGCCGGCCTCGCAATCGCTGCTAGGGCCGGGCAGTCGCGAAATCTCGCGGCCATGCCGGCGGCGCGGGAGGAAATGTGACGGATAAAGTCGTAATCCTCGTCACCGCAGCTAATCATGATGAAAGCCGAAAGATCGCGCGCCGGTTGGTGGAAGCTGAACTTGCAGCCTGCGTTAACATCCTGCCGCCCATCGAATCGGTTTATCGCTGGCAAGGCCAAATTGCCGAGGAAGGGGAATGCCTGCTGATCATCAAGAGCGCCAAGGCATTGTACGCTGAGATCGAAACTGAGATCTTAAGGCTCCACAGTTATCGCACGCCTGAGATCATCTGCCTCCCGATCGTCGAGGGCTCCCGCAATTACTTGCAGTGGATATCCGAATCCGTGAAGCCGGTGGGCGTAGAGAAGAGCGGTTAGGGAACATCATCCGGTGAACAGAGGTTGCTGAAGACGCTCGTCTGAACTGTCGAGGAGAAAGAGAGCAGGGAAGGAGTGGCTTAACCATGTTTGGCTCGAATCGTTCGCGGTGCGCAATTGGGGTTAATATCGGGATAGTTATCCTACTTTCTTGCGGCACGTGTAGATCCGCACAACAAGAGCCAATTCCCGAGTACAGCCTGAACGTAGTGGTGAAAGAAGGCGCAACCGGCGAAGTCATCAGCCAGGCGCGTCTGACGCTCCAGTTCAAATCCGGCAGGCTCCATCGTAATGTCACCTACGGAGCGAAAACCAATGCACAAGGAGAATACACGTTCACGCATATTCCGAAAGGAACTGTCCTTTTGATCGTGACGGCCGAACGTCATCAGAGCTTTGGAAAAGAAATTGAGCTTGAACAGGATAATCAGACCATTGAGGTCAAGCTCAAAAAACCCCAGGCGCAACTTTAGAATTCAAAGCACACCATGTGCGTGCCAAAGATAAGACGAAAGGGAAAAATCTTCGAGGGTTCTCAGACCAAATCAGAAGATGCTACACGTTGGTGCAAAGAGTTAAAAGCTCTTCCATTCGTTAACCTTCCCGTAACAAGAGCCGTCTTTTCCACAAGGTTTTCAACAGACCTGTTGAAAAAAATCTTCGATGGCCTGCCTGCCGAATGTCAGAGGGTTGCCAAGCCATCGTCAACGCTTGGCGTGTCTCCTGTGCTGTCCTAATTGGTCGTGGCCCCGTCATCTTGATGGCTCCGGTGCCAACTGGAAGCCGGATGATGGACCAAATCAGGTCAGTACACGTGTCTCCATCCAGCTACTAAGAAGTTACTAGTACCTGACGTCTGCCCAGGTACCAGTACCTTATTTTAAAATAAGTTATTTAGGGACTGGCGGTGCGCCTGTCATCGACGGCGGTTTGGGCGGACCTTGTTGCGCGGTTGGTGAGGTGAAGTAGGTGTCATCCACCCAAATCTTGGAGTTTACCTTGAGTGCGTCCAAGGCGGAATTGATCTTTTGTTGTCGAAGCGTGCTTTCAATTTTTGGAGTGGCGCCTTTCAAATCACCTGGCTGGTGGGAAACAACCTTTACAAAGCCCAATGCCGTCCCAAAATCAAACAACTCAGTAACTTGCCCGGCGGGGAGATCGAAGACTGCCTTTTCGAAGTCCGCTCGCATCTGTCCCCGGCGAACCGCAAAAGGCTGGCTATCCACTCGCACGATATTGGCAATCTGAAATTTTTCGGCCACTTGCTTTGGATCCTGCCCGGCAATGAAAGCCTGGCGAATCTCTTCCGCACGGGTCTTGGCTTCGTCCGGCGAAAATCCCGGAGTCCCTTCCTTGGAGCCTTCCGGTTTCTTGCGGACCGTGACTTGGAGCACCTGAAGTTCCTCGAAATCATTTTGATGCGTGGCAAAATATTTGCTCGTCTCTTCAGGCGTCACGACTACCTTTTGCACGATCTGCTGGTACTCCGCCTGCGCCAGGATCTTGAGGCGAGTCAAGGCGAGCGTCTCCTTATAGTCGGCAGTATCGTCCAGATGATTGCTGAGGGCTTCCTGAGAGAGAAGCAGCATCAAAACGTATTCATCTCCGAACGGCTTCTTCCCTTGCCGCGCCAGAGAGTTTTGCGCCTGCGGAGGGAGCGCGTGGATGGCTTTTTCAATTTGCCCTTCAGTTACCGACTGATCGCCGACCTTCAACACTACCTTGTCAGGCGAGGCTGGCGCGGCAGGAGGTGCAGCAGGACTCGGAGTTGGACCTGCCGGAGTTTGGCCGCTCGCTGCCCGACCACACATAACACCCACAACGAGCGCCGCTATCAACGCCCTGGCTGTCAACCAATATGCTCTTCCCCACCTAATATGACCCATTGACCCTGCCTCACAGTCCTTTTTGATTGCCGCAAAACCCACCATGTTAACATATCCACTGGTATAATTGAATCACAATGGGACGCGATTCCGGCTCCATGAATTTCAACCTCTCCAGCGACTACCAGCCGCGGGGCGATCAGGTGACGGCCATTCAGGAACTGGTGCGGGGTGTCGAAGAAGGCAAGCCGCATCAAGTTTTGCTTGGGGTCACAGGTTCGGGTAAAACCTTTACCGTGGCCAAAGTGATTGAGGCGGTGAACCGCCCCACGCTGATCCTGGCCCACAACAAGACGCTTGCCGCGCAGCTTTATCACGAGTTCCGGTCGTTCTTTCCGCGCAACGCCGTCGAGTACTTCGTAAGCTACTACGATTACTATCAGCCGGAAGCCTACATCCCCGCCAGCGACGTCTACATCGAGAAGGAAGCGACCATCAACGACGAACTGGATAAGCTGCGCATGTCCGCGACTCGCTCGCTCTTTGAGCGCCGCGATTGCGTGATCGTGGCCAGCGTCAGTTGCATTTACGGCTTGGGGTCGCCGGAAGCCTATTATGGAATGGTCCTGCTGCTGGAAAAGGGGCAGAAGATCGAGCGGCGGGATATCCTTCGGCGGCTGGTCGAAATCCAGTACGAGCGCAACGACGCGGAGTTCCGGCGCGGTGCGATCCGCGTGCGCGGCGACGTGATTGAAGTTTTTCCCACTTACGAGGATGTTGCCTACCGGATCGAAATGTGGGGCGACCAGGTGGAGAGCCTGTCCCAGATTGACCCGCTGTTCGGCCAGGTGAAGCAGACTTATTCCCGCCTGCCGATCTACCCCCGCACGCACTACGTGTTGCCCGCCGAAAGGAAAGAAGATGCTGTGCAGCGCATCCTCAGCGAACTGGAATGGTGGCGGGGGGAACTCGAGAAACAAGGGAAGCTGGTGGAAGCCCAGCGGGTCAACCAGCGCACCATGTTCGACCTCGAGATGATGAAAGAGATCGGCTACTGTCACGGCATTGAGAACTACTCGCGCCACCTGTCCGGACGCCTGCCGGGCGAGCCTCCGCCCACATTGCTCGACTATCTGCCGCAGGACGCCATGATCTTCATCGACGAGAGCCACCAGACAGTGCCCCAATTACGCGGGATGTACCATGGCGACCGGTCGCGCAAGCAGACGCTTGTAGACTATGGATTTCGACTGCCTTCCGCGCTGGACAACCGCCCACTCTCCTTTGAAGAGTTCGAGCATCGCGTGGGTCAGCTGATTTACGTCTCGGCCACTCCAGGCCCTTACGAGCTGACCAAATCCGGCGGCGAAGTCGTAGAACAAATCATCCGTCCCACAGGACTGATCGACCCCGAGGTGGAAGTCCGTCCCACGCGCCACCAGATTGAAGACTTGCTGGCGGACATTCGAAGCCGGACCGCAGCCAACGAACGCGTTCTGGTCACTACACTCACCAAGCGTATGTCAGAAGACCTGGCGGAGTATTACGCCGAGGTCGGTGTGCGCTGCCGCTACTTGCACTCCGAAATCGAAACTCTGGAACGCGTGAAAATCCTGCGCGACCTGCGGCGCGGCGAGTTCGACGTACTGATCGGCATCAACCTGCTCCGCGAAGGGCTTGACCTGCCGGAGGTTTCGCTGGTCGCTATTCTCGACGCCGACAAGGAAGGCTACTTGCGCTCGGCGGGAGCGCTGATCCAGACCATGGGACGCGCGGCTCGGAACTTGCATGGCAAGGCCATCCTTTATGCCGACCGCATGACGGAGTCAATGAGTAACGCAATCGCTGAAACCAATCGCCGCCGCGCCAAGCAGACTCGTTATAACGAGGATAATGGCATCACGCCGGAAAGCATCGTACGACCCGTAGACATGGCTCTGGCCTCCATCGTGGCGGCGGATTATGTCGAGGTGCCCGCCGACGTGCCAGAGGACGCCGCGACCCCTGACCAGCTCGAAGAACTCACTAAGAGCCTCGAGAAGCAAATGCGGGAAGCCGCCAAGCAGTTTGAGTTTGAAAAGGCCGCTCAACTCCGCGACCGGATCAAGGCTTTGAAAGAAAAAACAGCAGCGACGCTGTGAGAAGTTCTTCTGTAGCACAAGCACTCCCGCCTGTGCTTCTTGGATCGACGCGCCAACCTATGGCACAGGCAGGAATGCTCGTGCCGATGAAGGCTCTCATTTCCTACCGAAATACGCAGGCAGGAGTGCCTGCGCTACGGAGGAGAATGCAATGACTATCCCCGTCACCACAACCTTGAACATTGACGGTTATCGCATCAGAGAATACAAGGGAGTCGTTCGCGGCATCATCGTGCGCGCCCCTACGATAGCCCAGGGCATCCTTGGCGGCCTGAAAAGCATCATCGGGGGCCGCATCGGCGCCTACACCGAGATGTGCGAGCAGGCCCGGCAGCAAGCCTACGATTTGATGATCGAGCACGCACTACAGTTAGGCGCCAACGCCGTCGTCGGCCTCCACTACGACGCCTCAGAGGTGGTGGCACGAGAATCTGCTACGGAGGTCCTGTGCTACGGGACCGCGGTCGTCATCGAACCACTCACAAGATCTTAGTCCGTCGATCCCGTATCACTTCGTTCCGACGTTGGAAAGTAGGGGCGGCTCGCGAGCCGCCCCTACCAATGGATTCCCGCTGTCGCTGGAATGACTGCGCCCGGTCGGGGACGGTGCGCATCAACGCATCGTGCGCTCATCCAACCTGGGTTGGCGGCGGCCGCCCTTGAAGAAGTCGGATGAGAAGCCGGTCAGAAGCTCGAAGGCGGCAGACAGATTCTCCGGCTTTTCACGCAGCCCGATTTCATCCGCACGCTTCCTGATCTCGACTTGCTCAGAAAGAACACGAGAATTCCTCGGGCTTCGCACGGCTTTCCGGTTTCCACCCCGAAACACCTTCCTGATGGCCATAGAGGGAGTATGGGCGCAATGTGGTTTGGAGGCACGTGCCGCTCGACCCCCTCACCCAGCTCCGTCAGCTGACGGACTGATGAAAACGCCGGTGCGGGTCACCCTTTCCCCCAAAGGGGAGAGGGCTGTCATCCAAACACGCGGTGGCAAAAAGAAGGGCGGGGAAACGTTATCCCCGCCCTCGATCATGTCGATAGTTGGCCGGGCCTCGTGTACTGCTGACGTAGGGGCGGTTCGCGAACCGCCCCCTACCCCTAGGCCTTCACTGTCGACTGTCAACTCTTAACTGTCAACTCCCTCAGTACATCCCGCCGCCCATGCCGCCGCCGCCCGGAGGCATCGGATGCTTCTCTTCTTTCTCTGGGATCTCGCTGATCAACGCTTCGGTACTGAGCATGAGTGAAGCGATGGAAGCGGCGTTTTGGAGCGCCGTGCGAGTGACCTTGGTCGGGTCGATGACACCCGCTTCAACCAGATCGCCGTAGGTCTCAGCCTGAGCGTCGAAGCCGTAGTGCGGATTGGAATTGGCGCGTACCTTCTCGCAAACCACCGCGCCTTCCTCACCGGCGTTCTGCACGATCAACCGCAGCGGCTCTTCGAGCGCGCGCTTCACGATGTCGATGCCGATCTGCTCGTCGCCGGCCGCCTTGAGTTTGTCGAGCGCCGGAATCGAGCGAATCAGAGCCACGCCGCCGCCCGGAACGATGCCTTCTTCGACGGCTGCCTTGGTGGCGTGCATGGCGTCCTCGACACGCGCCTTCTTCTCTTTCATCTCGGACTCGGTCGCAGCCCCCACCTTGATCTGGGCAACGCCGCCGACCAATTTCGCCAACCGCTCCTGAAGCTTCTCGCGGTCGTAGTCGGAAGTGGTGTCTTCGACCTGAGTGCGAATCTGCTTGACGCGGCCTTCGATCGCGGAGCTCTTTCCATAGCCCTCGACGATCGTGGTGTTGTCCTTGTCCACGGTGATCTTCTTGGCGCGGCCAAGGTCCTCGAGCCTTACGTTCTCGAGCTTGATGCCCAAGTCTTCCGTGATAGCCTTGCCGCCCGTCAGGATGGCGATGTCTTCCAGCATGGCCTTGCGGCGATCGCCGAAGCCAGGGGCCTTGACGGCGCTGCAGTGCAGGGTTCCGCGAAGCTTATTGACCACCAGTGTGGCCAGGGCTTCGCCTTCCACTTCCTCCGCCACGATCAGCAGGGGCTTGCCCGACTTGGCAATCTGCTCGAGCAATGGCAGGAGGTCCTTCATCGAGCTGATCTTCTTCTCATGAATCAGGATGTAGGGGTCCTCGAGGACGCTCTCCATCCGGTCAGGATCGGTTACGAAGTAAGGGGAGAGGTATCCGCGGTCGAATTGCATGCCTTCCACCACCTCGAGCGCCGTCTCCATGGTCTTCGCTTCCTCGACCGTGATGACGCCGTCCTTGCCAACCTTCTTCATGGCTTCCGCTATGATTTCGCCGATGGCGATGTCGTTATTGGCGGAAACCGCACCCACCTGGGCAATCATCGCGCCCTCAACGGGCTTCGAAAGCTTTTCGAGTTCACCCTTGACGTGCTTCTTCGAGCCGTCCTTCTGGATTTCGTCGTATCCGCAGACGGTGCGCACGGCCAACTCGATCCCTCGCTTGATAGCCATCGGGTTGGCGCCCGCCGCTACGGTTTTCACGCCCTCGCGGAAAATCGCCTGCGCGAGGACTGTCGCCGTTGTCGTGCCGTCTCCGGCTACGTCGGAAGTCTTGGACGCCACTTCACGAACCATCTGCGCGCCCATGTTCTCAAGGGGATCCTTCAATTCAATTTCCTTCGCCACGGTCACGCCGTCCTTGGTGGACGTGGGGGAACCGAATTTCTTGTCCAGAACCACGTTGCGGCCCTTGGGACCCAACGTGACTTTTACCGCATCCGCCAGCTTGTTCACACCCCGCAGAATAGCCTGGCGGCTATCTTCACCCAGTACAATCTGTTTTGCATTTGCCATCTTTACTCCCTCCAAATTTTTGGCTCCGCTCCGTCGTCTGACGGGTCGCCGACATTGTCGAATCCGTTATCAATCGCGCGGCGCGTGGTACCATGAGGCACGCCGCGGCGCGCCATTAGTCCAGGTTATTTCTTTCCGCCTGAGGCAGACTGCTTCGCCGCCTCGATGATTCCCAGCACTTCGTCCTCGCGAATGATCAGGTAATCTTCGTTGTCGACTTTAATCTCAGTGCCGGAGTACTTGCCAAAAAGGATACGGTCCCCTGCCTTAACGTCCATGGCGATGACCTTTCCTTCCTCGGTCTTCTTCCCACCCCCCACTGCGATCACTTCAGCCTCCTGGGGCTTCTCTTTCGCGGTGTCGGGAATGATGATTCCACCCTTGATGGTTTCTTTCTCTTCCACTCGCTTGATTAGAATTCGATCATGAAGGGGCTTTACCTTCATAGTTGTCTCCTTTCGCTCACGTTTTTTGGGTTGCTCGGTCCAAGGAACTTCCTGGGGTCTAAAACCAGCTCAACCCCAAAAGTGTCATCCGCACTGTCGAGTGTTGAGGTGACACAATCGGACTTTCCAAAGACGATTAGCACTCTTGCCTGCCGACTGCTAATGTACCTCGACTGACGGCGTTTGTCAAGTGCAAAAAGTCGTCAGTTAGCACTCGGACGTGGCGGGTGCTAAGTTGAGTCCTCTATCGCCGCCATGGTTCGTTTGGCCCTGACTTCTTCTTCACCCGCTACCCTGAGAACGCTAGTGCCGAAGGCACCTTGGAGTACGGTAGCGCCAGCTACCGCCGTTCAGTCGAATTCCCGGGCGGCAGCTTCGCTGTCGCACTCCAATTACCTTCGCGCATTTTCCGAAGCGTAGCGCTGGCCTTTAGGCCAGCATCTGCCGACCTAAAGGTCGGCGCTACGAGTTGAATTCGGACACCAAGGGCGCTGCAGGTAATTGGTAAGGCCAGCACCGATGCTCTATAATGCTGATGGTTATGCGACTTGATGCCATCATCTTAGAGCAGTCTAAGCGCCTTCGGGTGGGCGCATGGCTTTTGGCGCTAGGGCTTGGAGTGGCAACTTCCGCCGCCGGTTTTATGAGGCAACCTGCGCCGCGCTTTTTCCAAGAATCCGGACAGCAAGCTCAAGCCCGCGAACAAGCGCCAGGGGAAGCACAGAATCCCTCGAACCAGACGAGTCAGCAGGAACCGGCCAAGGTCGAAACTGAGCCGCCAGACGACACGTTGGCTGGGATTCGGGCAGCTTTGCAGAATGTTTCGAGTCCCGATCTTGGCGCGTTGGGCCGTGCATTCGACACAACGGTGACGAAGCAGCATGAGGCCTTGGCCAAATCTTCCGCCATCGAGCTGAATGAACTAGGGGATCTGGACGGCGACGGGGTTCCGGAAGTTGTCATGAAGGTGCCAGGCGTAGGAGAGCGTCAGTCGGATGTCCAATCGCCGGCGTCCCCGTCGTCTTGGCTGGGATTCTATTTGCTCTCGTGGGATGGGGCTCACTGGAAGGTGTCGTCGCTCGCCGCCTCAGGGCAGCATTCTGAATTCAGGGTCGTGCAATTGGGGAAAGGGGTGGCGCCGGCCATTGCCGTGGTGAACGTGATTGGAGATGATGCTCTTCCCTACCCCGCGGTATTTCGAGTGCGGCAACATGAGGCTGATTTACTCTGGGACAGCCAGGTCGGGGACAACCGCTTTAATCCACTCGTGCACGGCCAGATTGAGTTCCAGGATGACCCCAAGCTCGACCAGACGGTGATGATCGAAACGGGGCGCGCGGACCCGGGGCTTCTAGAGTTCGAGCCCGGCGGGCGTCGCGGCTTCGGGGCTCGATGCGTCTATCACTGGGACGGAGAAGCTTACGTTCCCGTCCAAACAGACTACTCGCCTGGGCCTGACAACAGCCTGTACCGTTTCATCGCGGCGCTGCACCTTCACGATTTTCGCAGTGCTTACGCTCTGATTGACGCCGGCAAATTCCTCAAAACGGATACTCCGAGCCTCGAACAGTTTCGCCACGTGATCGAGACGCATTGGCGCGAGTTCCTGGATGACCAGGTTTTCCAGGCCCGCGAGGCCACAACCGGCTCGCCGGACGCGCTTGCCTTCGAACTTCCCGACCAGCACTACGTCTATCGGCCCACGTTGAGCGATGACGGCAAGTTCCTGTTGACCGGCCTGGAGCGCACGGTCGAGATGCCGGGGACGGAGGAGTCCGGAGATTCCCCATGAGCCGGCCTCGGCGATTCTTGTCGCGAACCCCGCGACGCGCCATCACCATGGCGGAGTTTGCGCGCGCAGGATTCTTCACGCGCATCTTTTGGAACCTGAATACGCCGGAGGAATACGGGAGGATGCGACAACAATGGGTTCAATGACCAGTCGCGAACCCAAAGGCTCCGATTCCCCATACATTCAATTCGTCCACGTTTACAAGACATTTAACGGAACGCCGGTGCTTTACGACGTGAATTTTGAAGTCCAGCGGGGCGAAATGGTGGTGGTTTTGGGGAAAAGCGGCGTCGGGAAAAGTGTGACCCTCAAACATATCATGGGATTTCTGCATCCGGACGCGGGACAGGTTTTCGTTGCCGGGCGGGAAGTTTCAAAATTGCCCGAGGAAGAGTTGAGTGTTATTCGCCGCAAGGTGACCATGGTCTTTCAATCGGGCGCGCTGTTTGATTCCCTGACGGTGGGTGAGAATGTCGCTTATCCTCTCCGGGAGCGCGCTGAACGCGGGTTGGCTATGGACGAATCCAAGATTCAGGAACGGGTCGCTGAGCTGCTGGCGATGGTGGAGCTCGAGGACGCCGGCGAGCTGATGCCTTCCGACCTGAGCACCGGCAAGAAGCGGGCTGTTGCCATTGCGCGGGCGCTGGCGGCGGAGCCGGACGCGATTCTGTATGACGAACCTACCACGATGGTGGACCCGTTGATGGCGCAGACCATAGCAGAGTTGATCTTAAAACTAAAGCGCAAGAAAGGGCTGACTTCAGTGGTGGTGACTCACGACATGAGACTGGCGCGCAAGCTCGCCGATCGTGTCGTTTTCCTTGTCGACGGGCGCGTGGGATTCTTCGGTCCCGCGGATAAGCTTGATTCAGCCGAGGAACCGATGGTGCAAGCGTTTATCTGGCTCGACGAGGTGTCGTTCTTGAAGAGCAGTTGAGAGTCGAAAGTTGAGAGTCGAAAGTTGAAAGTCGAGAGTCGAAAGTAAGAATCTCCGTAATCACTGCCGTCTCACCCTTGATCGACAAGGGCGTCATGCAACCCTAACGACGGAAGCCCTCTCCCCCTTGGGGGAGAGGGTGGCCCACGACGGCGCTTTCATCAGCCGTCGAGGGTCGGGTGAGGGGGTCATCGTTCGCTATCTTCAAGCCAGCGAAGAATCCACGCAGATGGAATTTAAGGCACTGCGGAGATTCTTCGCTGCGCTCAGAATGACAGTAACGCGGTGAGTGCGAGCTTCCGGCACCGAGTCTTGTTTTGCCATTTTCGATTTTCCATTTTCCGTTTTCTATTTTCCGCTCTAGGCAACATGCAATCCAAACCGACCATGACTCTCGACCGCGTGCTCTCGCGGTTTGGCTTGGCTTCGCGTCGTGACGCGCGCCAGGCCATTCAAGCCGGGCGCCTGAAAGTAAACGGCAAGGTGGTCCGTGACGCAGATCTCTGGGTGAGTCCCGACCAGGTGACGCTGCATATTGACGGGCAGCGTATGAAACCGGCGCGCAAGAGCTACCTGCTGTTTTACAAGCCCAAGGGGGTCATCACCAGCCATGGCGATCCGGGCGAGCGCAAGACCATCTACGAGTATTTGAAAGAAATCGGCAAGTGGGTTTCTCCCGTCGGTCGCCTCGACAAGGACACTTCCGGGCTTCTGCTATTGACAAACGACACCGAGTTCGCCGACCACGTCACCAACCCTCTCAGCAAGGTTCTGAAGACCTATCTTGTAAAAACCAGCGGACTCCTGGGCGACGAGATCGTCGCCAGTCTTAACGCAGGCGTCGAGATGAAGCGCGGGGATATGGCAAGTCCCATCAGCGTGCGCCGCCTCGAGGACCGAGGGAAATACACCTGGCTGGAAGTCGTGCTGGCGGAGGGAAAGAACCGCGAGGTCCGGCGAATGATCGAGGCCGTGGGCTTCAAGGTTCTGAAACTGGTCCGGGCGGGTATTGGCCCACTCACTCTAGCCGGCCTGGAAGTCGGCAAGTGGCGCGAACTGACGCCCGCCGAAATCGCGTCGCTTCGCAGATCCTCTCACCGACAGGAGCCGCAGCGTCTTTATTGAACTCGCAGCGCCGGCATTTGGAGCCCGCCCTGAGCAGAGCGAAGGCGGCGGCAGATGCTGGCGTAAAAGCGAGCGCTACGCCGAAACTAGAACAGATTCTTGACAGGAATTCAAATCAGCCCCAGAATAAATGCTTAGCGCCGCGGTAGCTCAGGTGGTAGAGCGCAGCCCTGAAAAGGCTGGCGTCGGCGGTTCAACTCCGTCCCGCGGCACCATGTTTTCAAGCACTTAGCGATACCGCACGTCCCATTTTGCTTCCAAATTGCTTCCAATTCAGTTGACCAACTGCCGTGTCTCGCGTGATTCACCGAGCCTGTCCCCAGCGCGGCGTTGCGACTCCGGAACGAATTGCTGGTAAATATCCACGGTCGTGGTCGCCCTGGAGTGCCGCATCTGCGCCTACGTGTCCTTCACATCCGCCCCAACTAACTTCGGCAACCGGCTTATGGTAGCAATCGAGCTCCCATCGCTGCACACGTCTATGGAGCCGCCCACCATCCTGCCGCAGGACGGAAGTTTCCACTTGACCCTCGTCGCGAGGAGTGATAATCCCTCAGCCGGAGATCTGCGCGAATTTGCACGGTTGCAGTACAAGTAAGTGCTCAGTTTCAAAGGGGACAGACGTTCCAAGGAGATTGTCGAATGAGAGCAGTCGTCACTGGTGTTCTGATCGTGGTATCTCTGGTTCCGGCCAGCCGCGTTGCATCCGGACAGACCGCGTTGACCGTGGAAGGGCTGCGTTGCGAGTACCTCTCGAACCCGCTGGGCATCGACGTGGAAAAACCGCGCCTGAGCTGGACGCTGCCACCCGGACCCGGCGGCGGGCAGCAGAGTGCCTACCAAGTCCTGGTGGCGGGCAGTCCGGCGAGCCTCCGGCAAAACCGGGGTGACCTCTGGGATTCCGGCAAGACCATCTCTGATCGGACTGCGTTTGTGGCTTATGCGGGGCGGCCTCTGGGCTCGGGAGCTGAGGCGTGGTGGAAAGTCCGCGTGTGGGATCAAGATGGCCATGTGACGCCGTGGAGCGCCCCGGCGCATTGGTCGACGGGGGTGCTTCGCGACGCGGAATGGTACGGACGCTGGATCGGTCTGGCGCGTCCCGCCGGCGTCAAGGAAGGCACTCCCTTGCCGTTCCCCTGGCTGCGCAAGACCTTCACGCTCCCGGGGAAACCGCAGCGCGGCACGGCCTATGTGAACGCGCTGGGCTACTACGAACTCTACGTTAACGGGAAGAAAGTCGACGACTACGTTCTGGCCCCGGCGGTGGTGGATTATTCCAAGCGCAATTGGTATCTGACGCACGATATCACCGGCTATCTGGTGGAAGGCAGCAATACGGTCGCGCTGTGGCTGGGCCGGGGCTGGTACGTTCGAGGGCATCCGGGCGTGGTTTACGACGGGCCGCTGGTGCGTGCGCAGTTTGATATCACCTTGCCGGACGGCAAGTCGGTGGCGGTGGGAACCGACGGCACGTGGAAAGCGAAAGCCAGCCCGATTACCCCGCTGGGGCGGGGCACAGCGTTCGGCGATTATGGGGGCGAACACTATGACGCCCGGCTGGAGGTTCCAAACTGGAACGGCGTCAAGCTGGACGATTCCGCCTGGGAAGCGGCCGCGACGTTTGACCCGCCGAAGGTGACCACGTCGGCGCAGATGGTCGAGCCCAACCGCATCCTGGATACGCTTCGGCCAGTGAAGATTGACAAGACGCCGGACGGCGGCTGGCTGATCGACATGGGCAAGAACTACACGGGCTGGTTGGAATTGCGCCTGCCCCGCGGGTTGACGGCCGGCAATAGCCTCAAGGTCGAGTTTGCCGACAATCCGCCGGCCGGGGGCCATTACGGCACGTATAACCAGCGCGACGAATACGTGACTCGCGCGGGGCCGGACCAGGTGGTACGCTCGCGGTTCAACTACCACGCCTTCCGCTACGCCCACGTCACGGGTTTGAACCAGGCGCCCATCGCCGAGAACGTCCGGGGCTACTTCATGCGCACCAGCTACGGGCGCAGCGGCGAATTCGTTTCGTCCGACGACCTGTTGAACCGCATCTACCGCCTCGTGACCTGGACTTACGAGTGCCTTACACTCAACGGGTACGTGGTGGATTGCCCCACGCGCGAACGCCTGGGCTACGGCGGCGACGCCGGGACGTCGCTCGAAACCGGCCTGTACAACTTCGATACCGGGGGCCTCTACAACCGCTGGGCCGCCAACTGGCGCGATGCGCAGGATCCCCAATCTGGCGACTTGCCGTACACCGCCCCCAATTACCCGGACGAGGGTGGCGGCGGTCCGATGTGGTGCGGTTTCGTGGTGACCATGCCCTGGCAGGTTTACCTGAACTACGGCGACAAGGGGATTCTGGAGGCCAACTACCCGATGATCCAGAAGTGGCTGGCCTTCGCCGATTCGAAGACAAAGGACAACATCCTTGAGCCCTACCTCAGCGTCGGAATGAGCCTAGCGCAATGGAATTACCTCGGCGACTGGGTAACACCGCAGCAAAAGCAGCAGGGCTTCGGTGAAGACCCCTCTCGGAATCCCATCAGCGCGCATTTTATCAACAATGCGCATTACCTCTACACCCTGCAAATAGCCGCCAAGATCGCGGCGATCCTGGACAAGCCCGCCGATGCCGCGATGTACACGGAACGGGCGGCCGCACTGCGCCGCACGCTGCACGAACGATATTTCGTCGCCCCTGACAGCTACGCCACCGGCCAGCAGCCTTATCTGGCGCTGGCGCTGCTGCTCGGAATCGTTCCGCCGGAGTCGCGGGCGGGGGTGGCCAAGAACCTGGAAGACACCATCCTGGTCAAGGACAGCGGCCACTTCAACTCCGGTATGCATGGCACCTACTTTCTGCTCAAGCAGCTCATGGAGGACGACCGCAACGATCTGATTTACCGGATGGTCAGCGAGAAGGACTTCCCAAGCTGGGGCTACATGCTCGAACAGGGCGCCACGACGAGTTGGGAAAGCTGGTTCGGTGAATCCCATATCCATGACACGCTGATCTCCGTCGGCGCATGGTTCATCGAAGGCATCGGGGGCATCCAGGTGGACGAGAAGGCGCCGGGCTTCCGCCATTTCTTCCTGAAGCCGGCGCCGGTGGGTGACCTCAGCTTCGCGCGAACGAGCTACAAGTCCGTTCACGGGATGATCGTCAGCAACTGGCGGATTGAGAACGGCGCCCTGCATATGGACGCGACCGTTCCGCCGGGAACGAGCGCCACGCTCTACCTGCCCTCCAGCGCGCCCGAAGCGGTGACTGAACGGGGACGCCCGGCGGCCCAGGCCAGGGGAGTCCGGTCGAGCGGGGTGGAGAAAGGCAAGGCGGTCTTCGAACTCGCATCCGGCAGCTATCAGTTCGTCTCGAAACTGCCGCGATAGAACGTACTCGGAGCGTGTATATAAGTCGGCCACCTCCAGCAGCACTTGGAAGCCGGCGGCCCTCGTCACCGGAATCTCAATTCACACCAAGGTCGCATAGGCTCGGGCGAGGATTCTCACACTCCCCTTTTGCCAGTCAGCCTGGTATTCGCCTATCGCGTGAGGCTGCGCAAGTGATCGACGCTGTAAAGTTTTGCCGCCAAATCCCAATCTTGGACTGGCCGGCCTGTGGCAGGAGGGACATAGAGGGTGAAACCCGCGTGAAGTTCTTCGGCGTGCGGCGCCATATCCTTGAGGGCAAATCGCAGGATGGTCGCAGGCAGAAGGGCGTGCGGCGAGCAGTAGATGGCCGCCACCTGGTGCTCTGCCGGGTAGTATTGGCGCAGGTAGGCAAGGAAGCGAGCGAATCGCTCCGGCCTTGACACCCGCTGGCTGTGCAGGCCGGTTTCGAGCGTCCCAATTTGCCAGATGATGGCGGGAACATCATTCTGCAAAGGCCGTCGCCGCAGCAAGAGATCGGTGACCTCGTACATCTGAATGCCGTGCACCACCGGGTCGATCCGCAGGGCGGCGAGAAGCGTGTCGATGGCGGAGATGCCGGGGAGCACCTCAACCCGCAGACCGAGCGCGCTCGCCATTTCCAGCACTAGAAACGGCGGGTGTACCGCGATCAAAGGGTGCCCGTGGATCGCGAAGGCAACGGGTGGATGATCCAAAGCAGCTTCCACGACGCGGACAGCCATGTGCTCGTAAGCGCTGAGGCGCGGCTGATCTTCGCGGTAACTCTGCTCAAAAAGCGAGCTGACCCGCGGGCACAGCCCCTCCAGGTAGCGCTTCGTGGCCACACCTGTATCCAGGTAAAGGATCTCCCGCGAGGCGCGCAGCGCTTGCTCCACTTCGCGCGTGATCTGGTTCACCGTCTGAATGCCCAGCCCGGCGATCCAAAGATCGGTCATCGCACGTCTCCACTGCGCAAGACACGCATCAGATCAATGAGGCGGTTGTATCTTTCTTCGCTCGAGGCCCCACGCACCGCAGCGACTGCGGCTTCAACCTGCGGCGAATCGAGACGGCTCCCGAACGGGGAAGCCTTGGGATCTCCGGCGGTTTCCGCCGGGGCCGGCGCGGCGACATTGGAGGATTGTCCGAGCGACGCCCACAATCCCACCTGAGGATTGCCCGCAGCATCTTGAGTCTCGACCGCGGAAAGTTGAATCACTGCATACAAGGGGGCCAAGGGCTGGCCGGGGAACACAACGCCCTCCGGCGGAGGCATGGTAGCGGGGTCACCTCCCTCGGGAATCGGACTCGCCCAGACAACATAAGAGATTCCTTTGAGGCGCCCCTCCTCGCAGTGCGCACAGGGGACTACGGTCAACGCCAACCAGGTGTCGGGCAACGTGCGGGCCTCGATCAGGGCGGGAGGGGCAGGCGAAACTGAAGGCGCTTCTCCCGAAGGGCCTGAGGATTCCATTTGGCGCGCAAGGGCTGCTCCAAGCAATGGAAGCAAACGATCGTCGGGCCGCCGGAGGATCTCCTTCTCTTCTTCGCTGAGATCATAATCCCTGAAGACTTCGTCCGGAGATTCCACGAGACGCCGGCGCAGCTCCGGCTGAAGGGCCGACTCGATGAGCAACTGGTCTACTCCTGGTTTGGACAAGTTGGTTGCACCGTGGCCATCAGCTCAGGCGGAGATTCTTCAAATACTTGAAGCTGGTCGCAATCGCTTCGAACGGACTGCCGTCGCAGCGGTCCTGCTCGACAAAGATGTGCTCGGCGCCGGCTTGGCGCGCATGAGCAAAGATCTTCACCCAATCGATACGACCCTTGCCGACAGGAGCGAACGGGTTCGGCCCGTTATCATAGGGGAAGCTGCTGGTACTCGTTGGGAAGCCCGGCTTCAAGTCCTTGACGTGGAGCAAAGGAAAGCGGCCCGGGTACTTTTGGAAGTAGTCGAGCGGATTCTGGCCGGCGTAGGTGGCCCAGAAAACGTCCATTTCCATTTTCAGCAGTTTCGGATCGCAGCGTGAAAGCATGATGTCGTAGCCGCAAGTGTCGCCTAGGCGCGCAAACTCGTGGAAGTGAGCGTGGTAGCAAAACTGCATACCGGCTAGCTGCGCGAGCTTTCCACATTCGTTGAACAGTTCAGCCCGCCGTTTCCATGCCTCGGCGTCGATCTGGGGGTTATCGCCCACCACAATATAGCGAAACCCGTAGGGATGAACGTGGTCTAACGTCTTTATCCAGCTTGCGAGGTCCTTGGGCACTTCATCGTAGGTGCTAGGCGCCGTCAGGTTGGCGGCGCTCAGGTAGGTCTTAAGCGTTGCGGCGGGGATCTGAGTCGAAATTTCCATTTCGCGATAGCCGAGGGCGCCCACTTTTTTTAGTGTCCCGGCCGGGTCCTTCGCGTATTCTTCACGTACGGTGTAGATTTCCAGGCCGACCGGCTTGGACCAGGCCAGTTGACCAGCGCCCCAGGTCTCCGCCGCCGTGATTGCCACGCCAGCAGAAACACCCTGGACTGTTTTCTCAAGGAATCGTCGACGAGTCAGCATAGTTTACCCCCTATAAAGCAGTAGCCATTTAAACCTAACACTCGACTCAGGGTCAAGCAGCAACCGCGAAACCGCAGTCTTGACAACCTCCCCAATGGTTGCCGCCGCGTCACCGCTCTCATATACTTCCCAAAAGTTCGTTGAGTATGTCAGCCCGCGGAGCGGGCGTAAGCGAGTAGCCCACGGCGTAAGAAGGTGTGAAGAAATTCGGAACGTGTCATCCTGAGCGCAGCGAAGGATCTCTGTAGTTGTTCGGAAAATCGCTGAACCATAAGAAACTGCCGGGATCCTTCGCTTCGCTCAGGATGACAGGCATCGATTTTTTCACACGTTCTCACGCCCTGGGCTACTTTATGCCGCCCCTGACGGGGCTGCTGACGCGTGGCCGAATCTCCTCGACCTATATGGCGAATTACTGAGACACAAGACTTGTGCCGCATCCGAAATGTCGCGGCCCGGAGAAAAATGTCGAATTTTTGGCGTTGACTTTCTGATTGACGGGCAGGATGAGGCGTGAAAAACTCAGCCAAGTAATCATTGACCGCGGTAATGACGCAGCTCTAAGGGGGAGCGGCAAATGCTAAATAAACTGGAAACGGTCCAGACCACCCGGCGAGAGTTCCTGGGTGCGGCTGCCCTGACGGCCGCGCAGTACAAACGGGTTCTCGGGGCGAATGACCGTATCGGCATCGGGTTCATCGGGTTCGGGCTGATCGGCAAACAGCACGTCAGCGATTTCAAAAAGTTCGGCGATGTCGATCTGGTGGGTCTCTCGGACGTCTACAAGCCACGCCTGGAGGAAGGTCTCCAGTACATCGGAAATCCCCGCGCCAAAGGGTACAGCGATTTCCGCAGGATGTATGAGAACAAAGACATCCAAGGGGTCGTTGTAGCCACGCCGGACCACTGGCACGCGCTGCTCACCATCATGGCCTGCGCAGCGGGCAAGGACGTGTATGTCGAAAAGCCGATGACGCTGTTCATCGACGAAGGCAAGTGGATGATCCAGGCAACGCGCAAATACAACCGCATCGTGGTTGTGGGTACGCAGCGGCGCCATGGCAAAGGTGTTGCCGAGGCCAAGAAAGTCATCGAAAGCGGCCAGCTTGGGAAGATCCATTCCATCCGGATTGCCTCCTACCGCAATATTTATCCCGGATTCGGCAAGACTCCCATCGAAGATCCGCCGCCCGAGATCGACTACGACATGTGGCTCGGTCCCGCCCCCAAGAAGCCGTACCAGAGGCACCGCGCCCTGTACCATTTCCGCTGGTTCTGGGATTATTCCGGCGGCCAAATGACCAACCTGGGGGCTCATCTGCTAGACCAGGTGCTGTGGTGCATGAACGTGAAGGGTCCGACGCTGGTGATGTCCACCGGCGGCCGGTTCGCGCTCGAAGACGACGGTGAGACGCCGGATACCCAGGATACCACATGGCAATTTCCGGGCGGTTTCACCGTGAATATGGCCATCCGCGAAGCCAACGCCTTGCGCGGCGACCCCGCCACGCGCGGCCAAGTCTACCTGGGAACCAAAGGCAGCCTGGTGCTTGCCGGCGGCTACGAGGTCATCCCGGAGAACAAGATCGATCCGGTCAACGACATCCCGCCTTTTATGGGACAACCCATCGGCGGTCCGGTCTATAGCGATGTGAAGCCGACGCCGTGGATTCAGGGTTTCAAGGGAGGAGTGGAGTCCGACGCCCGCTACGGCACCGGCGGGGAAGACACCATGGCCATGAACGAACGCGACTGGCTGAGCAGCATGCGGACTCGCAAGCGCCCCCTATGCGAAGTGGAAGACGGCCACAAGGTGGCAGTGGTATGCAACTTGGCTAACATGTCACTGCGGCTCGGGCGCGCCATCCAATGGGACCCTGATAAGGAGCAGGTGATCGGCGATAAAGAGGCCGCCGCGATGTGCTACAGACCTTATCGCGCCCCTTGGGACGGGGTTCTCAAGAGCCTGGTTGAGGTCTAGTAGCGGCGATGTTAGGTGGCGTACTAATTTGGGTACCGTCCTAATATGGATGTCATTCCGAGCGGAGCGAGGAATCCCGCTCTGGCCTTGCAATTGGGGCACGCTCGAGCGAATCAGAGCGAGATTCCTCGCTCCGCTCGGAATGACATCCCCCTACGGGATCCATCAAATTAGGACACTACCCGATGTTAGGGGACTTTGCCGAGTTGGGAGGGATCATGACACGGAGAGAGATCTTGGCGCTCGCCAGCTCAGCACCCGCTTGGCTCCGCTCGATTTCCACTGCCGCGCTCGCGCCGGACAATCCGCTGCGCATGGGCGGCACGCCAAGCGCTTTCATGCTGCGCATCCAGGCGAGCCGTGCGGGCGGGCAGCCGTTCGATATCGTCGAGCACTGCCATAAACTCGGACTGGCGGGCGTGCAGATGAACCCTCCGTCCATGGATCCGAATGCTATCAAGAAGTTCCGGGCGCGGCTCGAAGGGTACAACATGTTCCTCGTCTGCGATCCGCGGTTGCCACATCAGAAGAGCGATCGCGATGCGTTCGAGACTGAAGTGAAGGCCTACAAGGAAGCGGGAGCGGTCGCGTTCCACGCGGCGCTGACCGGACGCCGGTACGAGGACTTCGACAGCTTCGGACCCTGGAAGACGATGTTCGAGGGCGTCAAAGCTTCGGTCGAACTGGCGGAGCCGGTCCTCGAGAAGTACCAGATGCGCTTGGGGATCGAGAACCACAAAGGATTCCGGGCCGCCGAGCAGGCCGCCTGGCTGAAGCGCCTGGGTAGCGAGTACGTTGGGGTGTGCTTCGATTTCGGCAACAACATCTCACTTTGCGAAGACCCCATGGACACCCTGCGGACGCTTCTGCCCTACGCCTTCTTCACCCACATCAAGGACATGGCGGTGGAAGAGTATGAGGACGGCTTTCTGCTCTCCGAGGTCCCGATGGGCGATGGAATACTCGACCTCAAGGAGATGGTGCGGCTCCTACGTCAAAAGGACCCGAACATGATTTTCGAGCTGGAGATGATCACGCGCGACCCGCTGAAAATCCCGGTGTTTACGACCAAGTACTGGGCCACCTTTGACGATTCTTACAGCCCGCTGCCGGGACGCGATCTGGCTAAGACGCTGGCGATGGTGCGCAAGAACAAACCGAAGGCGCCTCTGCCGCGCATCGCCGGCCTAAGTCCCGCGGCGCAGATCAAACTCGAAGATGAGTCGAACCTGAAGTGCCTCGCCTGGGCGCGTGCGAATATCGCTTTCTAGACGTGTCCTTCCAGTGAATACGCCTGTCGCGGGAAGACAGGACGGTAGCACGGCGGATATATCGAAGGGAGGGACATGGCTGTGTTTCAAAGCCTGTTACGAGACAATCTTCCTTCGTTCCTCGTAAGCAACTCTACAAGACATCACGAACTTGCTCGATCACCGAGTGCCAATTATGTGATTGCGCCTGCCGAAACAGGCGCATGGTGGGGTACCACGGGCTGTCCTTGCGGTCGAGAAGCCAGCGCCAGTCCGGGGCAAATGGCAGAAGCAGCCAAACCGGAACGCCGAGCGCCGCGGCCAGATGGGCAGTCGAGTTATCGATCGTGATCACCAGGTCCAGGGCGGCAACTTGGGCGGCAAACAGGTCCATATCGGCAAGCTGATCGACTTGCCGGTCGATCAGAAGTGGCGCTCCAGCGGCCGCGGCGTGCTTTTCCAGGTCGCTCGGATCGCCGTATTGCAGGCTCACCCAGCGGATCTCCGGGTGGGCGAACAGCGGTCGAAACAGCGATAAATCCATGCTCCGGAGGCGTCCGGTCTTCTTGTTTCGCGTATACCAAGCCAATCCAACGACTCGCCTGCCGCCGGTGTATCGATTCCGAAACTTCGCGCGCTGTGCGGGGTCGGCGACGAGATACGGAGACGACGTGACGGCAAACGAAGCTGGCGTGCGGCGGTACAATCCGGGAAGGCTGCCGCTAGGCAGATGTGCGGCAAACTCGATCGTCTCACCCGCCCCGCGTGAGACGATGTCCACGCCGGAAAACGAGCGTGCATAGAGCGGCCGCAGGCGAGGGTCGCATTCGACGATGCAGTGGTTTCCGCTCTCGAACACCTCCGGCAAGAGTCCGGCAAACATGATCTCGTCACCTATCCCTTGTTCACTCCAAATGAAGAGATTCCCGGAAGGCAGCCTCTCACCCGTCCAAAGTGGTTCGCGATAGAAGCGGCAGGGCGTATCCTGAAAGTCGGTTTTCCATCGCCGTTCAAATTGCGGCCAGCCGCGGGAGAATTCCCCTCGTTGAATTTCGACCAAACCGATGGCGAACGCCGCGTTGTCATTGTTGGGATCAAGTTCCAGAGCTCTTCGATACCGGGACAAAGCTCCTTCCAGGTCGCCTTGAGCCCGCAAGAAGTTTCCCAGATTGTAATGCGCGAGGGCATAGAGAGGGTTGAGCTTCAAAGCCCTCAGATAGCACCGTTCGGCCTCCTCGGAATTGCCCTGCTCCTGCAGTGCTCTTCCCAGGCCGACGTAGGCCTCCGGGCTGTTGGCGTGAAGTGCCAACGAATGTTGGTAGCTCTCCACCGCTTCCGCCAAGGCTCCCTTTTCCCGCAGCACGTGGCCGAGATTGATGTGAGCTTCGAAACAGTGTGGCGCCAAACAAATTGACTGCCGATATGTTTCGAGCGCCTCATCGAGTCGGCCCAGCGCCTGAAGAGCATTGCCAAGGTTCGAGTAGTAGGACGCTCCTTTGGGATGGATTGCGATGGCTCTGCCGATCAATTCGACAGCTTCAGGGTAACGCCTACCCTGATAGGCAATGACTCCCAGCAAATGCAGTGCGTCTGCGTGACGCGGATTGATATCGAGGATTTTCCGGTAAAGATCTTCGGCATCGTTCAGCCGGCCGGCTCGATGATGCTCAAGCGCTTTTGCCTGCCATGCCTGCACGCGCGACGCTTGCCCTTTCCATAACGCCAGGCCAGGTTGCTTGGGAAGATTGATTCTACGATGCTTCACAGTCTGAGAGTTCCGACTTTGTTGCAGCGCGAGCCGAGCTGGTCTTAACCGAAAGCACGCTGATGCTAAACAGCCTCTCCGCACAGCGTCACGGATGCGCGCGATTGCGCTGCGCGGGTACCGGGACGGGAGGGGCAGTGTGAAGTACCTTCTTCCCGCCGCTTTTTCGGGTTTACGGGCCGGCAGTGCGCCGGGTTGGCCTATACTGCCGACCTTCCGGCCTAAGCGTTGACGGACACGCCGGTATACGCGGTGTTTGAAGATTGGCTCGAACTGTTGCCGTTCTGCAAAAGCTGCTGCATAGACGTCCAGGTTGACTGTGCACTTGATAGATTGCCCGATTGCAGATCTTGACCCAGTTGATTGAACATTTGGGAGAACTGATTCTGTTCACTTCCGCCGGACCCATGATGGTGGTGGTGCCCCTGTGCAGCGTGGCTTTGGAAATCTTGTTGAAGGTTCGCAAAGTCCTGCTGGGCGGCCGAGAGGTTTCCGGACTGCAAATCCTTCGAAAGCTGACTTAAGGCCTGGGCAATTGGGTTACTGCTTTGCGTTGTCGACGTGGAAGAACTGGTCTGCGGCATATTCTTCTGTACGGTCGCAAAATCCGACTGCGCCGCAGTGAGATTTCCAGAACTCAAATCCGTGCCAAGTTGCTGGAACTCCTGCTGCAATTGCTGCAACTGAGTAGACATGCCGCTGGAAATGCTGGAAGTGGACATTGGTGATCTCCTCCGGAAATCGTACTTCTCACAAGTCTTGATCGGCACTCCTCACCAGAAACTTTAGTCGGCGTCAAACTGGTGTTTGCTGGCGCACACACCAGCGGGGTTGTTGGTGCAGCCGCTGGCGCCATGGGCGATGGCCAGATCAGCCTGCCGGCGAGCCGGATTGTTGACCCAAAACTCAGTCGGGGTTTGATTGACGACGCGCAAAAGGTAAGGTTGATTCATATGAGCTCCTCAGGTGCTTCCTCAATGCGCAGCATCGACACATTCGAGGGGCTCCCCAGTTTGACTGGAATCGACAGGGCAAAAATGCCACGCCGGGTGCGCTGAATTCAGGGAACGCGCTTGATCCGCAAGGCGATGTCCACCGTATGCTCGGGAGTGTCAAGCTCCTTCCTTCCGCCCTGGTGCGCGAAAGTGGCGCTGCTGATCACGGACCCCGAGGCCGGGTCTACCCAATCTTCGCGGTAGGTTCCTCCGGGAAGAGCCACAACGAAGGTTTCCTGATAATGTCCGGGGTGCACAATGTAGTACATCTTGTCGCGGGCGAGTTCGCTGTGGTGATGATACAAGGCGTACTGTTCTCCGACCTGGCTGAGGCCGCGACAGTAGACTCCGTCCGGCACGCCGCTGATCACGAAGCTCTTGTCCGCGTGCATCTTGACGAAGTCGAAGCTGTGAAGAAAGTCCCTCAGGTTGCGCAGCGCGCGCATCACCTCGGCGTTGTCGGGAGTGTCGCCGGCCGGGTCCTGCGTCGAGAATCGCGAGTTCAATTGGTTAAAACTGGCCCCGCCGCCCACCATGAACTCCCAGGCCTCCACACGGGACGCCGTGACTGGGTCGGTATGCTGATACCACATGGGGTAATACGAAGTTTCGTTGAGTTCAATCGGCTTGTTGTGGCCGTACTCATAATCGAGACCTTTCATTCCCCCCATTTGCTCACTATCCTCTTCCCCACCCCATACGTACTGCCCGACAATGATCGAGAGCAGGGGACTTCCCGAGAAATCAATCGGACCTGCCAGCGGCCCTTCCACCTCCTGCGCCACCAGGTGCTTCTTGGGCAGTTTCTCTTCAGTATCATGGATGACCTGCAAGAGGTGGCCCACCCAGGGACCGGCGTCAGCGTGATCTGTAAAGTTGGACGGCTCATCGCAAACCTCGAGAATGACATTGTCATACGCGTTAACTTCCTGGGTGATTTTGCTCACGTACTCGCTTTCGCGCTGAACCAGGTCCGGGTGTTTCATCGTCTGGGCGTCCCTGTAGTCGCATTTGCCCACGCCCTGGATGTTGTTTTCGTAATAGAGGGGAGACCGAGGCCAACGATTGGAATACTGCGAGTTGAAGAAACAGACCTCGACCACGATACCGCGCTCCGCCGCCTTGGTAATGAAGTCTTTCAGGCGCACGAAGAAATCCGGATTCCACTTGTCGAGGTCGAATTTGTTTCCGCCATAGACATAACCGGGCTCGCTGCTTCGCGCCCAGGGCACGATGGTCCGGCCCGGCTTCGGCGCCACCGGGTTACCGTGGACATACTCGTCCACCATCTCAATCACGGCGCCCGGCCAAGGACGCGTGTAGTTCATTCCATACGCCTTCAGAGCGTCCAGATACTTGACGTAATCGAAATCCAGATTGATCACGGCTCCGTAATGCTCAGCGGAAGTGATCAGGATGGTAGGCTGTCCATTGAACAGGTAATAGTGTGGGTTGGCAGGATGGAGTTTGATCGGCTGCCCAAGTACTTGCGCCACGAAGAGTACGCAGATTACACCTAAAAGCCCTATCTTCTTCGACATGTTACGCCCCCTTCATTTCCCCTAGTGTTCTGGGTCAGGAGTTCGTTGAAGAAGTCAGCCCGCGGAGCGGGCGCAAGCATTTAGCCCACGGCGTAAGCCGTGGGTCAGCGAGACCTCCCTCACCCCCTTCCCCTCTCCCGCGCGGGCGGGAGAGGGGTGCCGAAGGCGGGGTGAGGGCCCTCTAACCCAGGGCTGACGCCCTGGGCTAATGTATGCCGCCCCTGACGGGGCTCGGAAAACGCTGGCCGCATGCAAGTGGCTTCTTCAACGAACTTCTGACCCAGAACACTCGTGGAAGATCCACAGTCATTTCCAGACCTTCCGTACCTGCAGCCCGATTGAACGGCGATCGCGCCCCATCTTCCAATTTCTTCAATCGAAACCGGCGCCTACGGCGCCGGCCGGGCAGTGGGCGGGCGATCTGGACCGAAAACCTCGCTAAGCGAGACACATCGCCGCTCGGCGATACTCCGATATACTGCCTCGACTGCCGCGAAGGTGCGCAGATACGAGCGGCCGTCGGACTCGAACGGAGAACCGTTTTGCAAACATGATATGAAGTGGGCCTGCGTAGCGCGCACACTATCCCCCAAGGGCCCAACCGTGACATCGTTCTTCAGCACCAGGACATTGTTTCGATAGAGATCGCCTGTGGCCAGAATCGAGATGACGCCGAGTTCGCCTTCGAAGAACGCGTCCCCCATGGCTGGACCATCCGGAAGGGGATCCTGGAATCGATGGCCGTCGACCCAACCATGAACCCCGTTTTGGTGGCTTAACACGATGATGGCTTGGTCTTCGGCAGCGATGTGCGGGTTCCGGCGACTGGCTTGCGCATACACCGAGTCAATGTCGCCAAAAAGAAAGCGCGCGGTATCCATGTGGTGGACGAGGGTCACCTGGACGATCAATCTCGGTTCATTACGAAAATACGCCTGCTCCGTATAAGGTTCGTTTCCCAGCCCGTCCCGCCTGCGGAAGCGAAATCCGTAGCCGATCGGCGCGCCGATATCTCCCCGGGCGATCATTTCATGGGCTGCACGGTACCAGGGCTGCCATCGCCAGTTTTCATGAATCATCAGGCGCACACCCGCTGACTCCGCCGCCTCGACGAGCTTCACGGCTCGAGGCCAATCGGGCGCAATCGGTTTCTGGCAGATGGTGGGGATTTTTCTTTCTGCCGCAAGCTGGACGAGCGAAAGATGGGAATCCGCATGGGTGGCGATATCCACGAAGTCGAGCTGTTCGCGCGCGAACAGCTCTTCCGCCGAACCATAGGCTCTCTTTGCGAATTGCTGTGCGCGGTCCAAGTGCCGGTCGGCTGCAGCCACGATCTCCACACCGGGAATCCGCAGCCAAGCTTGACGATGATTCTCCGCGAACCAGCCACACCCGATAATGGCCCCTTTCAGGGGACTCGACATCTTCGCCTCCCATGAGCGGTGAGAGTGCTGTGGACTCTTCTCTGCGTCCAGTGTCGTGAGACAGATGTTCGTTAACAAAGTCTTTCTCAAGCTCGACCGTTCTTTAAAGCCCCGTTAGGGGCGGCATAGAGTAGCCCAGGGCGTAAGCCCTGGGTTTGATGGCCCTCACCCCGCCTTCGGCACCCCTCTCCCGCGAGCGGGAGAGGGGATGGGGGTGAGGGTGGGGCTCTCGCGACCCACGGCTTACGCCGTGGGCTACTCGCTGCCGCCCGCCCCGCGGGCTCAATTCTTCAACGAACTTCTGACTCAGGACACCAGTCAAATGCTTAGTTCCATCGAAACAACCTTTGGCGGCCTCAACCGCACAATTGGAAGATTCTCTCAACGTTCCCGTCGCGGACGCCGTAGATTCGATCGTGAAGGTTGACGGTGGCGTCGGAGTACCGAACCCAGATTTCGATCCTATCACCAATACTGATGGGTGGCGCGGCCTCGCCCAAGTCAATAATGCCGTGCTCGGCATTGAACTTGCGGGGAGTGAGCCCGCCCGGACCCTTCACTGCCGGGATGCCGCGCTCGCAACTGAGGGTTTTCAAGCCGGCATCGACGATCACGTATTCCCGGTCGGTTTTGCTGATCACTGTGGATAACACCGTCAAGGTGAGGTCAAAGTCTGTGCAGCATTCCCGATAGTTGGTATCCATGAGCAGGTAAGAGCCTGCCTGCACTTCCGTCAGCCCTGGGTGGCACCCCGTCAGGGAATAGGTGCCGGTTGCGCCGCCACTGACGATCCCGACGGCAATGCCTTCGCCTTCCAAACGGGCTATCGTTTCCATCAGAGGCCGCAGCGCCGCGGCCACCGCATCAGCTTTCTCCGGCCCGGGCAGTTGGTGCGAGAGGTGGCCCCCGTATCCCATCAGGCCACGAAACCTCAGACCGGTTGCCAAGACCTTCCTGACCAGGAGCACCGTGGGATCTCCGGGTGGAACGCCGCAGCGGTGCTGGCCGATATCGACATCGATGAGCACGCTGATGGGCGTCTGCTCGTTACGACCCGCACGGGCGAAATCATCGGCAACCCTCTCATCATCGACGCAGAAGATGATGTCCGCTTGGCGAGCAAGTTCCACCGAGCGGCGCATCTTGATGGGGTCCACGATCTCGTTCGCCAGCAGGATCTGCCGCACGCCTTGCTCGACCAGGCACTCGGCTTCCGCAAGCGTGGCGCAGGTAAGGCCGATGGCGCCGGCATCGAGCTGTCGTTGGGCCAATTCCGGACACTTGTGGTTTTTGTAATGAGGACGAAGTTTCGCCGGCGCGGTCCGGAAGAAGGTCGCCATACGCTCTAAGTTCGCTTCCATTCCGTCCAGATCGACGAGAAGGGCCGGCGTCGGAATTTCATGTATGGTCACGGATCAGTGTTCCTCTCTGGTAAGTGAAGAGCTTCCGCGGGGTAGACGATTATTGGTATAGGGGCAGGCCTTCGACCCCAACGTCAAACACCTCTAGAGAACCATATTCATTCTCGGTCACATAAATTCGCGTGTCTCCAGGCAAGCCGAAAGCCACATTGGTGGGCTTCTGCCCCCGGGTCGAAATATGCTCAATCACTCGCCCACCCGAATCCAGTACGGTGACGCGGCCTCGGCCGAAAATCGCGACATACAACCTGCCGTCCTTGCTGAAAGCCATCCCATCCGGCCCCTGAAAACCCGAACCGGGATCGGGATTGGAATTGCCAAAGGGTTCCCGCGGACCCAGTTTACCGCCTTCGCTCCAGGAGTAGCGATAGACCATCCCCGTCACGGTCTCATTGACGTAAAGTTTGCCATCCGGACCGAATGCAATCCCATTGCTAAAGCGCAATCCGCTCTCCAGTTGTCGCACCTGCTTGGTTTTTGGATCGATCCGGAAAATTCGACCGTCGAGTTTTACGCTTTTGAAATCGGGACGGTGCCCCGTGCCGACCTTAAAGTCCCCCACCCTGACGCCCGAGTCGGTCATATGCACGGCGCCATCCGGACCGAAACAGAGATCGTTCGGCCACAAGAAAGGTCGACCTTCGCACTCGGCGGCGATGACTTCCATCTTTCCGTCCAAGGTCACCCGGAGCAGGGTCGAATTGATGGATTCCGCGACCCAAACACATTCGTTTTTATCCAGCGCCAGGCCATTCGGCCGCCCCGTCTTAGCGATCACCCTCTTGTGCTGTCCATCCGGGCTAATCTCGGTGACGCAACCGGGTTGGGTCCCCATTTCTACTACCAGCCAACTTCCATCGCGAAGCACCACTGGACCTTCGGGAAAACTGAGTCCTGAGGAAAAAATCATTGGACAAACTCCCCTGGCTTCACCGCCAGTTGCCCTCGCGGGTTCGAATGACCGGCGGGTGATCGTTTCGCGGAAGCCGAAATACTCCCTGGGACTAAAATATCTTGCCCCAAGCCGGAGGGGTGGTGTGCAAGGGTGTCCTCAACCGCCGTGCCGCTATACCGACGCCGATACTGGCCGGGGGGCATACCTACGGCCTTGCGAAATACCATCCCAAAATAA
>JBEKLY010000017.1:0-45115 GCA_050010015.1 Terriglobia bacterium
AAAAAGGAGTCAAAACCGTGCCGGCACCGTGAGTAAGTCTCAACTCGGCCTCCGCCACCGACTCGAATCGGTCCCGAGCGTGTTGCATGAGATTGAAAACAACAAAAATTTCACAGCTTCTCTGCCTTTCCGAGTCTCCGTCGCTCCACTCTAGGCTCTTAGGCGAGGCTGCGCCTTGCCGGTTGAGGCGCAGCCTCAACCAGGAAAACGAGGCGCGATCTCCGGAAAGGCGAAGCCTTTCCGCAAGACAGGGCGGCAGAGCCGCCAATCAGCGGACGCTAAGTAACAGGTGGTCCGAAATGTAGAAACTCGAGGGCGTACAGTTTACCGTCTGCCTTCACCCGGTTCTCGACCGATAAGGGTTCGTTACTCGCTGTTGATCTTCCGGCGCGCACTCCGATACAATTCTTTAGCATGATCGCTCGCGTTGCAGGGTGTTTGCTCTTCTTATCTTTGTTGCTATCTCTCGCATTCGCTCAGAAACCGGAAGTCCAGGGCGAAGTCGAACAGGGGATGGAAGCGCTAAGGCACGGCAATTTCGCCGCCGCTGAGCAGCACCTCTCCGCGGCCCTTAAGGTCGATCCCACCCTGGCCGAAGCGCGCGCCAACCTTGGCCTTGCCTATTACGCCGGTCATCAATATCGCCAGGCGATCGGCGAATTCCAGGAAGCTCTCCGCCGCGACGCCAACCTGCAGACGGCGAAATCGTTTCTGCCGCTCAGCCTGGCCGCTGTGGGCGACTGCGAACAGGCCATGCCGGGCCTCGAACAGGAGTTCACTTCCAACTCCGACGTAAAGCTGCGCCGCATCCTGGGCCTTAGCCTGGAGCGATGTGCGCTCGCCGCCGGCAAGGAGGCGGAGGCGGACCAAGTCGCGCAGAAACTGCTTGCCGCCTATCCCGACGATCCTGACGTCCTCTTTGCCGCAGGCCAGCTTTACGGGCGGCTTTCTTCGGAGACCTATCTGAAGCTCATGAAGGTGGCGCCTAATTCCGCGCGGACTTACCAGGTAATGGCTTCGGTGGCGGCAAGCGACGGGAACTGGAAAGGCGCCGTCGACGCCTATCGTCACGCCCTGAAGCTCGAGCCCACCTTGCAAGGGGCTCACCTGCAAATCGCTGTTCTGATGCTGACCCACTCGCCGGAGCCAGACGCCTGGCGCGAGGCTTTGACCGAACTGAACGGAGAATTGAAAGTCGATCCGACCAGCGCCCAGGCGGAATACGAGATGGGCGAGATTTATCGAAAGCACGCGCAGCTTGAGCCTGCAGTCGCCGCGTTTCGCCACGCCTTGCAACTCGACCCCGGTGCGGTCCCAGTTCGACTTGGCCTGGCCAAAGCCCTGCGCCAACTCGACCGCAAGCGCGAGGCCCTTGAGGCTCTTGAGCCCGCCCGCGCGAGCGACGATCCCGGAGTCCACTTCCTGCTGGCGCAAATCTATCGCGACCTGGGGCGCGCTGGCGAGGCCCAGGAGGAAGAGGCTAAGTTCAAAAAGTTGCAGCCGGCTCAGTAGGGACGCGGCGTCTGGTCGGCCCGGGGGCAGCCACCACGGGTGCCCTGCAAGGACGGTAGTACCGTGCGGCTCTGCCGCCAGACTTGCGGAAAGGCTCTACCTTTCCAGGGTGCGTCTCTCATTCATGTTTCGCGGTTGAGGCTGCGCCTCAACCGGCGAGGCGCAGCCTCGCCAAAAAACCAAGTATGGGGTGTCGAAGTTCCGGAAAGGCATAGCCTTTCCGCAAGTCAGGGCGGCAGAGCCGCCCGTCTAACAGCTTTGGCCGCCGAATAAACCACTGGGTAAGTGCGTAACAAGGATCATAGCTCGGAGATGCCATTTCCACGCCGCGATTTCATCGGTGCTTCCGTACTCGCCTTGGGCGCGAACCTCGTTGACTTGTTCACCCGTCCACTTTGCGGGTGGACCGGCGCCACGGCGGCAAGTGCCGGCCTGAAGGCCGGCGCGACGAGCGACGGTGTCACCTTCGTAGACGTGGCGCGGAGCGCGGGGCTCACGATTCCAAACGTCTGGGGCGGAGTCAATGAGAAACGGTACATTATCGAGACCAAAGGCAGCGGCCTCGCCTTCTTCGATTACGACCACGATGGCTGGCTGGATATCTATCTTACAAACGGCATGAGGCTGGGCGAATCCTACGCGCCCGGCAAAGCGCCCACTTCTCATCTTTACAAGAACAACCGGGACGGCACGTTCACGGATGTGACGGAGCGTTCAGGCCTGGCGCGAACCGGCTGGCAGACCGGGATTTGCGTGGGCGACTACGACAACGACGGCTGGGACGACCTGTTCTGCTGTTTCTGGGGCCATAACATTCTCTTTCATAATAACGGCGATGGAACGTTCACAGATGTGACCCAGAAAGCAGGCCTTTACGAAGACCGGGTGCGATGGGGAACGGGCTGTACGTGGCTCGACTATGACCGCGACGGGCGCCTCGACCTGTTCGTGGCCAACTACATCGACCTCGATCTCGAGCACCTGCCGGGCATGCTCGGCCAGAGGGGTGCGTGCGACTGGCACGGCGTCCCCGTGTTGTGCGGCCCGCGCGGCTTCCCGGGCGGGTCGAATATCCTCTACCACAATAACGGCGACGGAACGTTCACCAACGTGAGCGAAAAGGCCGGCATTCTCAAGCCCGGCCCGCGCTATTCGATCACCGCCGTCTCTTATGACTTTGATAACGATGGCTGGCCGGATATATACGTAGCGGTGGATACGCAACCCAGTCTTTACTTCCGGAATAACCACGACGGGACTTTCACCGAGCGGGCCGTTATGGCGGGCTGCGCCTTGAGCGAAGACGGCGCGGAGCAGTCCGGCATGGGCGTAGGCGTTGGTGATTACGACTGCGACGGCTGGCTGGATATTGCCAAAACCAACTTCGTCAACGATTCGATCGATCTCTACCACAACAACGGCGACGGAGCCTTCACGGAGGTGAGCAACCCGGCCGGCGTGGGAATGATCACCAAGACCGTCAATTGGGGAATCGGCTTTCTGGACTACGACAACGACGGCTGGCCGGACATCCTCTATGTGACGGGTCACGTTTATCCCGAGATTGAGAAGATTGGGGAAGCGTTCAAATCACCTCGAATGGTCTATCGCAATCTGGGCAACGGCAGATTTGAGGACGTATCCGCGAAGCTGGGGCAGGGAATTGCCGAACGCTTCTCGAGCCGCGGCTGCGCGTTTGGAGACTACGACAATGACGGAGACATCGACGCGCTGGTCTTGAACATGAACGATGTGCCGTCGCTTCTGCGCAATGACGGTGGGAACAAGAACAATTGGATCAAGGTGAAGCTGATCGGCACGAAGTGCAACCGCACGGCCATCGGCGCTCGAGTGCGCGTGGTGACCGGCAAGCACTCGCAGATGGACGAAGTCCACAGCGGCACAAGTGTGATGTCGCAGAGCGAGCTTCGCCTGCACTTCGGCTTGGGCGAGAGCAAGATCGTAGACTTGATCGAAGTAAAATGGCCCACCTCTCAAAAAGTGGAGAAATTCGCGAACCTTAAAGTGAATCAGATTCTAACCATCAAGGAAGACGCCGGGATCGTTGGGCTGTAGGGGCTCGTCGAGGGATGTAGCCCTCTCCCTTGGGGAGAGGGTGTCCGGCGACGGCGCCTTCATCAGCCGCCGGCGGACGGGTGAGGGGTCACTTCCGCGGCGAGCAAGGTAAAACCAAAAACATTTCAAACGGCAAATGGCAAAAGTCAAATGGCAAATGTTTCGCGATTTGGCATGTCAAAAATAACAACCCGACGTTTGACAAATCGTAAACCATTTGCCATTTGACTTTTGCCATTTGCCATTTGAATTCGCTTTACTGCTTTCCGCCTACTGCCTACTGCCTACTGCCTTCTCCCTCATCACAGCGACCACACGCTCAAAATCTGCCTTCCCGCGCAATCCTTGGAAGGCGCGATCTCCTTCCGCCTGATCGCCGCTCTTGAAGCCGTTCTTGACCGCGGCTTCGAGTGTGTTCAGCGCTTTCTTTTGCTGGCCGTTGAGCGCTTGCGCTCTAGCCAGGTCATACAGGATGTAGGGGTTTGTGGGCGCGGCTTGGGCCGCGATCTCGAGGCAGCTCAGGGCCGGGCCCACTTTATTCTGGGCAAGGAGGTCGTGCGAGGCCTCGTAAGTATGAAGAAAGATGCGCAGAATCTGCCGCTGAGCAGCAAAGCTCTCATCTGAGGATTTATCACCTTGCTCGGCGAGCTTGCGCAGCCGCGGGATCTCCAAATGGGCGATCATCGTCGTGAGGTCCGGTTCGGCGCTATAGCCGGGTGTCAAACCGGGTGAGGCGAGCGGCCGCAGCAGGCTAGATGAACTTCTCGGCTGGAGCGGTCCGGCGTCTTCACTCGCCCCGCCGCGAGCGGAATCATCGGGGGCCATGATCGCCGCAAGCACCGCCTGCAGTCTTTGCCTGTACTCCGCATCCAGGCTTTCGCGCTCCTGCCGGCTGGCGTTCTGGCTGGTCTGCTCCTCTGCCCTCCGAGGGTCCACATCCTCGAGCCTAAGGCTAGGCTGGGGGGGGCTAGGAGGCCAGTCTACATTGGAAATGATAGCTTCGTAGACCTTGGCGTAGGAGGAATTGAGCTCGATCGATCGCTCGAGGTACGGCATTGCTTCGTCGAGCCTTTTCTCCTGGATCAGGCCGATGGCGTAGTTACTCTGCGGTTCGCTGTAGTCAGGATCGATCTCGATCGCCGCTCGCAACTCCGCCATGCCCTCGTTGATCTTCCCCTCGAGCACCAGCGCTCCGCCGAGGTTGTTGTGGGCCTTGGCATTGGCGGGGTCCAGTTCGAGAACTTTCTTCCACTCTGCGATGCCTTCTTCGAGATGGCCCTTCGCCGTCAGGTCCGAGGCGATATCGAAAAGACGGTACGATTCGGCGGCAGGCACGTCGATTTTCATCAAACCGTCAGGCGGAATATTTACGAATTCCGGAAGATTCACGGCACGGTTCGCTGCCGTTGTGTTGTCGACCAGAATCGCCGGGCTGTCGTTGCCATTCTCGTCCAGGTGGGTCAGGAACATCTGCGTGTAAGGTGAACGGCTTTTGGAGGAAAAAACCAGCCAGCGGCCATTGGGCGAGAAGCTGTGCCAGGAGTTCATGAGCGGCGTGTTACAGCCCATACGCCGCGCCACGCCACCCTGCACCGGCACGATGTAAAGCTGGCTGTCGGGGCGCATCAACTGCGCGTTGCGGCATTTCACAAAGACGATCCAGCGGCCGTCGGGAGAAACCTTGGGAAAGTTGTTGCTCATGCCATCGTGGGAAGCGCCTGCGATCGGCACCGCCTCGCCGCCTTTACCGTCGTTGAACGGAATCCGGTATAGGTCGTACTGGATTTGGGTTTCTTCGGGGTCGTTTGCGTGCTCCGGCAGCTTCTTGCCCGCCTCGTAAGGTTCTCTCGCCTCCGCCCTGGCGAACACGATGAATTTGCCGTCCGGGCTCCACACCCCGTCTGTCTGCACGTAGCGCGGATCGTCCGCGCCCGGCAAGGCGTGCCGTTGGCCCGTGGTGCGGTCGTACCATGCCAGGATGCCGCGCGTGGGGTAGAACACCTGGAGGAAATTGTAGTTCTTGAAATTCACCACGTAATAGGTGCGGGCCAGTTCTTTATCCATGCCCCGCAGCATGGTCAGCACGTACCGGCCGTCGGGCGAGACCTGAGACATGAAGCCTACGCGCGAGGTCGCAACGGTTTCGTCGCGGAAGGAACTCCAGGCGATCACGTTTTGGTTGCTGATGGTCGTGACGGGCTTAATGCTGGCGATCGAGTACAGCCCCTTGTCGTTGGCCGGCCCGTCAAGGTCCATCCCCATGGTCTTCCCGTCGCGAGAAAACGAGTGGCAATTCGCGCAGGTGTGCATCCCCGTCAGCACCAGCCGGCTGCTCGGTTCAGCGATGTTACGAATGCGCCAGGAGAGCAACGGCAGCGCGCCCTGTGCCAGCGGATTGATGACTCCCTTCTTCAATTCCGCCGGCATCAACGGCACGTCGCGGTAGAAGATGGGCGCGCCCACCGGATCCTTCGAAGTCTGAATTACCACCGAGCCCCGGGATACGGCGCGCTCCATCTGGCCGTCCGAGAAGCCGGTGATCGTGATGGTGGCGGGATGCTCGGCCGAGTGCAGCTTGATGGTGCTCCAGGTGGGCGCATCCGGAATCCAGGTTCGCGCTGCTGCCTGCTCCGGCGTAAGCTTCGGCAACTGGTTGTTTTCGGAAATACAGCGCGGATCGATTTCGCCGATTCGCAGCGGCTCGCCGGCCGCCTGTGCCTGAATCGGCGCCGAGCCGTCCGCGAAAGTTACGTCGAGCCTCCAGACGGTGGCGTTCGAGGCGTCGCGCCACAAGAAGGTGGGAGGCGTGATCTCGGGAGGGAAGATCGATCCCTGGGCGGGGTAATCGACCACGATTGCGACCAGTTCGGCGTCGGCGGGGTGCGCCGCTGAGGGAGAGGCTACATAGTTAGCGCCCGCCGGTTGCTGCGCAAACCCCAAACCCGGCGTGCCCGGGCACTGCAGCGCCGTACTCTGTCCTAGAACCAGGGTGACGGTAGCAGCCACAATCCAGACCGTCAGTCTCGAGCCTCCCCCCTGCTTCATGGCATCCCCCCATCGAGACAGTTGACTCTTGTGCAATAGCCCAACCCGATCGCTTCCCCCATTATACTCCAGGCGTCTCCACCCCTTCGGAGGTAAAGGTGTCCGAACTCGGGACGCCTTTTCCCAAAAGCGGACAACGGAGAACGCGCCTTTTTCCGCCACTTCTGCTAACCTATTGACAACAAACGGCCTGGATTTTGGATAAATTGGCGATTTTCGTGCGTGTTTTCCTTTGGTGGGCTCGGGGAGAACGACCTATCACAGAATTGACCTTGCGCCGGCCGGGCCACTTCGCCAAACTGTCCTACGACGTCGTACGTCAAATAGGAGGGCGATTGACGACAGATGCGGTCACGTGCTTGTCACTCGTGATGCGTCACAGGTGACTGTATTGAAAATCGTAGCGCGGGCGGGACGCCCGCTCTCCATAACTGCCCTGAGGTGAAGCATGGGAACGGTTCTTCAGGACGTTCGATACGGCTTGCGTATGCTCGGGAGGAACCCCGGCTTTGCCGTCGTGGCGGTGCTGACTCTGGCGCTGGGCATTGGCGCGAATACCGCGATCTTCAGTGTGCTCGATAACGCCCTGCTCCACCCCTTCCCCTACAAAGACGCAGACGGCATCAGCATTTTCCGCGTCCACGATATGGACGTGGCGGGAGACTACGGCCGGCTCGGTCTCTCACTTCCCGAGTTCCTCGATTACCGGGAACAGAACCACGTGTTCTCGGACATGGCCGGCACCGCGCACGCCGAGGTGCTCTACAGTTCCACGAGCGGTTCACAAGAGCTGAACGGAGTGTACGTCACCACCAACACTTTTCGCTTCCTCGGTGTCGAGCCGGTTCTGGGGCGTTGGATCACGCCCGATGACGGTGAGCCTGGCGCGCCTCCAGTGTTCCTCATGAATTATCGAATGTGGCAGGAGCATTTCCACGGCGACCGGAAGATCGTGGGAACCACTTTCACCCTGAACGGCGTTTCGAGAGTCCTGGTGGGAATTATGCCTCCGCGTTTCCAGTTCTTCGGCGCCGACGTTTGGCTGCCCTTGAGAGCCGGACGCGACGCGGCGACCGCCACAGGCGGCGAAGTGCACGCCGGGCGGCCGTTGTACCTGGTTCCGGAGGAGCAGAGAAAGCCCGGTGTGACCCTGGCAGCGGCCGCGGCTGACCTGAATGTTATCGCGCAAGGTCTTGCCAAGGTCTACCCGAGAGATTATCCCAAGCATTTCAGCGTGCAGACGGTGGGTCTCGCGAGCGACGTTGTGGGTGACTTCAAGGCGACGCTCTACACTCTTCTCGCCGCCGTCGGCATGCTGCTTCTCATCGCCTCCAGCAATGTCGCCAACTTGCTGCTGTCGCGAGCCACGTCCCGCGAAAGAGAGATTGCCATTCGCGCCTCAATTGGCGCCAGCCGCCGTCGGCTGATCCGGCAACTCCTGGTGGAAAGCCTGCTGCTGGCGGCGCTGGGAGGAGTGGTCGGGTATCTCTTCGCCTTTGGTGGATTGAAAGCGGTACTGGCGGCGATGCCTCCTCAGATTCTGCCCAGCGAATCGGAGATCACCCTGAATTCGGCGGTTCTGCTGTTCACTATATTCGTAACGCTGGCCACCACCCTGCTCTGCGGACTTGCGCCCGCGCTGCATACGGTGCGGGGCGAACTGCACACGCGCCTCCAGGAGACAGGCCGAGGCGTGGTCATGAGCTTCCGGCACGGCGGCCTGCGCGCGGGTCTGGTGGTGGCGGAAGTGGCCCTGTCGATCGTCCTGCTGGCGGGGGCCGGACTGATGATGCGGACCTTTTTTGCGATTGAGCACGTGAATATGGGCTTCGCTCCGCAGCACATTTTCGCGACGCAACTGTTTTTCCCCGAGGGCCACTACCAAACCACCCAGCAGAATACGATCTTCTTCCAGCAAGTTCTGCCGCGAATTGCAACCCTGCCGGGCGTGGTGGCCGTCGCGGAAAATGGAACTTTGCCGCCCTTCGGCGGGCCTCAAAGCGAGGTTGAGGTACCGGGAAGAACGCATACCGAGCGCTGGGAATCCATCGTCGAGACGTGCAGCGAAGGCTGGTTCCGAACTGTGGGCGTCCCATTGCTTAAAGGCAGGCTCCTATCGGACGTCGATATCGCTTCGGCACGGCAGGTGGCAGTGATCAATCAGACTCTGGGGCGCCGTTTCTTTGGCAACGATGACCCCGTCGGAAAGCGAATCCGATTCATGGCCTTTGACAATTTCCCCGATGCGCCGCACGGGGCTTATTTTGAGATTATTGGAGTGGTGGCGGACTTCAAAAACCAAGGCCTGCAGCGCTCCGTGGCGCCGGAGGCCTTCCTGCCCTATTCGATCGCCGGATTCGGCGCCCGCGGCCTCCTGGTGAGGACTGACGGCGATCCACTCGCCGTGGCAAAAAGCGTCAGTCGCGCGGTGTGGGCAGTCGATCCTGATATCGCGCCGACGGGGGGCGGGTCGATCGAAGGTTTCCTGAGGGATTACGCCTATGCGCAGCCCAGGTTTGGGCTTCTGGTGCTTGGCGCATTCGCGGGCATCGGCCTGCTGCTGGTGGTTATCGGCGTATTCAGTGTTATGGCATACTCGGTATCGCTCCAAACGCACGAAATCGGCATTCGCATGGCGATGGGCGCGCAACGAAGCACGGTGCTTCGCATGGTGCTTTCGCGGGGACTGCGGTTGGTTGGCCTGGGAATCCTGCTCGGCGAACTTGCCAGCCTTGCTTTAACGAGGCTTCTCTCCAGCCAGATTTGGGGCGTATCGGCGCGTGATCCTCTAACCCTGGCCGGCATCGCGGCCGTGATCGCAACGGCTGGCCTGCTCGCTTGCTGGCTCCCGGCGCGAAAGGCATCGGCCGTCGATCCGATGGTTGCATTGAGGTACGAGTGAAGGCATCGGGTGAACAAACAGAGGATCGGGTGATCGGGAGATCGAGTGATCTGGTGAACAAAGAACCGAACGGCGCGGCTTTGCGATAATCTTTAAACCACCTGACGACCATGCGCTCCGACGGTGTGTCGCGAGCCCCCGTGCTGACGAAGCCCCAAAGGGGCGGCCTAACAAAGCCCAGGCCAACGGCCTGGGGGAGGAATCCATGCCGCGCAATTGGCCAGCCCTGAAGGGGCGTGACGAGCCGCTCAAGGCGACGGAGGTACGGTGCGCGGAGGCCAAAGCCATTTTCGCCCCTCCAGGGCTTGCTCCCACAGAATGATGGTGTCTCGTTCGCGACCCAGGCCGTTGGCCCATAAGCGCTAACTTATCGCCGCAAGTGGTGGCAATATTAGGTCTCGCTCACCGCTCATACAGGCCCGGAGGGCCGACAGGGAGTAGCCCACGGCGTGAGCCGTGGGAACGAGGAGCCACCCCTGGTTATTTCAGCCCCGGAGGGGCGCCAGTGGCTCCCGCGCGAGATCTGTCGCCCCTTCCGGGGCTGTGAATATTAACGCCACATTCCGTCCCACGGCTCACGCCGTGGGCTACTTTCTGGCGCCGCTCGGCGGCTCTCGAAGTCCCGGCACCTTAAGTTAGCGCCTAAGGGCCGTTGGCCTGAGCTTTGTTAGATCGCCCCTTTGGGGCTCGAAGCACTTGTCTGTTGAGGGGGGAACACAATGGGCACGCTCATTCAAGATTTACGCTACGGCCTGCGCATGCTCAGAAGGAATCTCGCTTTCACCATCGTGGCCGTGCTGACGCTGGCGCTCGGCATCGGGGCAACTTCATCCATGTTCAGCGTGGTGAATGCGATTATTATTCGCCCCCTCCCTTACCCAAATCCGGAGCAACTGGTGGGCCTCGGCCAGAGCCGCATACAGAAGGGCATGGGATACGTCCAGACCGGCGTCTCCGCGCCGAATATCGTGGACATCGCGGCGCGGAATCACGTTTTCCAGCAGACTTCCTATTTCCTCTACCATGAATTCAATCTCACCAAGACTCAGCCGCCACAGAGGCTTGACGGGGCTCGAATCTCGGCGACGCTCCTGCCGATGTTTGGCGTTCAGCGCGTGCTTGGCAGATACTTCACGCCGGACGAGGCTCGGCCCGGACACGAGCACGTCGCGGTTCTTGGCTACGCCCTGTGGAAGAACCGATTTGCTGCGAGCCCGGAAATCCTCGGCAAGACGCTGAACCTCGACGACGAGACCTACACCGTGGTCGGCGTCATGCCGGAGAGTTTTCGTTTTGTTTGGGATTCGCGCCTGGACGTTTTCGTTCCGCTCGCCCTCGCGCCCGCGGATCTGGCTGAGACCGCCCGCACCACGCGCGAGCTTCAGACCATGGCGCGCATGAAGAAGGGCATCACGCCGCAGAAGGCGCAGGCGGAGATGAACGACATCGCGCTCGAGCTTGCGCAGGAGCACCCGGACGCCAACCGGGGATGGAACATCACCGTCGAACCGCTCCACAATGCCTATCACCGGCGCATGGATACTGCCTTGTGGGCCATGCTCGGTGCGGTTTGTCTGGTGCTTCTGATCGCCTGCGCCAACGTCGCCAACCTGCTCCTGGCCCGGGCCAGCGGACGCCGGCGCGAACTGGCTCTGCGGCTGGCCGTGGGCGCGAGTCGCGGCCGCCTGGTGTTTCAGTTGCTCACGGAGTGCCTGCTGCTATCCGTTTTGGGCGGCGGCTTGGGAATCTTCTTCGGCTATTCGTGAACCAAGCTTCTCGCTTGGGGCTGCAGCCTTTACTTTAAATACCTGCCCGGGATTCAGGAACTCAGCCTTGACTGGCGCGTGGTGGTTTTTGCCGCTGCCATCACGCTGGCCACGGGCATCGCGATCGGCCTGGCGCCGGCATTCAAGGCCACCAAGGGTGACGTACAAGAAGTGCTGAAAGAGAGTGCATTGAGCGTCGGCGGCGCGGCGAGCCACAAGCGTTTGCTGAATGCCCTGGTGGTGGCGGAGATCGCTCTCGCCATGGTGCTGCTGGCGGGATCGGGTCTGCTGCTGCGGAGCTTCGTCAAACTGGTGGGCGTCGACCTGGGGTTTGAGCCCAGCCACGACCTCACCTTCTGGCTTTACTTACCGAATTACAAGTACCCGCAGCCGGACCAACAGATCACCTACATCCGCCAAGTGAACGACCAGGTTGCCGCAGCGCCGGGAGTTTTACATACGGGAGGGATGTCGATGCTGGGTGAGTTCTTGTTCCTTCCCCAGGGCCAACCTCGGCCCGCGCCCGGCCAGGAGCCTGCGGCCTACGAGTACAGCATCACCCCCGACTATCTTCAGGTCACCGGCGCAAAACTGCTCCAGGGGCGCGAGTTCACGCTCCACGACAGCGAACACTCGGTTCCGGTAGCCATCATCAACGACACGCTGGCGCGCCGCTATTTTAAGAACGCCGACCCCCTGGGACAGCATCTCGACATGCTCTCGAATGTGTACGGAAAACAGAACGCGCGCCAGGAAACGTTCGAGGTGGTCGGTGTGGTGAAGAATATCAAGCGCTACCAGGTATGGGAAGACGAGCCCGAGATCTTCATTCCCTACGATCAGCATCCCGGACCGTACATGTTCTTCGAAGTCCGCACCGCGGCGGCCCCGCTCGCGCTCGCCGCCGCTGTGAAGGACGCCGCCCAATCCGTGGATCGCGATCAGCCGGTTCAAGACCTTCAGAGCATGGATGAAATTGTCGCGCAGGAGTTCGGAGAAATCCGTTTTCCCATGACACTCGTATGGTGTTTCACCGCACTGGCGCTGGTGCTGGCGTCCATCGGCATGTACGGCGTGATGTCCTATTCCGTGAGCCGACGCACGCACGAACTCGCCATCCGCATGGCGCTCGGGGCCGAGCGCCACGCTGTGCTGAAGATGGTTGTGCGTGAGGGTTTAACGGTTGCGCTGATCGGCATCATCGTGGGAACGGTTGCGGCATTGGGCGCAGGGCGCGTGATCTCCAACTACCTATACGGCATCAGCTCCAGCGACCCGGTGACTTATCTCTTCATGGCCCTGGGCTTGGTGTGCATTTCGCTGCTGGCTTGTTTCGTGCCCGCGCGCCGCGCGACTAAAGTCGATCCCATGGTGGCGTTGCGCTACGAGTGAGCCATGCTCGAGTCGTGTAAGGCAAGCTCGTTCATTAAGTTAGCCCGCTCACCTCAGCCCCGAAGGGGCGAAAGAGAGTAGCCCAGGGCGCAAGCCCTGGGGAAAGCAGAGAGCCCTCTCCCCCATTATCCCCCTCTCCCGCTCAGCGGGAGAGGGGGAAGGGGGTGAGGGAGGTCGCCTGAACCCACGGCTCAGAACCTGTGAAAAAATCGAGTGCAGTGTTCGGCGAGGACCCCCTCACCCGGCGCTGCGCGCCGCCCTCTCCCCCAAGGGGGAGAGGGGTATAACTCAGGTTTCTTTCGCACTCCCCTTGGAGGAAAAGGATATAACTCACGTTTCTTCCCCTCCCCCCCTTGGGGAAGAGGGCCGTCAACGATGATTGATTGAGCCCTCTCCCTCTGGGGAGAGGGTGGCGAGAGTAGCGAGCCGGGTGAGGGGTTTGTTCCCGCTGCGCTCAGGATGACAGCCGACCTGCTATCTCACGGCCACAAGTCGGTTGTCAGATATTTCAGACCTGAGTCGCAGATGATAACGGTGATGGTCTGGCCCCGGTGCGGTCCGGCGAGGAGCTGAAGGGCAGCGGCCAGATTCGCGCCCGAGGAGAAGCCGGCGAAAATCCCTTCTTCTTTTGCCAAACGCCGCGCGGCCTCGATCGCCTCCTCGTCGCTCACCTGCAAGTAGCCGTCGACCATGTCGCGCTTCACAAACTTGAGAGCCGGCATCGAATATCCGCCGCCCTGCATGCGGTGGTTGGGGCGGCGTGAGGGTTCTCCCGCCAGCACTGCGGCGCCTCGGGGCTCGACCACATAGCACTTGATCTGCGGCACGGCTTCCTTGAAAGCGGCCGCGCATCCTCCGAACGTGCCGCCCGATCCGACAAAATCGCAGAAAGCGTGAATCCGGTTTTTCGCCTGGCGCAAGATTTCAGGCCCAGTGTGAAGATAGTGAGCGCGGAAGTTTCCTTCGAGATTGAATTGGTCGGCGCGGAAGGCGTGGCGCTCCCTGACGATGCGTTGTGTCTCGAGCTCGACTCGCTCCAGATCGCCGCCCGAGACTTGGCCCGGCGCCGAGCCCGGGAGTTGCTCAACCAGCACCACCTCCGCGCCCAGTGCGGCCATCATGCGTGCGCGCTCCGCGGAATTGCCCTTGGACATCACAGCTACGAATGGGTATCCGCGCACTCCGCAGACGATGGCGAGCCCGGTCCCGGTGTTTCCGCTTGTCAATTCGACGACGGTCTGCCCCGGCGCCAGCGTCCCAGCCGCCTCCGCATCTTCGATGATCTGCCGCGCAATCCGGTCCTTCTTTGAATCCCCGGGATTCAGGTTCTCGAGCTTGGCGAGGATCCTGCCGTCCATGCTGCGCGTGATGCGCGCGAGTTCGACGAGCGGCGTTTCACCGATCGCTTCGATCACGGAAGAGCACAGTTCAGCGCGCACGCGTCACCTCAAACTCAAAAGCGCAACCCTTGTGGTTGCCCGTGGGCGGCCACACATAAGCGTTAGCCTAATGGCCCAGCTCGCACTACGTAGCACTCACTGAGCGCTTCACGAGGCCCGGAGGGCCGACAGAGAGTAGCCCATGGCGCAAGCCGTGGGATCGAGGGGCGGCCCCGGGTTGTGTGAGCCCCGGTAGGGGCGACAGATTCTCCGGCACGGCCTCTGTCGCCCCTCCGGGGCTGCGGATATGAACGCCGTACGGGGTCCCACGGCTTAGAAGCTGTGAAAAAATCAGCCGCCTGTCATCCTGAGCGCAGCGAAGGATCTCGGTAGTTTCTTATGGTCCAACGATTTACGAACAACTGCAGGGATCCTTCGCTGCGCTCAGGATGACACGTTCCGAATTTCTTCACACCTTCTTACGCCGTGGGCTACTTTCTGGCGCCCGTCGGCTGACGGGCTCTCGTCGCCCTCGCGTCTTTCGGATAACTCTTATGGAGCGGCCACAAGTGCCGCCCCTACCGGTTCACGAGCCGCTCCCTGGCGACAGGCGATTGAGCGATGCGTCATCCAGCACCAGAACCCAGTCACCCTCCGATGGGGGAGTGAGTTCGCGCCTGCCGCTCGTCGGATAGTCGCCGCCCGCGAGCGCTTTGCCGGTGCGGGGATCGAACCACCAGGCGCGGGCCCGGGCGCCGGACATTTTGCTCATGTCCACGGTAATCGTCCGCTGACTAGGCATGTATGCAATTACCGTGCCGCCGTCGGGCGTGCGGCCCGCCGCCAGATAATCGAGGCCCCGGAACTCACCGAGGCCCGCCGTGACTACCTCATGCTTCTGGTCCGGGACGAGGTCGAACCAGCGCCGCGAGCGAAAGAGTTTGCCCCAGTGCATCATGCCCACCGAACCGGGAAGGTCCAGCGCCTGCTGCCAGGTCAAGTTGGTCGGAAACAGCGTGGGGCCGTTGAAGTGCCATATAGGATTGTTGCCAAAGACGTGGCCGAACCCGCCGCACAGGACCGACCAGTAGGCCTGCCTGCGAATTTGGACTTCGGAGGCGTTATGTTCTCCTTCGTACGAAGTCTCGATCAGGATGAACGGCCAGGCGGGGTTTCGATTGTAATCCGCCAGCAGTTTCTCATGCACGATTTCGTAGGTGTACGTGCTGTTGAAGCTAAGCCAGCCTCCACTTCCGTAGCGTTCGACCGCGGAATTCTCCGGGTGGCAGTGCGCGGTGAACAAGTGGCGCTTATCGGATTCGCGGATTCCGAGAGCGATCGAGTCCACCCTCTCGAGCGCCGTCTCTGGGTTGCGGTCGCCGCCCATCACCCAGATCAGGTTGTCGAAATCCTTGTAGCGGTTGCCCAAGTACCGGCCGTAAGCGAGGCACTTCTCGGGTTCGAGCTTCAGGATCTCTTCGATCCATCCCTCGTCCGTGCCGACATACCCGAGATAGATGGGCACCAGCATCACGACCATGCCGTACTCACCGGCCTTGCGGATCACCCAGTCGGCGTGCTCAAAATACTTTTCGTTGGGCGTCGAGAAATCGCCTAGAGTAGTAAATGGAGCGTCACCTGCCTCGTTCGACGGCGGATGCTTCGCGAACCGGTGCTCGATCAACTCCACGATCACGGTGTTGAATCCCTTCGCTCTTCGGTTGCGGAGGTATTGCTCCACTTCCGCGTCGCTCATGGCCACAATCAGCGACCACGCGGCATCGCCCTGCAACAGGAACGGCGCGTTATTCTGGTCGACCAGATACCTGCGGTTGGCGCTGACGCGCAGTTGCGTGATCTTTGCCGGCTCTTGTCCGGCCCCCACAATAGGTCCCATCATCACCGCGCCAAGAAAGAAAACAAACGCGCTTCTGAGGCAGTGCGTCTTTCGGGGCTCATTTCCCATTTCACTATTACTCTCCTATCATGCCGAAGTAGCTTGCCGGAATCGCGCGCGCGGCTTTGCCTACCGACGGGTGGCGCATACGTCGCGACGCCTTTGGTCGCGATGTATGCGCCCTTCGCCGGGTCCGCGAGGTGCCGCAAGGCTACTATAAAGGCCCATGCCGTGCAAGTCGTGGCGTGGGCCTTCTCCGGCGATCCCAAAAGGCACAGACGTGCCGACAACCAGCGTCGGCACGTCTGTGCCGCCCGACTGCCAGCGCAGTTGACGCGGCTGAACTGCAACAAGTCCGAACTCCCTCTTCTTAAGCCGTAGTAGAATGGTACGTGGTCGATTGGCGCCGGTTCACGCCCGAAAACTTCGAGTACGATTTCGAGCGCGACAAGCTCTTTAAGCATCAAATTACTTTCGAGGAAGCGGTGGAGTGCTTCTTTTCGGATTTCGAAGTTCGGCGAAACAAGAAATTTCGTGACCGCTTTCAGCTGATCGGGAAAACATTAGGCGGGCGAAAGCTTAAAGTGATCTTTCAAGTGAAGCCTGGCAGCATCGTCCGTATCATCACTGGCTGGCCCTTATGAAAACTCTCAGATTAAACGCCCCAGCATTGAGTCAAGAAGCTGTAGATCGACGCGTGGTCTCGCAATCGGAAAACGATTCAGCTTGGGAAGTGGCGATCCGGGTTAAACGATCCAAGCCCGCTTCCCTTTCGATTCCCGGTGAGTTGGCGGCACGGGCGGCTTTCCTCGCTCGCCTGCATCGCGAAGATGGGCTGGAGAGTTGGGTCGAACGTGTTCTCCGCGAGCGGGTCGAACTGGAGGAGTTCGCCTTCCGCGAGGCCAAGAAAAATCTCACACTCTGATCGCCCACCTTTCCTCGAGCAAAACTGTTGTTAGCGCGGGCATAAAAGCGGGAAGGAAGACTTGCAGGCGGGTGCATACGTGCCGACGCTGTTGGCGGAGCACGGGCGCAAGTGGAAGAAAAGGATACCCGACACCCTTTCCACCGCGCGGCGAGAGCCTCAAAGATTCAGCTCCGTCGCCGCCTGTACGCAGCCTTGCCGAAAGGACACGTTGCAAACGGCGTCAGGTGCCGTTTCCAGGTGCCCGGAGACAGAAAGAGTACCTGCCGCCCTTTGCCTCCCGCCCTTGCCCTCTGACATCGTTTCCCTGCGCCCCAACCCCGCGCTACTCGCTACTGTTTGCTTGCGGGGCTCGCAAATGACAGGGTCGGCGGAGTATGATAAAAGAGTGTTTTGAAGAGGATGGTAACGAGATGGCCGTGCTCGATTGGTCCCAATGCCCCGCTGTGGAAAGCGTGCCGGGTCGGTTAAGCGGCGCCTGGGTGTTTCGCAACACGCGCATGCCCGTGTCCGCCGTATTTGAAAATCTTGAAGTGGGCGCCACCGTCGACGAAATCATCGAGCAGTTTGACCTAACGCGGGAACAGATCCAGACCGTACTGGAATTTGCCGCACGCAGTCTTGACCCGCCACCACCCCCTGCCGCAGAATCCCTTGTCGATGCGCATTCTCTTTGACCATGTAACGCCCAGCGGCGTTGCCCGGTTTCTTCGAGGCCACACGGTAACCAAGGCGCGGGAGCTTGGTTGGGACACGCTCGCCAACGGAGACTTGCTGGTTGAAGCGGAACGAGCAGGTTTCGATATCGTTCTCACCGCCGACAAGAACATGCGCTACCAGCAGAACTTTCGAGGGCGCAGAATAGCCCTCGTGGTTTTGAGCACCCCTCAATGGCCGATTGTGCGATTACATGGAGAGAAGATTGCCACGGCAGTAAACGCCGCCGCGCCCGGCAGCTACACGGAAGTTCATTTTCCATCCGCGCTGGGTGTGGGTTAATGGGATCCCTGCACCCAACTTTGACTACCACCACACCTTCAGGACAAGAGACGCGGAGCGCAAAGGCGGCGGTCCGCACTACTGCCTGCTTGGCGCAGCATCACGCCTGAAAACTTGCGCGCGATGGCGCGGTTGAGTTACTGAACCGGAATCAGGTCGTAATGAGCTGGTCTTCGGCGATGGGATCCCAACCGGCTTTGATCTCTTTCAAACGCCTGAACAGCTTCATGGAATGGGTGAATTGCGCGTCCACGCACATCGCTTCGCTCAGCAGGTTTTGAACGCACTTTTCCTTGCCTCTGGTCAATTCGTAGACGCATTCCATGATGAATTCGTCAACCGCCTCGGGCTTGAATTTTTCGCTGCCCTTGAAGCCCGGGTTGGAATACTTGCTTGACGCTCTTGGCGAAACATACTTCCAATTTTTCTGCTCGCCCTTGTCAAGCAGCCGTAAATCATTATTCGCAAAAACCTGCTGCTTTTTGTTGCGGTGCAGTTTGAACTTTTCAAACGTGCCCAGCAAATCCAAGGGCTCGGCGGCAATGGCCAGCCCGGCCGCCTGGTAGCAGGCAATAACAAAGGCACAGCACGTCGTGCCGCCTTTGGTCATGGGCTTGTCGGCCCGCAACGCCCATTTCAGCGCGCGGCAAAACGCATCGTAGGTAAAGGGCGGGGCGTCTTTCCTGTCTTCAATTTCCATGTTGACGGCAAAGCGCCGGTCGTCCCAGATACGCAGGCCTTGGTAGGTGCGGTAGTTCACATTGCGCTGCGCGTCCAATGTCGTGGCGTCGCCCAACCCCCGTCTTTCCAGGACTTCGGCCGGCTTTGGTGTGCCCACCTTGATGACGACGGGCAGGCCCGACCAGAGGCGTGCGTAGTCTGCGGCCTTGTGGCCCAGGCCCCTGATGGTGGGGCGGTACACATTCCATTTGTGTTCTTTGTGGCCATCGCCGCCCACCATGCCTTCACGTTTTTTCGCCGCCCAGATCCAGAGTTCGACGCCGCTTTGCCCATTGGCCATCCAGGCATCGACAAATTCTGACTTGCCCAGGGCAATGATCGAATGCTGGCCATTGATGACCAGGTCACCAGCTTGCAGTTGGTCAGCTTGCATCGTGAAACCTCCTTTATATACTTTCTTTGCACAGGGGATACATAGCCAGGATCAACACGTCGGCCCGGCAGCCGTTGCTTGGGGCGCGGCACCGCTTTCCATATGAGCCCCGTGACCTAGGCTCCCCACTCCACATGGCAATTATTTCTACATCTAACGGAGTATTCACTTTTCGTTCTCGGAAAAGAACTATGCTTGAGACGGTTGATTGTCGATTCTCGAAGTTCTTCGAGAGAACTGACGCGGACGGCAGTGCTGCAAAATGCGCACAGACTCCTTCCCATCTCGCGACCGTTTAGGTGTAAGTTTTGGATTCCCCGAGAGGACTATTATACACGAAGACGCCTTAGAGGTGCCGCGGGTGGCGCATACGTCACGACGCGTTTTGTCGTGATGTATGCGCCACCTCTGAGTCGCCTACGAGCGGCGCAGACAGGCCAAGAGCGGCACGTCTGGGCCACCCGACGGAAATGAACTATCCTTACGGTACCAACGTGCGCTAGGTAGGGGCGGTTCGCGAACCGCCCCTACGGAAACTAAGCCAGGTCGTAGCGATCGAGATTCATGACCTTGTTCCATGCCGCGACGAAATCTTTCACAAACGTCTCCTTCGAGTCCTCACAGGCATAGACTTCCGCGATGGCTCGGAGCTGGGAATTCGAGCCGAAGGTCAGGTCGACGCGGGTGCCGGTCCACTTGAGTTCGCCCGTCGAGCGATCGCGCCCCTCGAACACGCCCTCGGATGTCGAGGAGGGCTGCCACTTCGTACGCATGTCGAGCAGGTTGACGAAGAAATCATTGGTGAGCGTTCCGGGCCGGTTGGTGAAGACGCCATGTTTGGACTGCCCGAAGTTAGCATCGAGGGCGCGCAGGCCGCCGATAAGAACCGTCATCTCGGGAGCGGTTAGCGTGAGCAACTGCGCCCGATCCACCAACCGTTCCTCAGCCGATCTCGGGTCGCCATTACTCCGGAGGTAATTGCGGAACCCGTCTGCGGTCGGCTCGATTACAGCGAACGCGTGCACATCGGTCTGCTCCTGTGAGGCATCCGTGCGCCCCGGCGAAAAAGGAATCTTGATATCGTAACCGGCCTTTTTCGCAGCTTCCTCAATGGCCACGTCGCCGGCCAGAACGATCAGATCAGCCAGCGAAACCTTTCTCCCGCCATGCGAGCTGTTGAATTTCTTTTGAATCGACTCGAGCTTCTCGATGACCTTCGCCAGTTCGGCCGGCTGGTTTACTTCCCAATCCTTTTGCGGGTCGAGGCGAATGCGCGCCCCGTTCGCCCCACCGCGCTTGTCGGAGCCGCGGAAGGTCGCCGCCGACGCCCATGCCGTCTTGACCAGCTCGGAAATCGACAGGCCGGACTTGAGGATCCTGGCCTTCAGAGCCGTGATGTCCCGATTCCCGATGAGTTCATGATCCACTGCGGGAACAGGGTCTTGCCACAACTCGGGCTCCTTGGGAACGAGCGGGCCAAGGTAGCGCGAGTGAGGCCCCATGTCGCGGTGCGTCAGCTTAAACCAAGCTTTGGCAAATGCGTCCGCGAGCTCCTGCGGATTCTCGAGGAAGTGCCTCGAGATCGGCTCATAAATCGGGTCCATCCGCAGCGAGAGGTCGGTCGTGAACATGATCGGGGCGTGCCGCTTCGACGGATCGTGGGCGTCAGGAACGGCGCTCGCCGCCGCCCCGTTCTTGGGAAACCACTGGTATGCACCGGCCGGGCCCTTCCCGAGCTCCCACTCATAGCCGAACAGGTTTTCGAAATAGTTGTTGTCCCACTTCACGGGGTTGGTGGTCCAGGCGCCCTCGAGCCCGCTGCCAATCGTGTCGCCACCGCTGCCACTGCCATAAGTGCTCTTCCAGCCGAGGCCTTGCTCCTCAATGGGTGCGCCCTCGGGTACGGGGCCGACATACTGTTTCGGATCGGCGGCGCCGTGGGCTTTGCCGAAGGTGTGCCCGCCGGCAATCAGCGCCACGGTCTCATAGTCATTCATCGCCATGCGTGCGAACGTCTCGCGGATATCCCGCGCCGCGGCGATGGGATCCGGCTTGCCATTGGGCCCTTCCGGATTCACGTAAATCAGGCCCATCTGAACAGCGCCGAGAGGATTCTCGAGCTCACGATCGCCCTTGTAGCGTTTGTCGGCCAGCCACTCGCCCTCCGGCCCCCAGTAAATGTCCTCTTCGGGCTCCCAGACGTCCACGCGCCCGCCGCCGAAACCGAAGGTCTTGAACCCCATCGACTCCAAGGCGACGTTCCCGGCGAGTACCATAAGGTCGCCCCAGGAGATTTTCCGGCCATACTTCTGCTTGATCGGCCAGAGCAACCGGCGCGCCTTGTCGAGGCTCACATTGTCTGGCCAGCTATTGAGGGGCGCAAATCGTTGCGTGCCGGAACCCGCCCCGCCGCGGCCGTCGGCGATGCGATAAGTACCGGCGCTGTGCCACGCCATACGAATCATAAACGGCCCATAGTGGCCATAGTCTGCCGGCCACCATTCCTCGGACGCCGTCATCAAGGCATGAAGGTCCTTGATCACGGCATCCAGGTCGAGGCTCTTGAATTCCTTGGCATAATTGAAATCCTTGGCCATCGGATTGGACAAGGCAGAGTGCTGGTGAAGAACCTTCAGGTCCAACTGATTCGGCCACCAGTCCGCGTTCGTCTGCGTCTGCCGGCGAGTGTCGCCCGATACCGGGCACTTGCTTTCGGTTGACGAGGGATGCTCCGTAGCGGGAGCAACCGTCCCCGCTGCGGTAGTGAGTTGATTACCCATATATGCCTCCTGATTATTTATTCGTCCTATCGCCCTCGGCCCCACTGGCCTGCGAGCGCCATTAATCCAGAATCCACACGCCCAGGCGCGGGTGGTGCAGACGTGCCGTCTTCAGGCATGTCTGCGCCCTGCTCGTCCCTAGAAGCGCATACATGCCGACGAGGAACGTCGGCACGTATGCGCGACCCGCCACCTTGCTACGACACGGAACGCGGAGCTCTACGCGGTGCGCACTTCGCGCAGAGCCCCCGGAAAATGAGTTCGCACTCGCGAAGCATCCGCTTGCCGAGAGAGCCCGAGCGAGGCCTGGGCACCGCGTACCAGTCCATGTCCTCAACCTTGCCGCAACGGTCGCAGATGAAGTGGTGATGCCGCATGCCTTTCGCATCGAATCGCGCCGCACGGCCTTCGACGGCTACTTCCCGCACCAGACCCGCCTCGACCAGGTCCCGCAGATTATTATAAGTCGTGGCCCTTGACGAGCGCGGATCGGCGCGATTCACGCCTCGGAAGATCTCCGCAGCCGTGGGATGATGGGCGTGGTCCATCAGGAATGCCATCACAGCGTAGCGCTGCGGCGTGCACCGCAACCCGCCGTCCTCCAGGGATTTTTTGATCGACTCGGCGTCCATGAGGAAGTTAGATTAAATCTAATCTTACATTATGTCAAGACTTATGCTGTCGGTTGTAGCGTCCGGGGGTGGCGCATACGTCGCGACCCCTTGAGTCGCGATGTATGCGCCTATCGTCGGGCTCGCAACATCTCGGGTAATAACGAATCCTTTCGAGCCGGCCTGCTCCGTGAAAGTGATACGGTCATGATTCTTGCCAGAATCCAATTTTCACGAAAGGTAGAAGATTGTTGAACTCCAAGCAGTATATCTCGACCTCTCAGGAAATCAAGGACCGGCCTTACTGAGGTTTGCAGAATTACATGACATCACCCCCTCAACCCCTGGCCCTCTCGCCCAAAGGGAGCGAGGGGAGAAATAACTCGACTTTATGTCCTCGCGCCTTGGGGGAGAGGGTGGCGCGCAGCGCCAGGTGAGGGGGTTGGTCCGTCACGATATGACGAAGCCCTCAATAGTCAATCCGATCAACGCGATTCACGCTGGTCCCAAAACCGCCGATAACGGTGATTCAGGGCATGGCAGTGTCTCTTGGGGCATTGCTCCAGCCCTTTGTTCTGCAAACTGGAGCTACCGTCGCTTATGTCGCCAAAACCTAAGCTTGCGATGTACTGGGCATCCTCGTGTGGAGGTTGTGAAATTGCTTTTGTAAACCTTCACGAAAAGATCTTGGACGTCGACGCGCACTTCGATTTTGTCTTTTGTCCCTGTCTTCTTGATACCAAAAAGAAAGACGTGGAGAGAATGGAAGATGGCAGCATCGCCGTCACATTTTTCGATGGCGCCATCCGCACCGAAGAAAACGAGGAGATGGCGCAACTGCTGCGGCGAAAGTCTCAGCTTCTGGTTGCCTACGGCGCCTGTGCCTGGCAAGGCGGGATCCCCAGCCTGAGCAACTTCCACGCGAAAGACGCCCACTTTGAGACGATCTATTTGTCTGGCCCTACGATCGACAACCCAGGCAATGTAATTCCTCAGCCCAGTACGGAGGTTCAGGAGGGTACACTCCACCTGCCTCGGTTTTACGAAAAGGTGAAGGCGCTCGCGGACGTGGTTGAGGTCGACTACTTCATGCCGGGCTGTCCGCCGGAGTCGCAGCAGATCCGGAAGGTCGTTGATGCCATGGTCAAGGGATGCCCGCTGCCTCCCAGGGGAAGCGTTATCGGCGCTGGCGCGTCCACGGTGTGCGACGAATGCGCGAGGGTTAAGCATGACAAGGCCGTCAAGGCCCTTCATCGGACATTTGAAATCGAGCCCGATCCCAAGACCTGCCTGCTCGAGCAAGGAATCATCTGCCTGGGAATTGCTACTCGGGATGGCTGCACGGCTCTGTGCCCCAAAGTCGATATGCCTTGCACGGGTTGTTACGGACCGCCCGAGGGCGTCACCGATCAGGGGGCCAAAATGGTGTCGGCGCTTGGGTCGATTCTTGACGTAGGGGAATACAAAGGCATGACCCCTGAGCAATTGGCGGAGCGTGTGGATGCCATGCTCGACTCGGTTCCCGATCCCGCAGGCACTTACTACAAGTACGCGGCAGCGGCTTCGATGCTTGGCGGGAGAACAGCATGAAACGCATCAGCATTAATCCCATTACGCGCTTGGAAGGCCACGGCACCATCGAAATACTTCTCGACGAGCACGGGAATGTAGCCAATACTTACTTCCAGGTTCCGGAACTCCGCGGCTTCGAGCAATTCTGCGTCGGCCGGCGCGCCGAGGACATGCCTGACATCACTAGCCGCATCTGCGGAGTCTGTCCGGAAGCTCACCACATGGCGTCGGTGAAGGCGCTCGACAACCTCTTTGCCGTGGATCCTCCCAGCGCTGCGAAAAAGGTGCGGGAACTCTTCTACATGGCTTTCTTTGTGACCGACCATACCACGCATTTTTACGCGCTGGGCGGCCCCGATTTCATTCTGGGCCCCGACGCCCCGCCTGCCCAAAGAAACATCCTCGGGGTTGTCAAGAAAGTTGGACTCGAAATTGGCAAACAGGTGATTGAGTGCCGAGCGAGAAACTACCACGTCATCGAAATGCTGGGCGGACGCGCCATTCATCCCACGGCGGGCGTTCCGGGGGGATGGAGTAAATCCCTCTCCGAAGAGGCAAGGGCGGAAGTCCAAGCCATCGCGGAGAAGAACATCGAATTCGCCCTGTTTACCCTCGAATTATTCGACAAGCTGGTTTTAGGTAACTCCGCCTATCTTGACCTCGTGACTTCGGAAGTGTATCTCCACCGAACCTACTCCATGGGCACGGTCGACGAGAACAACCGGCTGAATTTCTACGACGGCAAGATTCGCGTGGTGGATCCGGAGGGCCGCGAGTTTCTGAAGTATAGCCCCTCCGATTACGCCAGCCACATTGCCGAGCGCGTCGAACCCTGGACCTATCTCAAGTTTCCGTATCTCAAAAAGCTGGGCTGGAAGGGCTTTACAGATGGCGCGGAAAGCGGCGTTTACACCGCTACACCGCTCGCACGCCTGAATGTCTGTGACGGCCTGACGACCACCCGCGCGCACGAGCACTTCGAGCGTTTCTACCAGACGTTTGGAAGGCAAAAGGTTAACGGCCGATATCAACCTGTGCATCACCGGCTGGCTACGCACTGGGCCCGGCTCATCGAATTGCTCTACGCGGCCGAACGCATGAAGGAATTAGCAGTGGACCCGGAGATTACGTCTCCACAGATTAGAAATATCCCGCAGCAGATCGCAGGCGAAGGCATCGGATGCGTCGAGGCGCCGCGCGGGACCCTGACTCACCACTACGTGACCGACGAGAATGCGATTCTCAAGCGGGTCAACCTGGTGGTCGGCACCACCAACAATTATGCAGCGATGTCGATGTCGATCAAGAGGGTTGCCGAGAAGCTGATCCACGGCCACGAGGTGATCGAAGAAGGGCTTTTGAATCGGATCGAAATGGCTTTCCGGCTCTACGATCCCTGCCTTTCTTGTGCCACGCATTCACTTCCTGGCAGCATGCCCCTTATCGTGAATATCCGAAACCCGAAGGGGGAAATCATAAAGTCTCTGCGCCGCGACTGCTGAAGGGATTGATGGCGACCATCATTATCGGAATCGGGAATCCGGTGCTTACGGACGATAGCGTTGGGATCAAGGTGGCGCGTGCTCTGGCACAACGGTTGCCGGCGCAAAAGGACACGGTGATCCGCGAGCTTTCGGCGGGCGGCCTGCGCTTGATGGAGGCCCTCGAAGGATTCGAGCACGCCATCATTATCGACGCGATCGTCACCGAAGGCGGCGAGGCAGGGTCGGTCTACCGTCTTACGCCTTCTGACCTTGCGAAGACTCGAAACACCTGTTCCACGCACGATGCGAGCCTGGTTGACGCGCTCGAACTCGGCAAGTCGTTGGGACTAATGCTGCCGCACGAGATCGGCATCTGGGCGATTGAGGCTGGTGACGTTCGGACCTTCAGCGAGGAGCTCACTGGACCCGTTGAGGCTGCCGTGCCTCGCGTGGTGGAGGCGGTGATTCGACGGCTCAACGACTCCGGCAGGCTGGCCGCCTAGGAGAGAGGCAATGAAAACCGGCGTTTACTTTTGCAAGTGCGGCACCAACATCAGCGACAGGATCGATCCTGAGGAGATTCGCGAGGAAGTGCTTAGTGTTCCCGGCGTCGAGTACTTCAAAACCTGCGATTACCTCTGCTCGGAAGAAGGCAAGAACTTTCTTGAAGAGGATCTGAAGGGCGAGAAGCCCGAGCGAGTGATTATCACCGCGTGCTCCCCCCGGGATTATGAGAAAACCTTCCGGGAGTGCGTAGCCAAGAGCGCGATCAATCCCTACCTGATGCAGATGGTCAATTTACGCGAGCAGGTGGCGTGGGTCACGGAGGACCCGGAGAAAGCGTCCAAGAAGGCGACGGCCTACATTCGGGGCGCTGCGGCGAGGGTCAGCCGGCACGCGCCTTTGGAGGAGAAAGAAATCGAAGTTTGCCCGGATGTGCTGGTGGTTGGCGCGGGCCCGGCGGGACTCAAGGCAGCGCTGGCCATCGCCGGAGCGGGCCGAAAGGTGGTCCTGGTCGAAAAAAGCCCCATGCTGGGCGGAATGCCGGTACGTTTTGAGGAGCTTTTTCCCAACCTCGAGTGCGGTCCTTGCCTGTTGGAACCTGTTCTGGCGGAAGTTTTACAGGAGAAACGAATTGAAATCCTGACCCTCTCCGAGGTTGTGGAGGTTGCGGGCTACTGCGGGAACTTCCTGGTCAAGGTGCGGCAGTCTCCTCGCTTCATTGACTTGGCGAAATGTATCGGGTGCGGAGAGTGCATCAATCCTTGCCCCGAATCCACGCCCAATCCGTTCAATTGCGGCCTGAATGAAAAGAAAGCTATCGCCTTCGCTCAAACTGGTGGGCTGCCGAATGCTCCGTTTATCGATTCCAGCGTCTGCCGAAGATTCAAGGGCGAGGACTGTCGACTCTGCCAAGCGGCCTGCCCGGTGGAGGGTGCGGTGGTCTTTGACGACCAGGAGAAACTCCTGGAGAAAAACGTGGGCGCCATCGTCCTGGCAGTGGGCTCCACACTTTACGATTGCACCCAGTTTCCCGGCCTTGCCTACGGAAAGAGCGCGAATGTATATACCAGCATGGAATTCGAGCGCTTGCTGGCGGCCACAGGTCCTACCGGAGGGAAGGTACTGCGGAGGGATGGCAAGCCGCCGGAAACTGTGGCCATCGTTCACTGTGTGGGCAGTCTCGACAACCAGCACCGGGGCTATTGCTCGGGAGTCTGCTGCCAGTACGCCTTCAAGTTTAACCAGATGATCAAACACCAGCTTCCTGAAGCCATGGTGTGGCACCTACACCGAGAACTCGTAACACCGGGTAAGGAGGAATTCGCGCTGTTTGCGCGAGCGACCGATAACCCCCGCGCCACATTCATTCGCTACGCGAACCTGGCGGATGTTCGAGTGAGTGAACGGGATGGCAAAAGCGAGATTCGATACGAGGATGCCGCGGGACGCAGCGAGACGATTCAGGCCGACATGGTAATTCTGTGCCCCGCGATTGTCCCGGCCGAAGCGTCCGGGCGACTGGCGGCTCTGCTTGAGACGTCGCAGGACAAGTTTGGATTTTTCGAGGAATTACACGGGCGCGCTGACGCCGCGCAAACCAAGATTAAGGGAATATACCTGGCCGGCACCTGCCAGGGCCCCAAAGATATTCAAGGCTCGATAAATCAGGGGATGGCAGCGGCGGGCTATGTCCTCTCACAACTTCCCGCCGGCAAGAAACTCACCATCGAGCCCATCACGGCCATGGTTGACGAAACAGCGTGCTCCGGCTGCCGAGTTTGCCGGAAAGTATGCCCTTACAAAGCGATCGGCTTTGACGATGCGAAGGGTGTATCGGTAGTGAACGCGCTGCTTTGTCATGGCTGCGGCACATGCGTGGCGGCGTGCCCGTCGGGGGCCATGACTGGGCACCACTATACCCACGACCAGATCTTCGCCGAGATCGAGGGGGTCCTTCAATGACGCAGCAGAACCTAGCCGATGGCGGGAATGATACATTCGAGCCCAAGATTATCGGCTTCTTGTGCAACTGGTGCTCTTACGCGGGCGCAGACAAGGCCGGGCTTGCCCAGGTCCCTTACCCGCCCAACGTCAGGGTGATCAAGGTGATGTGCAGCGGGCGAGTCGATCCCCAGTTCGTACTTCAGGCCTACAAAAAGGGAGCTGATGGGGTGCTGATCCTGGGATGCCACTTTGGCGATTGCCACTACAAGGAAGGTAATTTCAGAGCCACCCAGCGGCACCGGATGCTTTTGAGGCTGCTTAAGCAGCACGGAATCGAAGAACCGCGCTGCCGCTTTGATTACGTAGCAGCGAGCGAAGGCGAAAAGTTCGTACAAGTCGTTACAGAAATGACGGAGACGCTCAAAAGGTTAGGCCCGCTCCGTCGATGCCTTTCGAAATAACACTAAAGGGGAAACATCAAAATGGCTACAAAAGTTCTCGACTGCAAAGGACTGCAGTGCCCGCAACCACGGCTGAAAATGACCCTCGAGTCCTTGTCGATGAAAGCAGGCGACATCCTCGAGTGTGTGGCGGATTGCTCGACGTTCGAATCCGATGTCAGGGAGTGGTGCAGGAATTCCAAGAAGGCTTTGCTCTGGTTTAAAAATGAGGGCAACAGCACAAAGCGCTGCCAGGTGAGAATCTAACACGGTACGATGACATTGCTACTCCGGTCGAAAAACCGAGTGCTTGGTTGATTTAACGTGTGCAATTTCAGGGGGTTCTCGGAAGGGCGGGGCTTTAATCCCGCCGTCTGTGGGTGCAGGGTTAGCTCGCGAGATTACCGCCGGGGCTGAAGCCCCGCCCTTCCGCTTGCGGCGGATAAGTTCGCTTGCTAATTCAGCGAAGCACTAGGTCGGCGTCCTGGAAAATCGGCGAAAATTGACAGGCAATCTAAATAGCCGGCTAATGCTTATCCGGTTGTTTCAGCAAGGCACCATATGTAGTGGTTCACACAGTGGTTAACAACAACAGAAAAAGAGAAGAACATCATTATACTAAAGTTCGACGCTGCGAAAGCTCATAAGGCTCTCGAAGAGATTACTGAGTATCAGATATCTCTTTTAAGAGACTGTCAAGAAGCTGGCCTCCGGGAGTCGTGGCCAACATCTCACGAATCTCCCTCTGTAAGTCGGCCACCTCGCTAGGGCTTGTAATTTCGTGCTTGTACAGAATAACCCTGATGGCCTTAATTGCTATGGTCATCTCATGAATCGCTTTGTTGATGAGTACGAGATTTTCATTGGTCTGATCCATGCGATTCCTCCAGTGAAGTAGGACGGTAAGTGTATGGTGGTTCGGCATGGTAGGTCAAGAAAACAAGACCCCAGATGCGGATGCCGCATTTGTTAACCAATATAGAAGCACAACCTGTTGTGGCTTGCAGAAACAACCGGATAAGCATGAGTCGGCTAACCATCCAATTCGAGGCGCGGGTCCCCTCCGACGATCCCAACAGGCGCATTCATGCCGACAACCAGCATCGTCACGTATGCGCCACCCGACGGGATTGCACTTGAGCTTGAGCCGGAGCGTGCCGGTTTCATTCCCTCGAACTGGCGAAACTCATGTCTTCAGCATGATCGCCACCCAGTGCTTCGATAGGCTGCAAGCGGTCATCGAGACTGCGCGACTGCCTGCACGAACTGCGGCCCGTTGGGCGTCCCCACTCCGGTGACGTCGTCCCACCCCAACTTCGTCTGCAACGAAGAGTCCGTTCCGAAGGTGAGCACGTACCAGGCTGAATCGTTGGAGTTGAACAGGGTGCTGTAGAAGAAAGGATAAGAAGAATAAGATTGGAGTGGCTCCGCCAATGCGGGTGCCGTCTCGACAATCGTCCCAGCGGAGGTATAGATCACTCCACTTGCACCGGGGAAGGAGCCCGCGGAGATGACCACAGGAACGATATCGTCAACGGCGCCGTAGGGCAATCCATAAAGCAATCTCGCGGCTTGGCCCAGGGCGCCACCGGCGTTCTGCTCGGCAATGGCCCACATCCCCGAGAACATCGGGCAAGCCAGACTTGTGCCACCAACTGTAGCAACGTATAGATCGGAACTGTCTATCCCAAAGCAACTGGAGCCGGTGCATAGAAATTCCACACCCGTACTCGGGTCGGCCAGATAGGAAACATCGGGAACCATGCGCCATGCCGCAGGCACACTATGTTGGAACGCCGGTCTGGCGTAAACCGAACTCGTACCTCCGCCTGCCCCGCCTATGAACCCAAGCTGCAACGGGGGAACAAGCGGAGTATTGGTGCCATCCGGATTCTGAAGGCCAGAGATGGCCGTAAGATTGTTTCCCCAGCCGGTTTGAAATTTCAACGTGTTGTCCGCATTGAGCGCCAAACTCGTGCCGCCGATCGCGGTGGCGTAGGGCGAACTCGCTGGGTACGACACGTCGGTATGCCCCAGCACTGAGGAAAAGTCGCCGGAATCACCCGAGGAAAAGTTCACTGACACGCCACGGGCTGCCGCAAGCATCAGGACTTCATCGGCGGCGGCTAATAACGCCCCCGGCCACTCGGATTCCGGCGCTCCATAGCTGTTGGAGATGACAGTGCCCAAATCGTTCTCAACCGCATAGAGAATCGACGTAATCAAGTCGTCAGATCCAAGCGTGGGAGCCACAACCAATGCAATATTGGCGCCTGGAGCGACAGAGTGCGCCCACTCCACGTCGAGCGTAGTCTCGGTTGCCGCGTTCAGGCTAGGGCTGGCGGGAGGCCCCAGCGGGGCATACATCGTCAGGTTGAGGGGCGGCAACCCGTAGAACGATGAAAAGAAGGATGCGTCCGTCTGAATCGTGGGTGAACCGTATCCATCCACGATTACAATCGTTTGTCCTGCGCCATCCAAACCCGCACCGTAAAGTTTATTCAGCGTGTAAGCAGTCTGTATTTCGCTGGGCTGATAGCCGCAAGGCGCGAGCGAGCCCAAGGCTGTATTGGTGATGTCGGCTCCATAGCGGTTGCCGTAATAAACCGCTTTCGGCAAGGCACCCTCGTTGCTGAAGTTCACTAGCTGCGGCGGCCGGAAGCAATTTGCGGACCAGAAGAATCCGTTGGGACCAAGAGAGACCTCCACGGGCGGTAACGGTTCGCCAGTGCTAGGGTTCACAGGGCGCATGTTGTGCGGCTCCAGGCTATAATCGCTCAGGCCACCCACCCAGGATACCAGTGCGCCGGCAGGCCCAACGATCGCCGGGTCCGCCGTGTTGGATCGGTAGGTCCTTCCGCGCAGGTCGTATTTGTGAATCTGCACATGGAAGGCTTTCTGAATGTCGGCAATGCTTCCCTGTGCGCTGACGTAAAGGTTCCGCTCGCCCACCGCGCCAACCCGGAGGCTGTTCTCGGTCAGGAATTTCTGGACGGTTGCCACCTCCTGCTCTGTGGGGGCGAACTGCACATTGAACTGCTCATGCGTCAGCCAGGAGTGGTAATTCTTCGATGCGGGATCATAGAGCTGCTCGGTCAGTTGCTTGAGCGACTCAGTATTATGTATTTGAAGCCACACGCGAAGTGTGACCTGCTTTGACGGTGCTTCTGGGCCGAGATCCTTTGCCGTCGCGATAAAGCGAGGGGTGTGATTGGAAAGCTTTCGGGCGCCAAGCTCTTGCGCAAGTGACGCGGAGAGAGCTGAAAAAACCAACAGCGATGCGAGCACGAGAGAGAACAGGGGACCTCTGGCTTTCATGGGATTCCGCCTCCTCTTCGGGAAATCCTCTTTTGCCGAGCTTGCCTCGGCATGCTTTTTGATCTAGGTATTGGTTGGCCAGTCAACAGTCTACGTATTCGCCCCACGTCTGTCAAGACTATGTTGCATCACTCTGTTGCATCACAGAGACTCGGGGGTCGCCGTCTGGCGCAGACACGCCGGCCAGTGTCTGCGATTCAGGGCAGGGTAGTGAAGCACCACCTTCCCTTCGGGAAACGCAGACCCCAAACGGCAGGGGTCTGCGCCAGCCAGCGAATCATGGGACAGAAAGTCCAGAAGAGGAAAGCGGCAGCGAAACATCAAAATCGCCCGAACAAAGCGAAAATGTCATAGAAAACAAACCACCGGCAACGAAGCAAGGACGCGAATGAGTTCCACTTAGGTAGCGCGGACCTTGGTTTTGGGGTCCGCGGCTTTTCCGTGGGAACGTCGACGAGCCGCGGACCCCAAAACCGGGGGTCCGCGCTACCAGATTTCTGTCCGAATATGGACAGTCGAATGCCAAAAGCGGACACTCCGCACATTACAATCCATTTGGAGGGCGTTGTAACTCTTTCCTGTCGAGCGGATCCGAGTGTCCTGCGATTGGTCCTCTGCTTGCTTAAGAACGTGGTTAGCGGCTGGCGAGTTTATAATGCGCCCAGCTACCAACCACACGCCTGGTGTGAGAGAAAACGATGAACACCCTGCTGCAAGATGTGCGCTTTGGCTTTCGGATGCTGGCGAAGAATCCCGGCTTCACCGCGGTGGCGGTAATCACACTGGCGCTGGGGATTGGCGCGAACAGCACCATTTTCAGTTGGATCAACTCGACGCTGCTAGACCCAATTCCGGGGGCGGCGGATACCAGCAAGGTAGTCTCGGTCATGAGGGGCGAGTGGAGTGAGAATCCGATGCCGCCGTTCTCTTATCCGGACTACGTGGACCTGCGCTCGAGGACCGAGAGTTTCTCCGGCCTCATCGCGTACCAGCAGGATTTCATGTCCCTCACCGGTAATGGCATGCCGGAGCGCTTATTTGGAACGTTCGTTTCCGCGAATTATTTCGACGTGCTCGGCGTGCCCCCCATCCTCGGACGCAGCTTCTCGCTGACGGAGGAAGAAAAAACCGGAACCACGCCGGCCGTGATCATCAGCTACGCCCTCTGGCAGAGCCATTACGGAGGAGACAGTTCAGTCATCGGCAAGTCAATTGAGATCGCCAAGCGCTTATGCACGATTGTAGGCGTCGCCCCGCCGGGGTTTGTAGGAGCTGCGACGGGGACGCGTTCGGATCTTTGGGTTCCCCTGGTTTATGGCAACAATCAGTTCCGCCAGCGTGGCACCTTCTGGCTCGACGTGCTGGGAAGGCTCAAGCCGGGCGTCGCGCGCCGGCAGGCCGAGGTGGAGCTGGACCTTCAAATGCAGCGGATCGTCAAGCAGTATCCTGATTCGCACCGCGGGCCCAACCAGATCACGCTCGACCCTCTTTATCGTTCACCTTTCGGCACCAACGTTTTCTTGTACAAGTCGCTGCCCATGCTGCTGGCGCTGGCGGCGGTGCTGCTGTTGCTGGGCTGCGCCAACGTTGCTAACCTGCTGCTGGTTCGCTGCGTGGCCCGCCGGCGCGAGATGGCGCTGCGCTTGTCGATGGGCGCCCGGCGTTCGAGGCTGGTGCGCCAGCTCCTGGCGGAAAGCCTGGTGCTTGCGCTCATGGGGGGCGGAGTTGCCATGCTGCTTACGGGCTGGACCGCCGGGGCGATTACCGCCTTCTACCCGCCCACCAACCTTCCGCTCGCCATCAATGGGCGAGCTGACCACGTGGTGCTCGGCTTGACGGTCGTCGTCTCAGTCCTCACCGCCCTGATCTTCGGGATTCTGCCGGCGCTGCGGTCATCCAACCTGGCTCCCATCACCGTGTTGAAGGAGGAGGTGGGGACTGTGTCAGGCGGGATTTACAAATCGCGTCTTTCCCGCACCTTGGTGGTGGCACAGATCTCCCTTTCGCTGCTTTTACTGGTCTCGGCCGGTCTCTTCACTCGCAGCCTCGAGAACGCCCAGCGATTGGATCCTGGCTTTGACCCTAACCACGTACTGGTGGCTTCCTACGACCTTGGCGTCCTCGGCTATTCGCAAGATCAAGGCCTCGCCTTCCACCGGCAATTGCTCGCGAAGCTCTCCGCCCTGCCCGGGGTTGAGTCAGCGACTTTGGCGGATTTTTCGCCTCTCAGTTTCACCATCCATTCCGAATCTATCCAGCCCGACGGTTACCTGCCACGGACCGGTGAATCGATGCTAGTCCTGTCCGCCGTCGTGAGTCCGAACTACCTCCGCACGATGCGCATTCCCATCATTGCCGGGCGCGAATTCACCGAGCACGACACGGCGGGGTCCGAGCTTGTGGCCATCGTGAACGAGGAATTCGTGAACCGATACTGGCCCGGGCAAGACGCCATCGGGAAGCGGTTCAGCCAAGGCGGGCAGATGTTTAATGTCGTGGGCGTGGCTCGAAACGGCAAGTACCGCCGCTTGGTTTATGCCCCTGAGCCGGTCTTCTTCCGGCCCCTTTACCAGCGTTATCAGGGTCTGGTAATGATCCACGCGCGCGTCGCCGGTGATCCGCGGGGCTATGCCGAAGCGGTGGAAAAATCCGTCCACGAGCTCAATGCCGATTTGCCAGTCTTTGGTGTGACCACTCTCAAGGCCAGCATGCAGTTCGCGAGCATTTTTGAACGCCTCGCCGGAACTTTCGCCGGAGCGTTTGGAATATTAGCGCTAGCCCTCGCCGCGGTGGGCATCTACGGCGTGATCGGCTACACCACCCGCCAGCGCACCCATGAGATTGCCATTCGCATCGCGCTCGGAGCCCAGCGCGAGGAGGTATTGCGCTTGGTGCTGGGTCAGGGCCTGCTTTTGACCCTCGCGGGCCTGGCGGTGGGGATCGCCCTGTCGCTGGTGCTTACGCGCTACCTCAAAAGCGTGCTCTTCGGCATTACCACGAGCGATCTCGGGACCTATGCAACCGTCACGTTCCTGCTTTGCCTGGTGTCGCTTATTGCTTGCTATATCCCCGCGCACAGGGCAACGAAGGTCGATCCCATGGTGGCGCTGCGCTACGAGTAGCGGCCAATAGCAGCCTAGAAGCTGTTTCAAAACCTCGAAGAACGTACCGAATTCCGTAAAGTTTCCATGCAGGGGAAGGGCTGCCGAACGCCGCGAAGGAGCCGGGACCAGCTATCCAGGCCTCAGCCCCGCGGGGGCTGGACATGAGTAGCCGGGGGCAGCGCCCGCGGGAAACATGGCCCCCTCACCACCTTTCCCCTCTCCCCGCAGGCGGGGAGAGGGGTGCCGAAGGCGGGGTGTGGGGCTTGGTCCGGGGGTTTCACCCCCGGCTACTCAATTTGCTCCCCTCCGGGGAGCACAGCTACACTCGCAGTCGACTGCCCCGTTGTAATTGCGCACAGAAGGTCTTGAAACTGCTTCTAGTTGTTCGCGATTTGACGCAGCAGCCGTTCGATCACTGCGCCGGATCGATGAGTGCGCACGAGTGCCGACTCCGCTCACCTTTTTGGCATACAATACTCCAGGGGGCTTAGAAGGAGGCAGAACGATGCAGAGGGTCGGCGTCATTCGCATGGTGGCGAGGTATCCTGTCAAGTCCATGCGCGGCGAGGCATACGCTTCCCTTGCTTTGACCCTCCAGGGCTTCGAGGAAGATCGCCGGTTCGCGTTTGTGCAGTCTCAGTCGCGAAGCGATTTCCCGTGGCTCACGGCGCGCGAGATGCCGGAACTTCTCCGGTGGCAGACTTCGGTCGAGAAGGCCGGTACGGCGGACGTCGCCGTGACGGTCTCGACGCCTACCGGCGAACGGTGGCCCGTCGCAAGCAGCGAGCTTCGGCAGGCCATCGAGAAGCGTTTCGGGAAACCGGTCTTCCTGCTGAGAAACAAACGCGGATCGTTCGATGTCGCTAACGTCTCCCTCATCAGCGAGCAGACTGTCGAACGCATTGCGGAGGAATCCCAAACCAAGGCGAACCCGTGGCGCTTTCGACCTAACCTGCTTGTAAATCTCGAGGGTGGTGCGGCCTTCGATGAGTTGAAGTGGGTGGGCCGTATTCTGCGCCTGGGCGACCAGGCGCGCGTCGCCGTGATCAAGGTCGACCAGCGCTGCGTCGTCATAACACTCGACCCCACCACCAGTGAACCCGCTCCCCAAATCCTGAAGTGCGTCGCTGAGCAGCACAATAAGTGCGCCGGAGTTTACGCCACCGTGCTTACACCCGGGGAAGTCCGCACCGGTGATGGCGTCAATCTCGAAGACTGAATCGGATTATCGAATCGCCGTGGAGGAATCTGTCAGGGGCGACCAGCGTGTTGAGTCAGAGGTTCGGTGAAGAACTAAGCCTGCAGAGCCTGCGGCAGCGTGTAGCCCACAGCGCAAGCCGCATAAGCGCTAACGTAAAGATGCGAGGCCCGGTGGGAAGAAACCCCTCACTCGGCTCGCTACTCTCGCCACCTTCTCCCCAAGGGAGAGGGCTGAAATCCATCATCGTTGACCGCCCTCTCCCTTGGGGAGAGGGTGGCCCGCAGCTGGCGTAGTCATCAGTCCGTCACCTGACGGAGCCGGGTGAGGCGTGACTTCCGAGAATCCAAACACCCGTTCCGTTTTCGAGATTATCAAGGCAGGCAATTCAGATTCAAAGAGTTGGCACGGGAGTGCCAAATTCAACTTCCGAATTCGGGTTAATTGTTCTTCAGGGCGTCAAGTCCAGTTTCTCGGTAAGAGCTTTTGCGCCCTTCGGTGCCTGCGCATCCTTGATGGCGGCTCGTGCGTGCTGGATCTTTTCCTGCAATTTGGCGGCTGCATCGTGCTGGGTTCTTGCCTCCTCCGCTTGTTCTTTGGGCCCCGTCGTGTCTTGTGCGGCCTGGTCGAGGCAGCTTACCAGTCCTCCTAACATACTGTCGTGAACGGTGAGCTTGTTCACCACACTCTTCTGGTGGTTAAGGCGTTGAAAATCCGGGAGGCTTTCCTTCTTCACCGTCTCCGTGAGTTCCACCAAGGCCTGCTTGGATGCTTCCACCATCGATTCTTCATCTTTGCAAGCCTGAGCGAGAACCTGGTGCGGCGAAAGAAAGAGCCCGAGGCCGGCCACTACCAGAAGGGTCATTCCTGATGCCCATCTCATGGTTGAACCTCCTAGATTTAGCACTACACGAAGCCATTTTAGATACTGTGCTCCTGGACAGAGCCTGTCTGGTCAATATTGCTCAATTGGTAAGAACTATCTGGGAGCTCGGCTGGACAGCCAAAAACGCCTTAGCCGTTTGCTTTCGATGGCCCTTTGATTATGCTTCACTGCCCGCGAACAAGTATAATCCTCAAAGGGAACGCACCCGAGGAAGGCCGGCAATCTCATGTCGCAACGTCCTGAACCTGTCAAGTTGACGCCTCAGACTACCGAGGCTTTTCAAGCCTACATCCGCGAAGCCGAAGCCAAAATGACGCCGAGGCAAGACGGGGGTGAGCCCTTTCTGTGGTCTGACGCCAGCGCCGAGAGAGCGCAGCAGGTTCGCAAGGGGCAGATTGTGGCGCAACTGTGGGTGGGCAACGAGCCTGTACGAGTGCCGGACGGTCTGATTCATGACTGGGTCGGAGCTGCATGGATCGCTGGCACGACGGTCGAACAAACACTGGCGTTGGTCCAGGACTACGATAACCACAAGAATATCTATAAGCCTGAGGTGACCGACTCAAAGCTCCTGAGTCATCAGGGCAACGATTTCAAAATCTACCTGCGACTTCGCAAGAAGAAAATCATCACGGTCGTGCTCGATACCGAGCACGACGTGCACTATACGCCGTTAAGCCGCATGCGCTGGTTTTGCCGCTCTTACACAACCAGTATTTCAGAGGTGGAAGCCGCCGGAAAGTCGAACGAGAAGAGGCTGCCCCCCGATACGGGCTACGGGTTCTTGTGGCGCCTCGATTCCTATTGGCGATTCGAGCAGCGTGACGGCGGGGTGTATGTTGAATGCAGAGCTATTTCGTTGACTCGTGATGTGCCGAAGGGGCTCGGATGGATCATCGAACCGATCGTCCGCAAGCTCCCTGGGCAATCGCTGATCAATACTCTCCAGGCGACGCGCCAGGCGCTCACTCGAACACTCCCGGGATCGCAAAGGATGGCGCCCGGAGAGTGATTGCGACGCCGGCGGTGCTTCCTATCAAGCGGACGGCTCGGCGGTTCCCGGCACGTCGATCGAGAGTGGCTCCCTGGACCGGGGCTGATACCTGAACCTTAACGCCTCCCAAATAACCTCAAGGATGGAAGCACGATTTTCAAAAAGTACCCGCACCCATTCTCTCTTCCTCATTTGCGGGAAGTAAATTCCTCGGAACGCCAGGCGGCCCAGCAAATGAATGATTCGATCCCCAAGAGCTCCCGGTTCTAGCCGGTCGATTGCAGCGCTGTTGGTTTCCGCCTTATAGGATGCATGCCATGCCTGCCTGATTTCTTCCTCCGCTTGTTCCGGAGAGATCCCCAGGGGCGCGAAATCCATCGTAAAGGGCTGGAACTCCAACCAGTGCTTGGGTCGGGTCAGCCGGCCCGCAGCATTGAGTCTGTCGTAAAGGGGCGTCGAGGGATATGGCGTCAGGAGCCCAAACACGGGGAGCCCCGGCGGCCAGGTGCGGATGACATCGAGAGTGCGCTGCGCCACTCCGGGGGAATCGCTGTCCATGCCGAAGATGAAGGAAGTGATGGCGTAAAGACGGTGACGCTCGAGGCGTTCCAGAATCCCCTTGTACTCTTCCGGCTTGTTGAATCCCTTGCGCACGCTCTTCAGGTTCTCCGGGTCAATCGACTCGAGCCCCATGAAGATCCACTTGCCGCCGCTCTCGGCGATGAGCGAAACCAGTTCCTCGTCCCGCAACAGATTCATACTGATTTGGGCCACCCAGGGTACCTGGGCATCACGCGCGATAATTTCACGCAGCAGCGACTTGGTGCGCTTGGGATTGATGGCGAAGTTGTCGTCGATGAAGAAAACCGAGATTTTCCCCTTTTGCCGCTTTTCCAATTGCTTGAGTTTCAGTAGCTCGTCTACCACGCTCGAGTTCGAGCGAAAGCGGATGGAATCTCCGAAGAAACCCGTCACCGTGCAGAACTCACAACCGTACGGGCAGCCACGGCCGGACTCGATCGGCACCATGTGGAAGCTCTGCCACGTCATGCCCGCCAGTGAAAGCATCCGGCGCGCCCACTTGGGAAAATGCCCCACCAGGTTAAACTGGTCCAAATCCATCTTATCCCATGGAATCTCAGGGTAGTCCGAGAGAGAAGGCTTCACCTCCTTGCCCGCTGCATCGACCGGAGCATAAACCTCCTTCAACTCCCCACGTTCCGCATCGGCCACAATCCGCGGCCAGGTGTTGTCGGCTTCGCCGAGAGCCACCGCGTCAGCATGGCGCGGCCCCCCGTCGCGCCCCAGCGGCTCGTCCGGGACCTCCGTGACATGCGGGCCCCCCATTACGACCGGCACTCCCGCTGCGCGCAATGCATCGGCCATGAGGTACGCTTTGCGAATCATGCGCGTCATAGCGCCGATTCCGACCAGCCCGATGCCTTTCTCCTTTACGTAGCTCACCAGTTCTCCGGCGCTCAAGCGTTGTGCGTTGCCGTCCACCAGGAAGACTTGATGGCCCGGAGGTGTCAGCGAGCGCAGCAGAAACATCCAAAGATGCGGCATGAAATTGTTGGTGATTTCGTTATCCGGATTGTAAAGCAGTATGTTCATCGAGATTACTCCCACCGATCAAGCCGGAGGTGGCAAAAATGCTCCCCTCGGGCGCGTGCCCCATCCAACATGATCATGAAATCGAAACGCCCAGCAATTTGGTGCTTGCCCTGAATCCGAGTGTTCAACCATCCGTGCCGGCATTAACAGGCTGCCACCAGCCGTAATGGAAAGCTGTGCAATATTGCTCATCTGTGAATTTCTTTTAGATGCACTCATCTGGCACACGGCATAAGAGTTCGTGTGACAACCTCATTCAGGCTGTCATTCCGAGCCCTTCGCAGTCATCCTGAGCCCTTCGCTTGTCATCCTGAGCGGAGCGAAGAATCTCGCTCTGCCGCTCAGGGTAAACTCCGCGAAGAGCCTGTCCTGAACAAAGTGAAGGAATCTCGCTCTGGGTGCTCAGGGTAAACTCCGCGAGAAATCTCGCCCTGAGTGTTTTCAAAGCCGTCGCTCATGCCCGTGCGCTGGCGGGCACCCAGAAACCATGAAAATCACCCGACGGTGGACCGATGTAGCGCGGGCGTCCCGCCCGCGGTCGCGGAAGCGTCCCGCTCCCGCGCACGGGCAGGATGCCCGTGCCACGGCGGGCGAGACGCCCGCCCTACGGTTTTCAAAGCCGTGCGAGATTCCTCGTCGCCTGCGGCTCCTCGGAATGACAGATCCATTTGCTTCTCTCACAGACTTTAATGCCCTGGGCTACTCTATGGCGCCCCTGACGGGACTGCTGACGCGTGGTGCAGACGTCTCGACTTTTATCGCGAATTATCGAGGCACACAGTTAGCCTATGTTCAGGTCTCAATCTCCGCCGGCGCTGCCTCGACGCCAAATTCTGCCGTTTCTTTTTCAATCCCCAGTCTCGCGAGCTCACGTTCAAGTTGTGCCGCCACTGTCTTTGCATAGCGTATGAAATGGTGTCCCGAGAGCAGCATCGCAAACCCCATGCTGAGCTTCGCGGGCTCGAAGAGCCAGTGGGCATGAATTCGCAGCAGAAACTTCCAATAGGCTTTCCGATAGGAGGAGAGAAAACCCTGGCGGAGTATTGAGCGAACCAGGATCCCCAGCTTGGGCCAGAGTGGGATATCCGGTGCCTGTTGCGGCAGGCGGGTCTTCCAATGCAGAAGCGAACGATAACAGCGATCGTAAAATGCCGGGGCATCATAGAGGGACAGCAGTAACCCTCGAAACCCCTTCAGCAGAACCGGCAGCGGGATCAACGTCCGAAAGTTGGGTGGATCAAAGTTGCTGGTGGCGGTGCTCTCCATGAGTAATCGGTCTTCTTTCAGCATCCGCTCAAAGAGCGGCGTCGTGGGCGGAGCTTGCAAAAACCCGACCATCGCCCAAGGGATGGCGGCGCGCTCGATGAAGTCCCTTTGCAATTCAAATACGCTTTTGGTGTCCGAATCGAAACCAATGATGAAACCGGCAGTCACCCAAAGACCCTGGTTCTGGATAAAGCGAACGCTCTCGAGAGGATCCTGCCGGAGGTTTTGAAATTTCTTGGCTTCCGTCAAGGAATCGGGGGAAGGGCTCTCGATCCCGATAAAGACGTAGAAAAAGTTCGCCTTCACCATGGCCTCGATCAACTTGGGCTTTTGCGCGAGATCGATTGAGGCCTCGGTGTAAAACAAAAATGGATAGCCATGAGATTGCTGCCACTCCCCGAGCGCCTGGGCCAGACCGAGCGCCAGTTTGTGGTTGCCGATGAAGTTATCGTCGACAATGAAGACTTGCTCGCGCCATCCGAGTTTAAATAATGCCTCGAGTTCCGCCAGCATCTGGCTTGGGTGCTTGGCCCGCGGCTTCCTGCCGTAAATCGTGATGATGTCGCAGAATTCGCACTGGAACGGACAGCCCCGGGAGAACTGTACCGCCATGGAGGCATATTTTTCGAGTTTGAGCAGGTCAAAGCGTGGGAGGGGCGTCTTGCTGACATCGGGTTTGTCTTCGATCACGTAGAGCCGTTTGGCCGTGCCGCGCTCAAGATCGGCTGCAATCTCGGGAAAAACCTCATCAGGCTCGCCCACCACGACGTGGTCGGCAAGCCGGCCAAGGAGTTCGGGTTCGCTGCTCGCCAAGGGGCCGCCGACTATTGTCCGCCGGCCCAGAGCGCGGGCCCTCGCAAGAGTTTCGCGAATGTCATCCTTCTGGACGCGCATTCCGCTGACCATGACGAGATCGGCCCAGAGGATGTCGGTGTCCTGCAACTCCTCGAAGCTTCGGTCGATCAGCCTGAGGGTCCAGGTCTTCGGACAGAGCGCCCCTACCGTGAGTAAGCCCAGCGGCGGCTGGTCGGTCTTGATGGGAACGAGGTCGAGGATCCCGTCGAAGCTCCAGAAAGAGGACGGGAACCGCGGCCAGACCAGGAGAACGTTCAGTACCGAGCCGAGAGGGGCAAAGTGTGGCGGCGCGCTTGCGCCCTCTGTGGGCGCGGGATCGGCGGGCTCTTGAGATTCATTCAACTGAGACACATCTACCTCCGACAAATTCAGTCCGGCTCTCGCCGCAAACCTGACTCTGCGTATACTGGGGTGGCCGCCCATCCCGCATACTCTACGTAGTTCTATGACGGCTCTTTCGTACCGCAGCGAGGCCAGCCTTGAGCGCGATACAATATACCACCTCCAGATGTGGGGTCAAACTGTTCAATTTTGCTCACATTTGGGGATTTTGCCGGAACTGGTTCCCCTCGCCACAAGTCAGGGTTTTGCGCAAGCCCCGAAGGGGCGGTGTAACAAAGCCCAGGCCAGCGGCCCATATGCGTTAATTTAAGAGCCCCCTTCAGCCAATCCGGCGCTGTGGGTTGTGTCCCGCGAAGCGGGACACCGTGAGTAGCCGTAGGTGAAACCTACGGAAACGGCAGCATTCATCAACATTCCGGCCCTGGAGGGGCCGACCCGTCTCAACCCCATTGGGGTTGGCCGGACTTGGGAACGCTCCCGTCATCCGCAGGTTGAAACCTGCGGCTATTCACGGTTGGCCCCATTCGGGGCCGCTCGGTCAAGCCGTATATTAGCGCCTATGGGCCGTTGGCCTGGGCTTTGTTAGCTCGCCCCTTTGGGGCTCGAAGCACTCCCAACCAAGAATCAAATACGCCCCTTCGCTGAAGGGTTGATATGTACTATAGGCTCCTGGGGCAGGAGGCTAGTCGTGCAAGATAACGCTCAGGAGGCCGCTGTTGACGGTGAGCCCGCCGTTGTAGTCGATGAAGCCAAGCTTTTTGAACTTGTTCATGAAATGACTGACGCGCGACCGGGTGGTGCCGACCATCTGCGCCAGACTCTCCTGATTGATTCTGGGGACCACTATCTCCGCACGGCCTTCTTTGCCAAAATGCGAAAGCAGCAGGAGAATTCGAGCCAGCCGTTTCTCGCTGGAGTTGAAAAGCTGGTCAACAAGATCCTCTTCATAGCGGATGTTACGTGAAAGCAGATGGGTGACGAATAACTCTGAGATGTGGTGCTGTTCGTGGAGCATGCGTGCCATGGCGGGCCTTTCGATCCTGACCAGCGTACAATCCGTCATCGCGGTGGCCGTCGCCATGCGCAAAGGCTGGCCTGCGAGACAACCCTCACCGAAGAAATCACCAGGGTCTAGAATAGCCACAATGGCTTCTTTGCCTTGTTTGGAGGTCACCGCCAGCTTCACCTTGCCGCGGCGGAGGAAAAACACGGCATCGGCAGCGTCTCCCTGCCTGAAGATGTGGCGTTTTCTTTCGATTTCTGTGACGGACTTGCCGTAGGATACCTCAGCGAGCAGGGATTCCCAATCAGCCGGATAGCTTTTCTTCCGCGCCACGACAACCCTCCTTCCACCCGCTCGAGCAGAGACCTCGAATCCAGAATAAGTGGCTATTGGCAACGACCAGGCACTGCCTTGCGGACTGTATTCGCCCAGAGCACTCTTACAAACGCCTTATGCTAGTTCAATATCTGGCGAAAGTCACCACAATTCTGGGTAGTGTCCGAAATGTGTGTTGCCCGGCGTCTTAAACTCGAAGCTTGGTCTTGGCCTGCAAATCCCAGCCCCGAAGGGGCGGCCCAGCAAAGCACAGGCCAGCGGCCGGGGAAAGGAGAAGGATTTCCGGGGCGAGCCCTGAAGGGGCGACCTACGGAATGCGGAGCTAGCACGCCCTTTCAGGGCTTGAGGCCGGAAATGAGACATCCTCTTACGGCTTCCATCCGGGCCGTTGGCCCATAAGCGCTAGCTTAGGGCTTAGAAGACCACGAGAGCCCGTCAGCCGACGGGCGGTAGAATGTGGCCCATGGCGACAGAAGGTGTGAAAAAATCGTCTGTCATGCTGAGCGAAGCGAAGCATCTGCATTTTACCTCCTTGAAAACAAACAACTGCAGATTCCTCGCTCCGCTCGGAATGACAGGGCCTAGCGATTTTTTCGCACGTTCACAGCCATGGGATTAGCAAGCAGATTAAGAAGCAAGCCCCGGGAGGGGCGATAGAAATGGAAACGTCTTTCGCCCCTTGCGGGGCTCGAAGATCCATCAAAAGAGCAGGCCTCACCCACGGCTGCGCCGTGGGCCACAATCTTTCGGCCCCATGGGCCTGCGAGCACCAGACGACTCTCGCGGGCAGCGGGAGGCTTGAGTTAGCGCTTGTGGGCCGTTGGCCTGGGCTTTGCTGGGCCGCCCTTTTAGGGCTGAGGGATCACTTTCACCTTGACATTCTACCTGAAGCGCGGTACGTTCACCTAGTATGTCTACTAAAGAGCAACGCGAACGCATTGAACTGCTGCAAGGGGTGGGAGCTATCGCGCGGATTCTCATGCCCGCCGGGCAGGAGGGCGAATTATGGGCCTTTGGGATCGGTCGTTTCGCCGCCGCAAGCGCATGATGGACGACCTCGACCAGGACATCCGCGACTTCATCGCGCGGGAGACTCAGGACAACATCGAGCGCGGCATGTCGCCCGAGGATGCGCGTTATGCGGCCCTGCGCAAGTTTGGCAACGTAACCCAGGTCGAGGAAGAAACCTGGGAGGTGTGGAGTTTGGTTTGGCTCGAGCAACTGTGGCACGACGTTCGCTGCGGCCTTCGCCAGCTTCGCCGGAGTCCCGGATTCACGCTGGTGGCGACTCTCACGCTGGCTCTGGGCATTGGCGCCAACACGGCCATCTTCAGCGCGGTGTACGCTGTGCTCTTGAAGCCGCTGCCCTTTCGACATCCCGGCCAACTGGTCAGGGTGTTCGTTCGAGGCCAACGATCGGACGGGGATCGGGGGGGAGGGCTGCTCCTACCCTGAGTTCCAGGAATGGCAGAGGCAGAATCACGTCTTCAGTGGATTGGCCGGGGTTCAGGGGCACGAACTTAACTTGACCGGGCGCGGCGAACCCATGGTGGTGAAGGTTGGCGACGTGACGGCGGACTTCTTCTCGATTCTGGGCGTACCGCCCATGATGGGCCGCGCATTCTTGCCCGCAGACGACGACCAGGGCGTCGCGCCGGTGGCGGTGCTGAGCGAGGGCTTGTGGCGCAGCCGTTTCGGCGCGGACCCGGACCTGATCGGAAAGGCCATCGACCTGGACAAGCGGTCTTTCACGGTGGTTGGCGTGATGCCAGCCAGTTTTCGATTCTCGCTCGACGGGCGAGGCGGGCAGCTTTGGATCCCGATCGTTCAAGATCCCACGTTTGGCCCCCTTACCAA
>JBEKLY010000018.1:0-43725 GCA_050010015.1 Terriglobia bacterium
AAGCAAGCGACCCCTCACCCGGCCCGCTCCGGCTGATGAAAACGCCGGCAGCGGTCCACCCTCTCCCCAAGGGAGAGGGCTGTGTCATCCCGTCGCTGACTAGCGTATCATTCTGGGCTTTACAACCTAGCCCTGGTTCTGCTAACGTGTAAGGGCTGTGGACGTCTGTCTTACCCTTTGTGGGGACGGTTTGCCTGCCGCCCCTGCCCCCGAACTTTACTGATCATGGAGAATACTATGTCCTTACGCAAAGCTACTTGTCTGACGCCCCGGCGTGTCGACGCCGCCCGGCACAATTCCGAGCGCTCGACCGGGCCTCGCAGTGAGGCCGGAAAAGAGCGCACGAAGCTGAACGCTCTGAAGCACGGCTGTGATGCCGCGCCCGAAAACGAGGCCGCCGTGATGCGGGCGCTGGCTGAAGATCCGGAGCGGTTCGCCGGCCTGAAGCGCGAACTTGCGACCGCTTACGGCCCGGGCGACGCGGTCTGGGACCGGCAGACCGAAGACCTCGCGAAGCTCTACTGGCGTCGCAACCGGATCGAGCGCATGGAGACGGGCCTGATGCGGCGCGCTCTCCAGGAGGTCGAGGAGCGTGAGCGCACGCGCCGCGACCAGATTGCCGCCGCCACCTTCGATGCCTCGAGTTCACTGGCCACCGACCTCAAACTCGCCGTGCCCAGCGAGCCGTGCGCGCGCCTGCGCCAGCAGCTTTCGCGCCTCGGGGCGATCCACGAGCAGCTCAGGCGGGGGGTGATCGGGCAGGAGTTCGTAATTCAGAAGTACCTGCCGCCCGCCCTGGGCCCGCGGCCGGCACGGATTGGCCAACTGATGTTGATGTTCAGCAATCGGGCCTACTGCCTGGCAAGGAAGGACAAGGAAAGGTTAAACGAGATCGTGAACGAAATGGGCGGCGAGGCGAATGTGGACGTGCTTTGGCGGGAACTGCTGCGCTTGCTGGGGGAGGAGGTCGCGGCTTTGAAAGCGGCGTTCGCGGAGGAGGTTGCGGCGCAGGAGGAGAAGGACGCGATTGAGCGCGACGCGTGCCTGGCTCCGGCGGGGGAGACTTGGGAGATGCTGCTGCGGCAGGAAGCGGCGCTCGACCGCTCGATCGACCGGAAGGTGAAAATCCTGCTGACCATGCGCAAAGAACACGCCCGCGAGTGTAGAGGCGGTTCGCGAACCGCCCCTACGGAACCGGCGGCCAGCCCTCCCGACAATGTGTCGAATGACCGGGGAGCCGAGGAGCTGAGTAAGCTCGTGGGGCTCGACGGTGCCAAGGTAGCGCCGAACTTCAGTTCGGCAGGTGCTGACCTGAAGGTCAGCGCTACGAACGGCGCGACAGAAAGTCCGAAAGTGGAAAACGCGCTCGAAACAACAACATCGCCGGAACAAAGCGAGAATCTTAGAGAAAACAAAGGACCGGCGGCAGAAAGGTCAGCGAATGAAGAGGTGCGTGAATCTGGAAAAGAACTGCCAACTGGTGTACCAGATCGACGACGAGAGGACGCAAAGTCCGAAGTGCAGGCCGCAGACTGAGATGCTTCGCACTTCGCGGGCGGTTACCCATTCGCCAAAGTGTGGTTTGATACTTGACTGGCGATGGTTGTTGCCTTAGTCTCGCTCCATATTCAAGGAGCAACGTAAGTACCAGGAGCCATCCATGCGAAGCGCCTCTGCCACTGATTTCTGCCGGTCGCAGCGGATACCGGCGACAGTTCCAATCAGGCTCGTAGTGGTTTCGGATGACTTCAGTATCGAGCGCGAGGCCTCCACGGTTGACGTTTCCATCCGGGGCGTGAGGGTGCGCACCCCTCTCGCGCTGCTCCCTGGGGACACGGTTGGAATCATTCCCATTGGGGTTCCCCGGCACGCCATCCCGGCCCGCGTGGTTTGGACCCAGCGTGCTCGGACGGACCAGTGGTCGGTTGCAGGGCTCGAGATCCTGGAGACAGCGCCAGCCTAGGCCGCCCCTGACTGCTCTCGATTGGCGTTCATTGACCTGTAGTGTCTGCGGAAATGCTCTACGCTTCGCTCGCGTGGCCCCCGGCATCGCCGCAGCCCCGAGCACGGGCAGAGGCGGGAAAGCGCAGCCACCGCAACAACTCGGCCAACTCATTCTCCGCGATGCGTCTCTTGGGCGGCGTTCCCCGCCTGGCTTTCTTGACAGTCGGCTGTCGGGTTGATGGCGGCGGGACTGCTGCCCATGCGGGCGACACCCGGGTAAGCTGGTTTTGAAGGAGGAGGGGGTGATCGCCCGTCGCGGTGACCGCCCCCTACGGAACGTCGGAGCTGTTTTATATATCGGAAAAGCTTGCTAGGAACTTAATTCGCGTTTTGGCACGGCGGACATCGATTCGGAGAGACGCGCTTCCCCATCGGCGAAGGTCAAACGCTTGCCGCTACCAACTCGACGGAGCCGTAGCCCGAGGCTGCTGGAGAGCAAGCACCCCAGTGTGAGTCGCAGCGTCGAGCCTTCAGCATTGCCTCTATAGTGGTACCGATTCCTCGACGAATTGGGCAAGTTAATGGCTCTGTAGACGAATGGACGTGCGTCCCCTAAAACGCCGTCCTTGGAATCATTTGGTAACAATAACTTCATAATGGGTTCATGCCGGTTAGAGACAGTATTCTTGTCCTCCGCCATCGAAGATCATAAGACAGAACTTACTCCAAGGTGTCTTCGATGCGGCGCCGGGACCTACTCCGAAAGCTCAAGGAATTTGAACGCGACTTCAGCGAAGCCACTGAGATCGAGAAGCGCCTCGCGTTTCGTGCCCTGGTCTTTGGCAGCACTCTGTACGGCCTCTACCGGCTCGCCGAGAAACTCTTCAGATGACCATCGTCCCGTGCGATCCGATCCCACCTGGTCGGACGCTGCGTTTAACGTGATGACAACCCGCCCATTGACAAGCGTCATTCGCAGGACTACTCTTCTGGCAGTCAGTGGAACCCTCGGAGTTCGCCCCGCGCCGCGCCGGTGCGTGAGGACAGGTGCTGAAACCTGGATGGACCTCCTCACCAATGCCGCTCGGTCGATACAGGTCGGAGTGAAACCCGAACACGCGGGGCGCATCGAGGTCGCGCAGCGCATGGCCGGGCACTCGAACGCGAAAACCACGGGCCTTTACGACCGGCGCAACGATGACATCAGCGCGGGCGAAGTCGAGAGGATAGGGTTTTGATCGACACGTTCAGGCATTGACATGAAAGGAACGAAGATGAACCGCGCTAAGCGTCATGCAAAATATGCTGAACTCATTAAGCTGGGGGAAATGACCCCATCACCGCCTGGCAACAACTGCTACAAGGACTTTCTTGTGGAGGCATATAAGAAACATAGTACTGAATTGGCGTCCATCGAAGACCGGCTGAACAGATTCTTGCTTGTCATTCTCGGTGTCTTCGGGGCAGGGGCCGCCGCGATCCCAAAGGTGACATTGACGCACGGACCCGCATGGGTTCTTATGATCGTGGTGGTTGTGTTCCTCGCCTTCGGTCTGCACTACAACTCCGAAATTCGGGGTGTCAGAGCTGAAGTGCGCTATCTCTTGGTGCGGTGCGAGATCGATATGGGTTTCTATACCCCCCATGAGCGCAGCAAAGACACGCCCCAGGCCAACAAACAACTGTACACAAACGACGAACTCTCTTATCCAACCAAGGGTGGATTTCTTGAAATCACATATGCGGCGGTCATCAGCGCAGCGGCCATCGGTCTCATCCTCCTCATTTATGCGCACGCGTATCTGCCGGTCCACGTGACTAATGGTGTCGCCAAATAGGCCAATTGGGATTTCGTTACAAAGCTTCGGGTCCGCTTGCCCCGGCCAAGAGTCATCCAAGAATACGCGCATGTCGCCAGGCAGAGGTTTTGATGTCCGTGCGTAGCCGTATTTCACGCCCTCTATTTTGGGCTTTGTGAAACGCCAAAACCTTTTCCTGGCGTGTTGCCAGAGCGTATGATAAAGGACGTTATCATACGTATGGGAAAGGAAACTTCACGTGTGAATCGACTCACCGCCTTCGGCCTGTTCGCCGTTACCGCAATGCTGGTCTGCTATGCCCTGGAGAAACGCAGTCCGTGGTTCATCCTCGCCTTTGCCGTCTCCTGCGCGCTCGGGTCCGTTTATGGATTCCTGCAGGGCGCGTGGCCCTTTGGCATCGTCGAGGCCATCTGGTCTGTCGTAGCGGGACGGCGCTGGTGGCTTTCCCGGAAGGTACAGCCATGACCGCTGAAATCATTCCGGTCAAAGAACCGCGCTCGCTCGCGGGCCTGGCCTCCGCCGCCTCGAGCGGCACGTCACGCCCTTTCAGGGCTGGCCAATTGCGCGGCATGGATTCCTCACCCAGGCCGTTGGCCTGGGCTTTGTTAGGCCGCCCCTTTGGGGCTTAAGAATGTCGTCAGCACGTTAGTAAGGGAGGGCTGGCGACACACCTTCGAATCACCCCGACTTATGTCACGAACCACTGGGACAGGAGACCAGGCGGTTCGAGCTATCCGGGACACCGCCCGCACTCGTACCCGCTTTCACGGAGCGTTACAATATATCAGGCGCCCGGCGCTTCGACTCGACTTGCGAAAACTCCGCGACGACGCGCCGGAACTTTGTACGGGCATCCGGTTAACAAGAAGATAAACAAGGGCGGCCACACCTGCCAATGGCCGCCCATCCCCACCTGCTGCTACTCAAAACCTCTCCGCCCATCCGCCGCAGCACACCGCACAAGAGACGAGAATCTGGTTTCTCACTTTAGGTCATCGAGTCCACGCTCCTGCGAAGGGATGGACGGGCGGGTGTGGTCGGCCAGCGCCGTCCTTTCATTGTCCGCTCGGGTGATCTGAAGACTTCGTATTGCGACAGCAATTGCCGGGGAAACTCCTGGGCTGGTCCTCTCAGCACGGACCACCTCGCCTTTGCAGACAATTTTGGCAAGAAGCGGACCGTTCTTACCGATCAGTGGAAACTCAAGCCGAAGGTCCAGGGTCGTGCCGGGTTTCAGCTTACGCCGAGATCGAAACAAGATTCCAGAACGGCTCACGTTCTCAGTCGTTACCATCCGCCAGCTTGCGGTGGGCGATATGCGATACAGGACGGGAGCCTGGATCGGAGAACGATGGGCACGGGCTACGCCTTCCCTTGTTTTTGTTCGCATCGTGTCATCCCTCTCATCAGGTATCGGCAGGTAGTATTGGATTCGTGAGACTAATTCAAAAGCCCGCACCGTAGGGGAACACCACGGGCCAGCCGAGCGCATGCACGTGCTTTGCTCCGCAGTTGGTCCCCTCGACCTAATAGCCGTTTAAGAAACCAGTCGGGAACCGACAATTCGATTCGTGCGGCGCGCGCTGGCTGAACTCAACCGTGATTGAATGATGCAGTCCCTCGTCCTGCCGATATATATTGCGGGTCACAGATACGGGTGATTGACCTCTTCCTGGGAGAGGTGGGGGGCTTGAAATGAATTTGGGCCAAGTTCTCAAAACCATGATGAAGAAGATGCGGGTGTCTCGACCATCAGTGCCTGGCGATAGTCGTAGCGCCGAAGTCGAGATGACGAAGGATGAAGTCATCGAGCGCACCCTGATGGGCATGGAACTGTCTTGGTCCTGGGGACAGCGTGGCGTGTCCGCCGAAGAAGTCGAACATGCAAGGTCTGTCGTCGCCCAAATTCAGAATTGGTTGCCTGACACCCAGATCAAAACATGCGCGGCATTTGGAGATCTCAAAACGCCCTGCTGCCAGACCTGCCACACGTTTTCCCCGGATCATCACATGTATTTGACCTTCCCGATGGTACGAGCGCCTGGGTGTGCTGCGCGTTAGCCCGGGCGGTGTGTTTGGACCTCAATAAGCAGGCAGCACACTCTCCCGAGGCCCGACTGCTCGAAGACATCTTCGGCGCTGATGGCATCCAGAAAACCTAGCCTTCGCCTACTGTGTTGCTCTTTCCACTGGCGCGAGTTACCCGATTGATTCACAGTCAGGGGCTTACCGCATGTTGCTGGGATTACGGCAAGACAGGCGGGGCACGCAAGAGACCGGATGTATGAATCAACAAAGCAGCTCTTGTCCTTCAAGTGTTCATATCGGTTCGCCAGGTGCGCCACCCCTCTCGGTCGACCTTTCCGGCGCTTTACCCCCCTGCTAAATACAGGGCAGTTCGGAGGTCGCCGTTGCGAGGTAAGGTGCCGCGTTCCACCTCCCCGGCGAGGGATGTTGCCGCGCCCTCGTGTGCTCGCCGTTCGGGATCGACGCCGACTGATGTCGGTCAAAGCGGCACGACTGATGTGCTTTCTCACCGGCGCGGAGACGCGGTCAGCGCCATTCGGAGCAGTCATCGCCAGGACGACGTGCGTGACTCCGCGGGTGGACTTATCACATGGCGTGCCTGCGACGACACCACCCGATCCGCAGAAGGGTTACGAAAGTACCCTTGCGGCGACGCACCCGTCGTGCCATTGTACGTGCGAAAAGCGGGCTCGTGCGTGAACGAAGTAGGGCGGGCACGAGCGTGGATGTGATGATAGGTGGCGGTATCGACGCGCCGGCGGGCGCGGTTTTGCTTCGCAACGTCTTAACCTCACGACCTCACTTCTCCTGACCCAGCCACTTGTTGACCCAAGTTTTCGGAAGGTATTTGAACTTGGGAACCACTCAAGGAGCTGCCATGAAATGCTTTGTGATTGCGTTATTCAGTGTAGTAATGTCCGCGACGATGTTAGCGGGGGATAACAGCTATAGAGTGACCTCGGATGGCAGGCCCGTACTTGACACGAGCCCTCCAAGAACTGTCGTCTATGGTGGGCCATTCGGCTTTGAGAAGGGTATGACCCGTGCCCAAATAGTTGAACTGGTGGGCAAGGATGCCATTCATACCGACCCTTCGCGGGATGACGTGCTCTGGCTGAATACTGCCCCAAAATCCCATCCTGCCTTTGCCAGCTACATCCTGATAATCTCGCCAGAAAACGGACTATTAAAGGTGGTGGGCGTAGGGAAAACGATAGATGTCGGCGACGATGGCTCCGATCTCAGGGAAGCCTTTGAAGAAACAGTCACCGGAGTTGCGCAAGAATACGGAATGCCCAAAGACAGCTTCGACTTTTGCGCTGGAGGGACTGAGTGCGACTCTGCGAGATTCTGGATGACGAGCCTCCTGAACAAAAACCGAACGCTCTCAGATGTTTGGGACTTGGCAAGCAATCCGCTCAACCATGTGACGGGTATCGAGGTGGAAGCGAAGGCCCTCAAAACCAATAGGGGCTATGTGCGCTACGTTTGCGAGTTCGAGGGCTTCAGTCAATATGTTGAGGAAAAGAACACTGTCTCACGCCGATGACTGTGCGCGGCTGCATGCGGCGGCGCGAGAAGTTGGCAGGTACGTTGCGCCATAGGAATCCACGAGGCGGGCGGCTGAGCGGAAGGCCACAATTGTATGTTGGGGGGCCAGAACTGGTGAAGCATCTTCATCGTGTCCATGACGCCGCCCAGCTCAGCACTGAAAAGTTCCCGCCGGGCCAGCGTGAACAGGTCGTCATCGTCTTTCCATAGCGCCCTCAAAGTTCACTCACCAACCCCATTCAGATGTAGAAGATCCGGTCTTTCGTTGGTTTACGGAGACCCGGGTGGCGCTCAACCTCGAGCTCGTTGACATCAAAGCCCAATCCGGGACGGTCCGGCAAGAGAAAACATCCTTTCTCAATGGGCAAGGGATGAGACAAACACGCGTCTCGCCACGCCACGTCCTTGGCCATGAATTCTTGACGATAAAAGTTGGGCACGGTAGCCATGACGTGGGCCGAGGCAATTGTGGAAATAGGACCATTGGGATTGTGGGGAGCAACGGGGACATTGTATGTTTCGGCAAGATTGGCGATTTTACGCAGCTCACTGATGCCTCCGCACCTTGTTATGTCGGGCATAAGGACGTCGGCGGCATGCAGCTCGAGGATTCGGTGAGCCATAAAACGGCTGTGCAATCGCTCGCCGACACACACGGGCAAAGGAATCTTGGCCCGAATATCGGCAATGGACTCTGGAAACTCCGGCGGAGCGGGCTCCTCATACCACATGCAACTAAAATCGAGTTTGGAGAGTCGGTGCGGCATTTCAATCGCGGTCGGCGCATTGAGAAACGCATGCGTCTCAATGGCAATCGGCACGCTGCTGCCGACAGCCGCTGCAACAGCCTTCACGATATCGACGGCGCGTTCCTTTTGCTCTTCGGTAAGGCCAAGATTCTCGCTTAAATTCTCACCATACCGATAGTGGACATGCGCGAAGGGATCAAGCTTCAAACCCATGAAGCCCTGTGCCACCGTCTCTCGAGCTTGTCGAGCGTAATCTTCTGGGTCGTGACCACCCCCCACGAACCAGTAATTGGCGTAAAGTTCAATCGTCTTTCTATAAGCTCCTCCAAGGAGCTCGTACACAGGAACTCCGAGCGCTTTCCCTTTGAGGTCCCAGAGCGCGATATCAACAGCGCTGATCGCAGAGAGCAATGGCCCAGCGTGCCCGAGCCAGTTCATGTCGCGATAAATTTTGGTCCAGATGAAGTCGATCCTCCGGGCATCGAACCCGAGAATGAAATCCCCCACGTGTTGGCACGCCGCTTCAACCAGAGGCGAGCCCGGCCAATTAGTCGCCTCTCCCCAACCATGAAGACCATCTTCGGTTTCGATTTTCAAGAGTGTCCAATTGTATTTTGAACCTTCTACGAGCCAAGTCTTTACCTTACTGATTGTCTTGTCGATGGATTCCTCCTTCCTTGGCAAAGGTCCACAGTGGGAAGTGGGCCATAGTCTCACAGTCGGTGGCCTGCAAAATCACGGGCGACTCGTTTGGACCTCTTCAGAGAGTGGCAGTTGGGCCGCACGAGAAGCCTTATGCCTTCAAAGTTTCTCAAATGTGAAACGCAGCCCTAACTGTTGAGAATCCCCAGTGCCTTGGCAATGTCCGAAATGGTTGCCGGTCTCACCATCCAACCGTTATCCCAGCGTTGAGCGTTCAATACAATCCTCGCTATAAATAAACCCGGGCATAGCAGGTGTCAAGATGTTCTTGCGTATATACCGTCGGGCACTGGTGCGCCACGCTGATGAAACTGGCTGGCGTAACGCCGGTGGGCCGGAGAATCGCCGCGCGCCCGCCGGCAACACCCCGACTACTGTTTTCCTAGGACCGCAGTTGAGCTGGGCCTCGAAGAACTCGAGAATCCGTGTCTCTCCAACCGTGTACTGGGTCGGCAAAGCGGAGGTAATCATGAATCTGCTCTCCATGCCAATTGCGAGCCCGGGAGGGATTGCCAGTGTGGAAATCGGGTGAAAATTCGTGCGGAGATTTTGCGGGTTTTGTGCACTTGACAGGCGGCTTGAGGTGTGCTGTACTTCGCTCACCGGGAAGTGCAATCGTTTGCGGCAAACGTTTAGCCCACTCGTTTGGCGCAACGGGTAAAGACGAAGGTGTTTTTCGGCGCCTTCCACTGCCTTTTGTTCGGCTGCGTCGGGATCCAGGGTAGTACGTTACCAACTTGCAACGCCTCAAGGGTCGAGCCCAGGAGGAGGGATTCTCAGGGGATTTGATCAATGGGCGGGGTTGCCCGTGGGGATTTCCGGCCGACCTCACGATGGTCAGCTCTGGCTGGCGTATCGTGGGCGGCCGGACCGAGATTCAAGGTGTGACCCAACAGCAATGGATCCAAAAGTTGGCGGCCTTAGCCAACACCTACACATCGACGAAATGCCAAACGAGAGGGAGGAGGTTTCTATGAAGACGAGTGCAAGACCTCACAAGCACTTGAAGCTGCTTTTTCTCCCAGTGTTTCTTGTCCTTCTAAGTTGTCCAGTACTTTATGGTCAACTAGAAAACGGAGCCATACTGGGCACGGTAACAGACCAATCGGGGGCCGTGATTCCGAATGTGAAAGTCACCTTGACAAATGAGGGTACCGCTCTCACGCTGGCCACTTTGAGCGGAACCCGTGGTACGTACATGTTTACCCCCATTAAAATCGGGACTTACACCGTGGCAGCGGAGTTCCAAGGCTTTGAGAGGGAGATTCGACCTCATATCACGGTAAACGTTCAGCAGCAGGTTGTCGTCGACTTTACACTTCGGCCTGGATCCCTGACCCAGAGTGTCGAAGTCACTGCCGCGCCGCCTCTACTCCAGACTCAGGATCCTTCGGTCGGTCAGGTCATCGGCGGCCGAGACGTCAACGATTTACCGCTGAACGGGCGCAACTATACTTTCCTGGCCCAGCTTTCCGCCGGTGTTACAGTGATGCAGCAGGATTCCCGGGGATTCGGAGCTAGCGGTGGGTTCTCCGCCAACGGCGTCAGGTCGGAGTCCAACAACTATCTTCTGGATGGAATCGACAACAACAATGATTCTCAGGATTACTTGAATGGCACGTATTATGTCGCCTTACCGCCCGTGGACGCCATCGCCGAGTTCACGGTGGAAACCGCCAATTACAATGCGGAGTTTGGACGCGCGGGCGGTGCGGCGCTGAATGCCACTGTGAAAAGTGGTACTAACCAGTTTCACGGCGACGTATGGGAGTTTCTCCGCAACGACAAGCTTGACGCAGCGGACTTCTTTACCAACGTCGCTGGTCTTCAGAACGGGGAGTTCCGCCAGAACCAGTTCGGCTTCACGGCCGGGGGACCGATCAAGAAAAACAAGACGTTCGTGTTTGGAGACTACCAGGGCACGCGGGTTCGTCAGGCTCTGATCTATGAATCTACTGTGCCCACCGCGCTCATGCGCGACTCGGGTTTTACGAACTTCTCCGACCTCTTTGGTGAGTCGACGGGCACCGTGACCGATGACTTGGGCCGCACCTTCCCCTGGGGCACCATTTTTGATCCCGCCACAACCCGGCCCGTGACCGCCGGTGTGGCCGACCCCGTTACGGGTCGTACGGCGACCAGCTCGGGCTTCGTGCGCGATGCGTTCCCGGGAAATATCATCCCTGCTAATCGCATCGATCAGAACGCCGTGAACTTGGTCAATCTTTTTCCGTCGCCCACTTTGCCGGGCCTCTACAACAACTATGCGCGCCTCCCCATCCAAAGCTTGACCACCGATAGTTTCGACGTGAGGGTGGACCAGAATTTCAGTGATCACGATCAGATGTTTGTCCGGGCGAGCTACACGCGGAACCCACGTTTTGTCCCCGGCCCGCTCCCCGGACTTGCTGATGGCGGTAGCTTCAATATGGGGGACCAAACAGTGGGAACCCGCAACGCTGCCCTGAGTGAGACGCACTCTTTCACTCCGACCATGATCAACTCTTTTCGCTACAGTTTTGCCAGGGTGCACACGCTCTACGCTCCAGTCCAAGAAAACCAAACGGGCATTCCCGAGCAATACGGCATCGAAGGCATTGAGCAAGGTTCTCGGAACGGTGGCCTCCCACAATTCTCGTTAGGCGGGCTCACACCGTTTGGTCAGAGCACGTACACACCAATTGAGGAATGGGATGACACCTCGGAGGTGGCTGACAGCATAACTAAAGTCCACAATGCACACACCGTCAAGGCAGGGTTCGAGGGCCTTTTCCTGCGCTTCGCCACGTATCAGCCTGCCAGCCCGCGCGGTTATGACAGTTTCAGTGGCACCTTTACCTCCATTCCGGGCCTGGACGTGAATAACAGCGGGGCTGTTCAGTTCCTCCTCACACCCACCACTGCCACCGTCCCCGGCGGAATAAACTATAACGGAGGACCGGATTACGTTTGGATCTCGGCTCTTGATGAGACGATCGCGTTGCGCAAGAACCTGGCCGTCTTTGCTCAAGACGATTGGAAGGTGAATCGCAAGCTGACAGTGAACTACGGCGTTCGTTGGGAATACTTCCCGGCAATCTACGAAAAGTATAATGCCCAATCCAATTTCGTTCCCGGAACGCCATTCTCGAATGCTGCGTACCTGATCCCGAATTCGAGATCGGATCAGAGTGATCCTAACAACACCCTTTCTTCCTCCTTCACTTCACTCCTTCAACAGGATGGAGTGAAGCTGGAGTATGTGTCGAACCGAGGGTTGTTGAACGTGCAAAAAGCTAACTTCGCGCCCCGGATCGGCTTCGCCTACCACGCCACCAACAACCTTGTTATTCGTGCCGGTTATGCCATTTCTTATAACGGCTTGGAGGGAATGGGTTACTGCTGTGCGTTAGGGGCCACTTATCCGTTCGCATTCAGTTTGGACTACGGCGCTCCGAGTCCCGCGACTCCGATTACGTTTACGAACGGCCAGAGTGCTACACTTGAAAACGCTTATGCCAACCTTCCCCTGACCCCAGCCGCCGTCCCCGGAAGCGCAGTGTCGCTAGCGGGAATCGACGAAAACTTAAAAACCGCCTATGTGCAAAGTACGAACCTGACGTTGCAATACCAATTGACACCGAATACGTCTGTACAGGCAGCTTACGTGGGTACGTTCGGCCGGCACTTTCTTGAGCTCGTGGGCGACGCCAATACAATCCATGAGCTCCTCACTCCCGTAACCAACTACTATCCCTACCTCCAGTTTCCTGACTTGGCTCCCGGGGGCAGCATCCAGAACGCAGAAGGAAATATGTACTACAACGGAATGCAACTGAACCTGGAGCGCAAATTCGCCAATGGCTTGAATTTCCTGGGAAATTACACATGGTCGAAATGCAGGATGGACGCTGCCGACCAGCTTAATGGCACTGCCATCGGCTTCCGGGCTCCAGGCATTGCCGGGATATCGATCGATTACGGACCCTGCGACTCCGACATTCGTCAGGTCTTGCATTTGAGCGGTGGATACGACTTACCCTTCGGGAAGGGGAAGCATTTCCTGACCGGCAGCAGCGGAGCGGTTAATCAAACTGTGGGTGGATGGCACGCCAACTGGATACTGACACTGCAGGATGGCCAGCCTTTCACTGTTCCGTGCGATATTTCCACGGCTGCCGATGCCGGGTGCGTGGCGCTCTCGGTCCCAGGCCAGAACCCGATCGGCGGACAGCACAACGTCAACCAGTGGATGAATCCCGCAGCCTTCACCAATCCTCCGGTTGTGGCCGTGAACGGGCAGACCGACTTGGCTCCCGGGCGGGACAAACGGCCAGGTCTTCGGCCCGGGGTTCCACCGGCTGGATTTCTCACTCTTCAAGGAGTTTCGGACAACGGAAAAAACCCATGCGGAATTCCGGGCCGAGTTCTTTAACTTGACCAATCACCCGAACTTCTCCACTCCGTTGGGACCGACGGGCGGAACCGCCGTGGTCAGTGCTCCTGGAGCGTTGGATTTCGAGAACGTCAATTTCGGCAGGATCACGGCAACACGCGACACGCCCAATGACCCGAGAATTATCCAGTTCGCACTGAAGTTCTACTGGTAGATCACGGCCGCATTCCTGCACTTGAGGTGGGGGCGCCCCCGCGCGCCCCCATCGTGCGCCTCCACCTGACAGATTCCGAGGCATACTACTGAGGATTGCAGAATTAAGTATCAAACCCCCTCACTCCCCGACCCCTCTCCCCCAAGGGGGCGAGGGGAGAAATAACCCGAGTCTATGCCCTCGCCCCCTTGGGGGAGAGGGTGGCGCGCAGCGCCAGGTGAGGGGGTTGGCCCGTCAGTATATTATGTAACCCTCACTAGGGGTTCGCGGTTTGGCGTTCCGCCGCGCGCCGGATGCCGATAGTGATGTCTGTTGAAGTGCGGCAGGAACGCTCCGGTTTAGTGAGGTATTGACTTATATGCAAACGTATTTCTAAAGGAGATAATCTATGACGAAATTCGCTCGAGTGGTTACTGCCGTTCCTATCGCACTCTTGCTTCTTGTTTGCCTCGGCAGAGGGGAAGATCCAGCCGCGAAGCTCCGTTCGGATCGGGACGGCTTGGCACTCACTCCTCCCATGGGCTGGTATCCCTGGAATGAGTTCGGCCAGGAGCCTCAGAATGAGGAACTGATCAAGGAAACGGCCGAAGCGCTGATCCGCAGCGGCATGAAAGATGCCGGCTACACCTACATCGGTCCCGACGAGGGAATCTGTTTTTCTCGCGATGCGAGCGGCAAGCTCACTTCCAATCTCGCCCGTTATCCCAGCGGCCTGCGTGGCCTCGGCGACGACATCCACCAGCAGGGGCTGAAATACGCGCTTTATACGGATGCCGGAACCCACACGTGCAGCAAGGCTATGCCGGGAACCAAGGGCCACGAGTTCGAAGACATGAAGGCCTTCGCGGAGTGGCGCGCGGATTACATCAAAATCGACTGGTGCAACACGACCGGGCAGACCCCGGCGACGGCTTATCCCAGACTTCGCGACGCCCAACTGGCGGCCGGGCGGCCTATCGTTTTCAGCCTCTGTTCATGGGGCGAGGGACAACCCTGGAAATGGGCTGCCTCAGTCGGACATCTTTGGCGGACCACCGAAGACATCTGCGAGCCCGGGAAGCCCAATTGGGCCGCGGCGATGAAGACTGTCGCAGCCAATGAAAAACTCTTTGCGGCGGCCGGTCCCGGCCATTGGAACGACCCCGATATGATGATCAGCGGGATGCGCAGCCTGAGTGAGGCTCAGAACCGAAGCCTGTTCAGCCTATGGTGCATGATGGCTTCGCCCCTCATTGCGGGAAACGATCTGCGGAGTATGACCGAGTCCACCATCAAGATTCTCACCAATCGCGAGGCGATCGGAATCAATCAGGACCCCTTGGGCATTCAGGGGCGGATCGTCCGCCGGGATGGTCAAGCGCAGATCTGGGCCGCCAAGCGTCTGTTTGACGGCAGTCGAGCCGTGTTGGTGTTTAATCCTGGCGAGGCCCCGGCGCAGGTGCAAGTAACCCCGGCCGACGCCGGATTTGAGGAATCGGCTTCACTATACGTGCGCGACCTGTGGACGCATCAAACCTCCGGGCCGCAGGCCGGAAGCATCCGAGTTACCGTTGCCCCGCGTGATGTGGCACTGCTCCGCATTGCTAAGGCGAACTCCTTCCCTCTGCCGCCGATTATTGTGGCGGATTCGTATCGCGTCGTTTTCCACGCCTCCGGCAAGTCCGCTCAGGAGCTCACAAAAGCGATCGCGGTCAAGAACAATGGCAACAGCGAACTACCCTTGTGGAAAGTGAGCCCGGGGCTTCCCTCGTGGTTATCCGTTACGGTAGCCCAAAGCGGCAAGACCCAGACGTTCTCCAACAAAGCTTCTGCGGCGGGACTCGCTAAGGGCCATTACCACGCCGTCGTGAAAGCCGATAACCGCGAGCCGATTTCAGGGCTGCCAATGTCCGCGCTCTACTACGACGTTGACCTGGAAGTAAGCGGCGCCGCCGGAGGCCCCGCGAGCAATTGAGGCTTTCCATCTTGTGGGGCGCGGCGCCTGCGCCGGCCTTGTCCGGGGCAAGCCCAACCCTAGAAACGGAAACGAAATGGACACATTGACAGGTCGGATCACCACCTCCATAATGCTGGCGTAAACACAGTTGCGGATTCCCGGTTAACCGTATGGACGCGAGTAAGCGAGCATTTCTACAGAGTGTGGCGGCCATAATGGTGGGGCAATTTGCTCCGCGCAGGTTGGCAGCTTCGCTCGGAGGGGCCCGGTCACGACCGGACCGGCGTCTTATAGTCGTAATTACCGGAGGTATGCGGCGGCAGGAGACATTTTCCGCCAGAGGCGGGGTGAATATCCCTCATCTTTCCGGGGACCTCTTGCCCAACTCACTTTTCTACTCCCGCGTTCGGAACGACGGGGTAACTTCCCACTTTAATGCCATCTCCAGCATCCTCACAGGGAACTGGCAACGCGTCGATGACTGGGGAAACAATCCGCCAAAATCTCCAACCTTGTTCGAATACGTCCGCCGCCAAACGGGTCTTGCGGGAGACGAAGTCTGGATGGTGGCGAGCAACAAGGCGCTGACAAGTCAGATCGGCGCCAGTAGCTCGGGGACGTACGGTACTCCCTACGGCGCCAACGTGGTTTTCCCCAAAGCCCTCCTGCTCACGGCGGTCGAGGAGGCCATACAGAAGGGCCATCAAGGTAACTTGGCGGACCACGATAAAGCCGAGGCGGAAATTGAATCGGTGATTCAAGGTAGCGACTATGAGGGACTTGGTTGGAATGTTTTCGGCGAGGCCCATCAACTTGACCGTAGTGTTGAGGCCCCGGTCAAGAATGCCATAGAGCGCTTCGTTCACACCAATGCTCCCGCTACCGGAGATCAACTGACCTTCTATGTAGCGGTTGAGATTATGCGGCGATTCGCACCCTCGCTCCTGGTGGTTAACTTTTCGGATGTGGAAGCGGCACATTTTGGCTCGTACTCGATGCACTTGGGGGGAATCCGAAATATCGACCGCTTGACTTATGAGTTATGGCAAGAGGCAAGGTCCAATACAGAGTATCGCGATAGAACGTTGATGGTCATCATGCCTGAATTTGGACGAGACCCGGACGGCTCTAATACCAACGGGTTTTTAAATCACCGCTCAAACGACGACACCTGCCGAATGATCTGGATGATGTGCCTAGGGCCACCCATAGCGCGCCCGCGCATTGTCGACCGACCCGTGCGGCAGGTGGACCTATGTCCTTCGCTAGCTCGCTGGCTGGGATGCCAGGCCACAGAGTCTACAGGCGGCGTGCTGGCTGAGATTGTTGCGTGAGTCGTAGCGCCGGTCTGCGGGCTGGTAGGTGCCGGCCCAAAAGGGCGGCGTTCCAGATGACCTATGGATGTCAAACTGAATCTCCCGCCTTCGATCAGCACCCCGCTGAACCGGGGCTTGGTCAAGAAGCTTCCCCGGACGTTCCAACCTTATATCAACCAGGAGATTCAAAGCTGGCAATTCAAGTTTCCCTACGAGCGAAACTACCTGCAAAGCGTCATTAGTTACTTGGATGGACTTTCGCCGGAGCAATTTGAGAACCTCTTTCTCGGTGTTCGGCAGGTAGAAGCCAAGATGGACCTTGGTTCGCCGGCATTTTCGGAACGCGAACAAACCATTGAGGCAGCATCAATCCTGGCTCGTTCACCCTACTACCTTGCCTGGCGGGAGGAGGTGAATAAAGTCTTCGATCGAATCCATGGGGCAGCACTGGCGGAAGAACAGGCGCGCCTGGCTGCCATCAATCGTTTGCTTTTGCTGGTCTTTCCCGGAGCCCTTCAGCTTGATCCGCACGACCTCCTCCCCAACTGGCCGGATGGGCAGCTCAAAAGGTTAGACTGGCCAAAGGAAACTCGTGCACAGCCGTCGCTTCTGGAAGCTCTTCTGAAGGGTAAGCGGCAGCCGGACGGCAGACTCGGTCCGGGTTTTGTGGAAGAGTTCGCCGCAACTCAGGACCGGAATCTGGGAGATGTCTGGTTAATAGAGTCGGGAACCGGGTTGCGAGAACTTTTGCCCGGACTCGTGGGCGTGGGGCAATCGCGCGCGATCCTGCTGAGTTTCGAGCGGTTGAAAGCGTTTCGTGAGGCATTTTTGGAGCAGATCAAGTCGATGCGCAAATCCCTTGCCGACGCCGACGCTATCAGCGACCGGCTTCGAGGTCTCAAGGTGGAATCGTGGTGCCCCGAGGAAATCGGAAACAACCCGGTGATCCGTGAATTCGTGCGCGCACTCTTCCTGAGCAACAACGGCACTCAGCTTTTCAGCAACGCCTTTGTGGAATGGGGAACGGCGCAGGCAGCAGCTCACGCTCGACCGGTGGTGGTGGTGGGCGAGTTCGGCCTGCGCTCCAAGCCCAAGCCGTTTACGAGCGTGGCGATATTTGAGAACCCGGCGAGCGCCAGCCCGTTGCCCTCGGTTCCCGACCCTGAAGGAAGCGCCGTGGACGCCGGCATGTTGGCGTACTACGCGTGGCTGGAAATGCGGCGTTATCCTGAATGCCGGCGCACCGCGTGCGTGTGCCTGTTTGAGAATGCACCCTATGTGTTCGCAGCGGGCACGGAGGACTTCCCACTCTGGAAGGAAACCGAGCCTGTTGCCCCGGAGCGACTCGCCTCGATTTTGCGCTCCTGGCTTATCTGATCGCAATCTACTTTCGCGCCACCACCACCGACGCAGTCCCATGCTTCACTACTCGGACGGCGGCCTTGCCAGGCGAGACGGAAACCGTGCCATGGTAAGACGGGCCGTCTGCTGAGTAGATTTCCGCTGAGCGGATTTCCCCGGCGTCGGGAGTTCTCAAAGTCAATGTAACCTCTTCCACTTGTACCGCGCCGCGCGAGCGATACCGGGTGCGCGATGTCAACGGCGCCACGTACGCCCCGTCGCCGTTGAGGAAAAGGTTTACATCGTTGTTGCCGGTCGCTGCCACACAATGGGGCAGCAGGACCTGTCGCTTGCCGATGAGCGGGTCGAACAGCGGAGCATACAGCTCCAGCAGGTCGGCGGCGTGGGGGTTGGGCTTTTGTTGCGAGATCGGGAACTCATGCGCGATCATCTGTGGGAAGACAGCAAACTGTAGCCGCAGCTTCATTTGTTTCTCGAACTCCAGCAGATCGCCTTGGTAATCCTTGCGCATCTCCCAGGCAGAAACCGGACGGTAGGGCGCCAAGTAAGCCAGTGCGGGGACATAATCGTTTTCGTGACAATAGCCATCGACATCACGCAGCACCTCCACGCGGTAGAATTGATTCACGAACACCCGCTTGTGTGCGGCGTGGGCCATGCGGCAAACCTGCTGCACGGCCGCGGCGACCGGCTGCGCCAGGTTTTCCACGGAGCGATCGCCGATGGTGGTGAATCCGTCGTCGTGCCCGTAATCATATTTGCCGGCCCAATCCAGGCGGTCGATGACGAAGCCTTCAATTCCCGGCAGGCGCTGGAAATGGCGTTGACATTGCCGGTTCAACTCGGGCCAAATGGGGCCGTCCTCCCGCGGATTGATCGCGCGGGCGCCCCCCCAAGTCGGGATCTCGCGTCCCTGTGCGTCCTCGACGAGTGAATCCGCGAACGTCGTTCGCAGCATGTGAGTTGGTTCCTCGGCGCGCCCGTCAACTCCTCCTTTGCCGCCGTATTCCGTGACGTTGAAGTAGGCGAAAACTCCGACCCCGTGCTGCTTCATTTCAGCGATGAACGCGTTGATCTTCTCGTCACTCATTTTCTGGCCCAACTTCCACCCGCACGCATAGGTGTAGGGCGCCCACTCCGGGCCGTCCGGCAGGTAGTCCCCAAGATACTTGAACCAGAAACTTGCCCAAATGTAGCGAACGTGTTGACGCGCCATTTCTGAGAATGCAGGATGGTCCTGGATGTGGTGATAGTAAAACACCCCCTCTGAGTGGCCACGCGGCAGGGGAGGTTCGAAGTACTGAGGGAACTCATCGCTATAAGCCTTGAGCGCACCCCGGTAGTCAGCCGCATGTGAATAAAACAGCAGCCGCAAGGGTGACACCTTGCCCTCTCCCATGGCTCGATGGCCGAGGGTCAACCTCAAAATACGCCCCCCGGTCCACTCAAACTGCAGGTGAGGAATGTTGACGTTGGGGGGAAGCGCTAGTGTGAGAGCCTGATCGGTCTTGGGATCCAGGATGCTGACAAGCGGCAGGACGTAGGCGCTTCCAGTCTCCCATGCATCGCTCGCGTAAGCCACCGGCCGATAGCTCGGCCGCGCACTTACTTGCACCTCGGGATCGTTCGAGGGCGTGAAAATCTTCAATTCGGGGGAAAGCACGCTCAAATCGATCGTCACCTTGTGTCCCGTGCGCCTTTTCAGACCCTTGAAGCCGAGATCCCACACCACTCCGAAGCGGGTCGACGACCATTTCGACGATACCGCCAGGCCCAGAGCCTTCATTTCTCCTCCCCTGGGGCTGTCGCTGACGCGGGAGACTTCATTGGTTACAGTCAAAGCAGGGGCGCTCTCGAGCCACACTCGTTCGAACGCGCCCGAACCAGATTGAATGCGGACCGCATTACCATCTGCCCCGAGGGTGACCTTAAGATCTCCACATGTCACCAGGTTAGCCTCGGTTGGAATCCCCATGAGCAGGGGACAGGCAGACAGGCTGGCTGCTGAAGCTAGAGCGGTTTTCAGGAATCGACGCCTCTGCACTTTGGCTGGAAACTCCTATTTGATATTCTACTAGGTTTATAAGAATCGTGAAGCGTGGACGTTACCCGATAAAAACATAAGCTCCCATCTGAAAAGTCTAAAGGTTTACTCCCGACGCCACTGTTTCGGTCGAGCGATTGACGATATTCCGAATCGTAAACGGATGCGTCCCTCCGCCACCTTGAATCGAGATTAGTCCGAGACGGGGCTCCATCGTCCCGGTTTCCAGTGCAGGTGCTCTCGAAGAAACTCGAACGTCCCGCGGCCATAAATCATGTGAGGGCCGCTGAAAAACTCGATCCGCGTCTTCTCTGGAATTCCCATGTAGGCGTAAAACCACCGCACCTTCGCATATTCAGATGCTATGGTTAACCCCTTTTGCGACTCCGGCCCCGCGGGTCCAGAAAGGCTCGCCGGCCCCATATCACGCGCTCGTGACGATCGGGGCTCTCGCTTTCGATCTTCTTGGTATTATAACTCAGGGTAATATTGCTGGTTCAAGTGAACAGACACAGCCGAGACTAGCTGACACGCAGGCACGCAAATTCCGTCACGACTTTGGAGGGCATGTCAGGCGGGGTGACCTACGCCGCAAGCTGGTTGATCAATTCTGCTGACCGATTCCCACGTAACCATAAATAGCGTGAACAGCCCTTGTATTAAACAGCGAGCAGACGCACAGAGTAATCTTCCACCGTCCGATCTAGGCTACGTGGCATGCCACCAATCAGAGGTGCCCCGAGCGGCCTGCCTTCCTACGAACGCCAGCTTTATTCGCTGGCATTCACACAGGAATCTCCCTTAAAATGAGCAGCTTTCGCTGACAAATGGAATTGCCCTGCTCCCTTAGCGCATCGCTCCTAGCCCACCTCTTCTGGCTAAGTTATTGAAAAGATGGAGCGGGGGACGGGGATCGAACCCGCGACGTCCAGCTTGGGAAGCTGGCATTCTACCGCTGAATTACCCCCGCTTAACATAACCTGTTACAGGCAAAAACTTTAGATGATGGCGACGGCGGGGCGTGCAACAAGTATGCAACAAAAACGTCCGTTTCCGGCCCTGAACGGGGTTTCAATCGAGACTGCCCTAAACGCCCTACGCCATCATCCGAAGCTGAAACCGAACCACGCACCATTGGGACTGTACCCCTTCTTACCCTTGTTTGCAAGTGGTGTGACGGTCGGGTAGCGAACCTCGCGGAAGTGGGCGCGGAGTTGGAGATTGAGGCAGGTCGTCAGCGCTGAGGGGTGATAAACTAGATCGTTTCGGTCAACAGGCCCTTATGGGCCGCCCTAAAACCAGTCGGGCAAGGATGCGCTTAGTCGTTGCTGGCTACTTCGGAGCTTCAGGGTCCGCAAGGGGATCGATGACCGCTGGAGTCGCATCGGCGGGCGCCGGTTCCGTTCCTTCGTCGTCTTCTATCCGCTCGGTAAGTCCGCCGGACAATCCAAGGACGTTCTCAATGGCTTTCCGCGCTACCTCTTCCACGCTGACCAGCAGTGGGCGGCCGGGCGAGCCTCCCACCTCCGTGATTTCCGAGGCTTCGCCGCGACTCATCCTTTCAACTCTTACAGAAACGTCCAACAGGCGGCTGAGGTCGCTCGCGCTGAGCTTCTTGCCGGGATCGAGCTGCATCTCGTCCAGGATTCTTTGCAGGCTGCTGACCACCAGGGTCTGCCCGAGGACGGCAATGCTGGCATGGCGCTTGGCCATTTGGCGGCGCTCTTTTTCCTGCTCGAGCCGCAGCAACCGTTCCGTGTAGTCATCGTAGAGTTCAGCTCGTTGAACCCATTGGTAGCGTGCAGACCAGCGCCGTAGCTGGGCTATTTTCGATATACATTTGGGATCTTCTACCAACTTGCGCAGCGACCGTTGGGGCATGTCGCGATACAAACAAAAATGAGTGTACGCCCTTGAGGATTCACGGCTTAACTCGCCGCTTAGGCGTTCCCAAGGTTCCCGATCGTCTTGGTCCTCTTTCATGTTCGGGCGTGCGGAGTTTTTATGTCTCGCCTGCCCTGCTATGTTTTCACGGGATGCGATTTCCGGGCCATTGGGGGATTGCATCGGGCACACTTTTGAGCCTGGCGGCCGCACACCGGAACATCCAAAGGATGTCCCACAGCCTGCCGGCTTCGTCCTGGCAGCTCACGCCCTCGGGAACTTCCACGTACTGGCCCCACACCGGCCGAGTCATGGCCACCGGAAACTTGATCCCGGCCTCCCGAGCCGTGCTCGAACGTCCACCAGCACACCGTCTTCGATGGCCTGAGCCCGGCTGTAACTGCTGATTACTTCGCCAAATAGTTCGCTGGTCATTGGAGAGTCCTTTCTGGAGCTAAGCGCTCCGACGACCGCCAAGCGGAGCCGGACGGTCGCCGCAAGGCTCAAAAGGTTGCTACTCGTAGTAGACCCCACCCAGGCCGCCGCGCACGCGCTTGAGGCCAAGGTCGGCGTAGACCTGCCCCCGAACCCGCGCTTCAGCATTCTTCTTTGCCCGCTTCGCCGCGATGGCTGCAATCTGCTCGGGTGGAGTGGGCTTGAAATAGCCCTCTCCCCGGTCTGAATTCCAGCCACTGAAGGTGTAGAATTTCCCGTCGTTCTCGAGGACCATCTTTGACATGCGCCTGAGAGTCTCGTAACCAAAGCCCTCGACGATCAGATAATCAAGCTCGGTGTTCTGCCGGACGGAAATCATCTGATCTCTCACTTTCGCGGTAGTCATGAACTCGGATGAGTCGGCCATTTCGGTTCCCCTTTCGGTTTGTGTCTTGCTATTCATGACTATAATATCTCTTAACTAGTTACGTATGTCAAGAGCATTACGGGGACAGCAAAAGATGTTCGCAGGCAGTCGGGCTGCCGCAAGCCCACCTAAGATTTCGTTCTGTTTGGCACTTGAATTGTCGGCAAGAGAGGGCATACTGGACTTGCCGTTATCATTAAGTACAATAGACGTAATGAGTTACGGGAAATCGCGCTAGGCTCCCCGTAGAGGCACGTTGAGGGCTGGGTATGGGGAATTGTATGGAAAACTAAGCGATTGAAGCCAAGGAAGTAACGCCCGAAATTCGTTTAATTGTTTGAGGGTTTTCGGGAAGGATTCGGGAGAAGAGGAAAAAACAGAAGATAGGCTATACGTGGTGGCTCGCCACTCTGAAGGGACCGTGCAGTCTGCGCCTCATCGGTCTTCCCTGGCGGCCTCATCGCTCCCCCGCTACCGCAGATGCGTCTGGCTCGCCAGATTCCGGCCAAGGGCCTTGTTGGCGCAATTCCAGGCAATGCGGTTCGGATTATTTGACGCGCCGTATCGTGTCCTTTCGGCTGCTTAACTCCGCGTTCCTGAAGTGCTAGCGTCGGTCTCATGAAGCGGCACGCTCAATCTCCGCGCCCAGAAAGTGCAGGACCGATTGTTTTTGGAAGAGGACTTCTTCGACCCGGAGGACCTGCCGCAGGTGAAATACGAAATGAATCCAGGGTCTGGCCCTTTGTGGAAGATGTGGCCGGCGCATGCAAGTGCAATATCATGAGCGGCGGGGGCATTTATATCCGGATTACATCTGCGGTGCGGGAGCCAGCCGCTATGGGCTAAAGCAGTGCCTGCGGATTCCGGGGCGTGAGATTGACCGCGCCCTAGGGAAATCCTGTTGACGACGGTCAACCCGTTAAATCTGGAAGTGGCACTGGCGATCGAACGGGAGATGGAAACGCGATTCGCGGAGGTTGACCGCCTGCGACGCCAAGTGGTGCAGCGGGTTCAGCAAGAAGCGGACTTGGCGCGCCGCCGCTACTTGCAAGTCGATCCCGACAACCGCCTCGTGGCCGACCAATTGGAAGCGGATTGGAATAACAAATTGCGGGCACTGCGCTCGGGGCAGGAAGAATATGAGAGACAGAATGAGAACGAGCAGAAGACCTTCCGTGCCGAACAGCGACAGAAAATACTGGAGCTCGCCACCGACTTTCCGAAGGTCTGGAACGATCCGAGCCTTCCCCACCGAGACCGAAAGCGCATGGCCCGTTTGCTGCTGGAAGATGTGACCCTACGAAAAGAGGAAAAAGTTATCGTGCAGGTTCGATTCAAGGGGGGAGCGCTGAAGACCTTGGAATTGCCGCTCCCCTTGCCCTTCTGCGTGCTTTCGCGTACCCGGCCGGAGGTGATTGAAGCAATCGATGGACTACTGGGCGAGCACGACTATCAGGAGATTGTCGACATTCTCAATGCTCGAGGACTTCGCTCCGGTGACGGCCACATGTGCAACGTGAGTATCGTGGGAGAAATCTGTAAGAATTCCGGCCTCAAGAGCCGGCGTGAACGGCTACGAGAAAAGGGTATGCTGACCATGAAAGAGATAGTACGGAAGGTAAGGGTTAATGGGCTGAAGATCACCCACTGGCGCCGTGAGGGCCGGATCATCGGCCATCGTTCCAATTATCGAACCGAGTATCTCTACGTTGAGCCAACCGCAGCACAGATCGCTGCGCTTACGGGAAGGAAACGCAATGAAGCGGCGAGCCTATAACCAACGAGATCACCAGCGGCAGGATGGGTGCAGTGTAAAGGACAGGTGTTCGTCTTCCGCAGCCGACGCGGGACGGCGATTCGCATCTTGGTCTATGACGGCCAGGGATTTTGGCTCGCGCAGAAGCGGCTTTCGAAAGGGCGTTTTCGCTGGTGGCCGGAAGGGCGGAACGCGCGCGAGGTGACGCGGAGTCTGGCGGCGCATCAACTACAGGTGTTGTTGGCGGCGGGTGATCCGACGGCGACCCAGGCGGCACCGGCGTGGCGGCCCGGTGAGCGCGACGAGTTGAGAAAAAAGGCGCGAGACTCTTACGTTCTAATTTCGACTCTGCTACGCTCGGGAGCATGGAAGGAGAGTTTCACTATCGGGGCCGAGTGGTTACCGCCGCGGAAGTAGAGTTCATCCGCCGCCTCATCGCGGAGCACCCGGGTGCCAACCGGCGGCAGCTTTCTCTGCGCCTGTGCGAGGCGTGGGGATGGCGACAGGCCAACGGCGCCCTGCGCGACATGGTCTGCCGCGGGCTGCTGCTGGAACTCGCACGGGCTGGGCATCTGGAGCTGCCCTCCGCGACCCATGTGCATCGTAACCCGTCGGCCTGGCGCGCGACAGTCGGCACCAAGGTTCCGTTGCCGCTCTTCCTGGATACGGCTCCTCTGGAAGTATCCCTGAAATGCCGCTCGCGGCATTTCAGAGATTGATCGGCATAGGGGCCGCAGTCGCCCGCGGACCCCTGCCACACCACCGTGCATACGGGTCCGTACACGGCGGTTCGAGCGGTTACGCTAGCCCTTCTCGGCCAATGACGGAAGACCGTGTGAACGGAAGTAGGCGTTCGACAGGCCGATATGCAAGGCCTTATTCTGACTCGTGGACCAGGGACCCCGGTAGCTGGCAGCCGTATTGTGGGCCAGCACCGGCCCCACCCCGAGCGCGATCAGGGCCGCCCGGCGTCGGCGTGCGGTTCGCCACTGCCGCCACAGCGCGCCCGCCCCATTGATTCAATACCCATAGCATCCCCTGCAGGCCCGCGGTTCAGTACAACCGATTTTTAGCTGAGAGGGCGCAGGCAACGTTGAAGCGGAGTCCCAAATTCCCCCCGCAGCGCCCTCTCAGCTAAAAATCCTCTGCATAATGCCGACTCCCGGATTATGCCGCGCCAGAGTGTTGGGGAGCATTCCTGCCTGGTTTCCGACCCTTGTTGACGCGGCATAAGTCATATGGTCTCTTTAGGCCGACACACCCGCCGGACAAGGAGAAACCATATAAACACAGCCACGATCCAGGATGGAACGATACAGAGCCTGCCTGAGAACCACCTCGAACACTTCCTCAATTACCTTCGCGCTGCTGGCTATGCTGAACGCACGCTGCGGAAGAAGCGATCGGTCACCACAGCCCTGGCCCGATGGATGAAACGAAGACGGATCACCACCGATGATCTCGATGCGAGTCGTATCGACGCGTTCGTTGTGCGCTCGCCCGGAAGGGGAAAGGATCACGTCAATCGTGAACGGGCAGTGATAAAGCTTTTCTTGCGATATTTGCGTTCCGCGACTGGTCTCAAAGGGCCACCCGTGCAGAAGAACGTCTCCGCTGGTGACGGGCTTCTGCGACTGTATGGGGACTATCTGCGCAAGGACCGCGGACTTGCGGAGAACTCCCTGCGTGTGTATGTCCCTTTCATCCGTGCTCTACTTGCTTCTCAGTCCACTCCGATGGGAGGCACATTCGCAGAAGGGTTTAACACGTTGGCGATCCAGGATTTCATCTTCAGTCAAAGCCGTAATCGATCGGCTGAATACATCCGCCTTCTGGCTATAGCGCTTCGGTCGTTTTTCCGTTTCCTCTTTCTCGCGGGCCAGATGACGCACGACCTTTCTCCTTCGGTCCCCAGAGTCTGCAAATACCGCCAGTCTCTTCCTCCCGCTTTTCTCTCACCAGACGAGGTAGAACGTGTATTAGCGGCGACGGATCGGTCGACGCCTAGCGGGCGTCGAGATCACGCGATTCTCCTCCTGCTGGCTCGGCTCGGTCTGCGGGCCGGCGAAATCGTGTCCCTTAAGCTTGATGATATTCGCTGGCGGGCTGGGGAGATCATTATCAGCGGCAAAGGCGGGGTAGTCGATCGCTTGCCTCTGCTGTCCGATATTGGTGAGGCGCTTGCTGCCTACCTTCGTAGAGACCGTGGCGTCAGTGCATCGCGACAGGTCTTCCTACGAACGTGGGCGCCCCATATCGGGCTAACAGGCCCGGCGGCAGTTGGCCACATCGTGCGGCAAGCCCTCGCCCGAGCTGAAGTTCGCCACTCGGGCCGCGGTGTTGCCCATCTGTTTCGTCATGGCCTGGCGACCAAAATGATCCGCCAGGGTGCCTCGATGTCGGAGATCGCGGAAGTCCTACGGCATCGTTCACAGACCACCACGGCGATTTACGCCCAGGTGTCCTTCGAGGCCTTGCGCAGCGTTGCCCTACCGTGGCCGGAGATCGGAGGTGCACGATGAGTGCTTTGCGCAATGCCCTCACACAGTACGTGGCGCTCCGACGTGCCCTCGGCACGAAACTTCACGAGCCCGCCAGGGCACTTGGTCATTTTGTGGAATTCCTTGAGCGCGAAAGAGTGGAGTTCATCACCTCCGAACTCGCCCTTCGTTGGGCAATTGAACCTCAGGGTGTGCAACGTGCAACCTGGGCGCGACGACTCGGAATGGTGAGAGGATTCGCCTCCTGGTTCAGTACCATGGACACCCGAACGGAGGTGCCTCCAAGGCGGCTCCTCGCCGCCCGTCGACGGCGCAACAAGCCGCACATCTTCAGCGAGCAGGAGATCGAAAGGTTGATGGCGGAGGCTGCCCGGCTCGCTTCGCCTTCAGGATTTAGGGCCATGACCTACGTAACGCTCATCGGACTCCTCAGCGCTACCGGCCTCCGGCCCGGGCGGCTTTGTCTCTCGGCAGATCCGACGTGGATCTCCAAAATGGGATCCTTGCGATTCGCCAAACCAAATTCGGGAAGTCTCGTTTCGTTCCAATTGAGGAATCAACGCGCGTCGCTCTTGCCCGCTTATGCCAAGGCGCGCGACAAGCTCTGTTCGTGCTCTGGAACGGAGACATTTCTCGTCTCGGAGCGTGGCCGACCGCTGCCAAGCTGCACGGCCCGTGACACGTTCGCCAGAATATCCTGTGTACTCGGCCTGCGATCACCAACGGCAACTGGAGGTGTCGGACGTGGACCGCGGCTGCAGGATTTTCGTCATTGTTTCGCAACGCGCCGGCTCATTGAGTGGTATCGTGCGGGCCTCGACGTCGGGCGCGAACTGCCGAAGCTCGCAACCTACCTGGGCCATGTCGATGTCGCTCACACCTACGAGGCGGTTCCGGAACTCCTAGAACTTGCCACAGAACATCTGAGCGGTCATCAGCTGGGAGGTGATCGATGAACACTTCCAGCTTGCAATCCCTTATTCAGCGTTTCTTCACCGATCGAATGCTTAAGCAGCTTGGCGCAAGCCCGCACACGATAGCGTCCTACCGGGATGCCTTCCGTCTATTGCTCCGGTTCGCCTCCGAGCGCCTCGGACGGCCACCTTCTAAACTGCACACCGAAGATTTCGACGCCTCTTTCTTAGCACAGTTTCTCGATCATCTCGAACTCAAGCGTGGCAACTGTACACGGACACGAAACAACCGCTTGGCCGCCTTGCATGCCTTCTTTCAATACGTGGCGGTCAGTGAACCCGCGCTCGCCTTGCATTGCCAACGCGTCCTGGCGATCCCTTCCAAGCGTTACAAACGCGGACCGGTGGAGTATTTAACAGAGGAAGAGACCATCGCCCTTGTCGCTGCTCCCAATCCTTGCAAGTGGATCGGAAGGCGCGATAAGGCACTTCTGCTTGTTGCCGTCCAGACGGGTCTCCGAAATAGTGAGATCACATCGCTTCGCCGCCGCGACGTGGAATTCGGCACATGCGCTCACGTCCGCTGTGTCGGAAAAGGTCGCAAGATGCGGTGCACTCCGTTACGCCCGGACGTCGCCGCGGTGCTAAAGGAATGGTTATCGCAGCAGAGCGGCGAGCCAGATGGTCCTATTTTTCCAAGCTCGAATGGCGGGCACCTCAGCGCCGACGCGTTGCAGCACCTCGTGTCAAGACACGTTGCTACCGCGTGTCAGTCATGTCCATCGCTCATTCAAAAGAAGGTGAAGCCGCACACGCTCCGACATGCGGCCGCCATGGCTCTGCTCCACCGCGGCGTGGATCTCAGCGTCATCGCACTTTGGCTCGGCCATGAATCGACCGAGACGACCCAGGTCTACCTGCACGCGGACATGCAACTCAAGGAGCGAGCACTCGCTCATGCCACGCCGTCAGGCCTCGCTCCTGACCGCTTCCGACCTCAAGACCCGATGCTCGCCTTCCTGGAGAGCCTGTAATTATGCCGACAAGATGCACGGTTAATATCAGGAGCCCTTAGCGAATCGGCCCTGTCATGCCCTGGCGCGGCATAATCCGGGAGTCGGCATTATCTCTGTGAGCGGGCTTTGAAGAAGGCCATTTTGCATCGCAAGAACAGTCTGTTTTATAAGACCGAGAACGGCGTCCACGTGGGCGATCTCTACATGAGCCTGATCCATACCTGCGAATTGAATGACGCCAATCCTTTCGACTACCTCACGGAGCTGCAGAAACACGCGGCTGAGCTGGCGCAGAATCCAGCAGCGTGGATGCCCTGGAACTACCGGAAGACCCTGCAGCAAGCCGGTACAAGTCAGCCTCCCGCTTAAATCCCTTTGAAGTAGAATAGGTTCTGCCTGGCCGAAAACGATAGACTTCGGCCAGGAGGAAGTGACACTCTGAAATGGGCGAAAAACGGGTGTCCCGCACGGCGAAATTGCGGAAGGTTTTTGGCCACCCCCCCCCACTGAAGTTTCCGTTTTGTTCCGGCCCTGTGATCAGTACACATCTGTCATCCTCCCGTCGAATCCCCCAACAGGGAGGCGCGCCAGCAAGCGCCGAGAAGAACCCTCTCCGCCGGAGCCCGTGGTTTCTTGAATTTCCCTGCAAACTGGCGTTGAGAATAAATGGCTTAACGGTCTCAAAAAGGCCGAAAAACGAAAAATGTCACAAGCTCCGAGCCCCGAGTTTTTCATTGGGGCGAAGGATCTGCATTGGTTCTTCCGTGGATACGCTGGCCGCAGGTATGACGGAGGGGAAAAGCGCAAATGCAGATCCTTCGCGCCGCCCTCGATCGGCAGCGCTCGGGATGACAGCGCTGGGAGGGATTTGTTATAGGGGCGGTTCGCGAACCGCACCTAAGAAACGCGCGAGTCGCGCCTGCGCGGGAGGGTCACGGGACCAAAAATTCTAAGCCTTTTCAACTACTTGCCGATATTGAAGGTGTGCAGATCGGGCCATGGATGCGAACTCGGTCCCGGCGCGCAAAGGTGCTGCTGCCGCTCCTCCTCGCGCTGACGGCGCCGTCTGCTCGTGCCCTATCCCTCAACCCCGCCAGCCAAACGGACCCGAGCGCGCGCGCCGTCGGAACTGGCCAGAACCGCCTGCCCACTTTGACGACGGCTGCTGCTGTCCACGGACTCACTCCCGGCCAAGCGAAACGGCGCTATCCCGTGCGTCTCCGGGCCGTCTGTGTCGTTTGCTTTGCCGACTGGCACGGTTTCTTCGCCAACGATGGCTTGACCGGGGTTTACGTCGAGACCAAGGATCAGGCTCTGCTAACCGATCGGATCCACCCCGGAACGATGCTTGAAATCGAGGGCGTCACGGGCCCGGGCGAGTTTGCGCCGATAGTCGATCAGGCGCTCCTGCGGGTAGTCGGAAATGGCCCGATACCGCCCGCGCGGCACGTCACTCTTGACCGCCTCTCGACCGCTGTCGAAGACGGGCAATGGGTTGAGATTGACGGCACCGTGCGCTCGGCTTACACCAGCCACGCGATGTTGACCCTGGTGGTGGCCTCCGGCCAGTTTCAACTGGAGGTGAAGACGCCGCGCTATACGGAGGCGCAATATCGCCGGCTCATCGACGCACGAGTGCGCGTCCGCGGTACGACCGGTCCCATTTTCAATCAGCGGCGCCAGCTAATTGGCGCCAACATGTATACTCCGAGCCTGGACGAAGTGCAGGTTCTCGATCCGGCGCCCGCCGATCCATTCGCCATGCCGGTCAAGGCCGTGCGAAACATCTACGAGTACACGCCGAATGCCAGCCCTGATCGCAGGGTTCGAGTGCGCGGCTGGGTGACGGCGTTTTGGCCGGGGAAGGCGGTCTACATAACCGATGGCACCCAGGGGGCCAGCGTGCTCGGCGCCCAGACGGCGTCGCTTGAACTGGGTGACATTGTGGATGTCATCGGATTCCCCGCGCTGGGAGACTACACGCCGACCCTCCACGAGGCGGCCTTGCGGAGGCTCGGTTCCGGACCGCCCCCGGCACCGCGGCCGGTCACGGCTACGGAGGCGCTTTCGGGCGCTTTCGACGGCGATCTGGTTCGAATGGATGCGCTCCTCATTACGAAGAATGGAACTACTGACCAATACACGCTCCTGCTCGACTCGGGCGGCACCGTCTTTTCGGCCGTTCTTCCCGGGGAAGTGGGGAGCCACACCTTGCTGGGCTGGCGCAACGGCAGCCGCCTGCAACTGACCGGGATCTGTACGATTACGGAAACCCAGGCATCCCGCCATTTTCGCGTTCCCACGGCCTTTGAAATCCTGCTGCGCTCGGCGCTGGACGTCCGGGTCCTTCAACAGCCGCCCTGGTGGACTCTCGAGCACGCGTTATACGCTTTTGGCCTGACTGGTGCGATTGTGTTCTGCACTCTCTTCTGGGTTGTCGCCCTGAGGCGCCAGGTACGACATCAGACACGGACGATTCAGGCTCAACTCGAGGAAGCGGCAGTGCTCAAGGAAAAGGCGGAAGCAGCTAACCGTGCCAAGAGCGTCTTCCTTTCCAGCATGAGCCACGAGATTCGCACACCCATGAATGGCGTCCTGGGAATGACGGATCTCCTCCTCGAGACGGAATTGGACTCGGAACAGCGCGAATACGCGGGCATGGTCAAAGCCTCGGCCGGCTCGCTGCTCACCCTCATCAATGACATCCTGGATTTCTCCAAGATTGAGGCGGGGAAACTCGACCTGGAAACCATCGATTTCAAGCTGCGAGGCAGCATCGAGCCAATCCTGAAGACACTGGCCCTGCCCGCCCACCAGAAAGGCCTGGAGTTGAATTGTCGCATTGAGCCCGATGTTCCCGACGCTTTGCTGGGCGACCCCGGCCGGCTGCGCCAGATTCTCCTTAACCTACTGGGCAACGCGCTGAAATTCACCGAAAAAGGGGAAATCAACCTGACAGTCCAAAGGGAGTCGGAAGATGGCGCCACCGCGTGCCTTCACTTCAGCGTGCAGGATACCGGCACCGGCATTCCGCCGGAGAAGTTGGAGCGCATCTTTGACGCCTTCACGCAGGCGGACGGCTCAACCACCCGGCGCTTCGGCGGCACGGGTTTGGGGTTGACGATTTCCCGCAAACTTGCGCAAATGATGGCCGGCCGGATCTGGGCGGAAAGCGTATCCGGCGAGGGAAGCACGTTCCATTTCACGGCCACCCTCGGCATTTCCCAGGCTGCCGGCCCTTCCCTGCCTTTGGAGAGGACCCAACTACAGGGAATGCGGGTGATGGTGGTAGATGACAACTTGACGAATCGCAGTATCCTGGAAAGCCTGCTGGCTGGCCGGGGCATGAAGCCGACGCTTGCCGAGGACGGCGCGGCGGCGCTGTGCGCGCTGGTGCAGGCACAGGAGGCGCAGAAGCCGTTTACGCTGGTCCTGGCCGATGCCATCATGCCGAAAATGGACGGGTTCCAGCTCGCCGCAGAGATCCGCAAGAACCCCCAGCTCTCTTCCACCGCCATCTTGATGCTGACTTCGGCAGCTCAACGCGGCGACGCGGCACGCTGCCGCGAGCTGGGAGTGGACGGTTATCTTACCAAGCCCGTCAGTCAATCGGAGCTGCTGGAAGCCGTTCTGCGAGTGGCAGACTCCGAGCGCCCCGCGGCAAAGCCGCCGTTAGTAACCCGCCACACGCTGCGGGAGAACGGAAGGCCTTTATCCATTCTGCTCGCCGAGGATAACGCCGTCAATCAGGTGCTGGCCTCGCGCTTGCTGCAAAAGCACGGCCACAAGGTGGTCACGGCCGGAAACGGTCGAGCAGCGCTGGAGCAACTGGCAAAGGCGGCGTTCGATCTGATCCTCATGGACGTGCAGATGCCCGAGATGGACGGGTTCGAAGCCACCGCCATGATTCGCAAAGGGGAAACGGCCACGGGAGAACATATCCCCATCGTCGCCATGACCGCCCATGCCATGGAGGGCGACCGCGCGATGTGCATCGCCGCCGGGATGGACGGCTATATTTCCAAACCCCTCAAGGGCAAAGAGCTAGTCGAGATTGTCGAACAACTTGGGCGCTCGGCCGCCGGCGCTTCCCCGGCTTTTCCGCCTGGTCCTGAAAGCAGCGACCTGCCCTCTCGCCTCCCAACCGCCGCCCAGGGCTGGCCTGGACCGCTCACCACGTTTGGAGGCAGCCGGAAGGGCGGGGCTGGAGCCCCGCCCTTCCGGCTGCCTCGTGAGAAATCATGACTGACCTACAGAAGCTAGGCACGTTGGTGCGGGTCAACGCTCTCGAATCGCCGGTTGACTTGCTGCCAGGCGCCCCTCAAAAGAGCCATTCTCCATCGAAAAAACTCGCGGTTTTATAAGACCGAAAACGGTGCCGAGGTGGGCGATCTGTTCATGAGCCTGATCCATACTTGCGAATTGAATGGCGCCAATCCCTTCGACTACCTCACCGAACTGCAGAAACACGCCGAGGAGTTGGCGAAGAACCCGACGGTGTGGATGCCCTGGAATTATTGTGCGACGCTGCAGCAGCAGGCCGGTACAATGCGAGGTTCCGCTTAGCCCCCGTCAAGAGTAGAATGCTCCCTGCCTGGCCGAAAACGATCGTCTGCGGCCATAGCGCATCTATAACGGCATTGGCTTTGTCAAGCAAAACTTCTCCGTTGGGGTGGCGGTTGGGTTTTTCTCGCGCCTTTCCCCTTGTGCGATTCGGATGGGGCTCATACCGACCAAGGTTCGCCTCGTCGAATCTCACGATGGAATGCTGGGGTTCCACCACTCATCTATGCAATCCATCGCGGGACGGACCCTGATTCACCGTTCGACCTCTCTGCCTGGCGCAGGGAGGCCCGGCGCCCAATCAGAGTCTCGATCCCGCCTCGGGAGGGACCACCGCGCTACTCGGGCTACCGGACGTGTAAACGAGCTGCGCGTAGTTGTGGCGCGTGCGCAGCATCCAGTGCAAACGGACGGCCAGGCGGCGGGCCACGGCGACTTTTGCCACCCCGCTATTCCGCCGGCTTTTCAAGCGTTGATAAGTGCGGCGCAGTTCGGGATCGAAGCGCGCCGCGGTCTGCGCGGCCTCGACCAACAGCCAGCGCATCATCGTGTTTCCTTGCTTACTAATGGCGCCCAGCCTCTGACGGCCACCACTGGAGTGCTCGCGCGGATTCAGCCCCCAATAGCTCACCAGCTTGCGGCTATAGGAAAAGCGCTCGATGGGCCCCACGCTGAGCACGAAGGCCAGGGCCACCACCGTGCCCACCCCAGGATGGGTGCGGAGCAGCGCCACCTCCGGACGCGCTCTTCCGGCTTCTTCCATCGCCCGGTCTAACTCCCGTACCTGTTCATCCCGGCGGTCCAGTTCCTCCAGCAACTCCTTCCGGCGCCGTGCCGCCCAGGGCAACAGCGCTAGCCCCTCGAGCTCGGAGCGTCCCTTGGCGCTCCACAGCTTGCGCTTCCGGCACAACCCCTGACTCATCGCCAGGTAGTGCAGTAGGTTCTTCACCTGCGTGCGCGCCCGCACCTGCTTCAGGCGGTGCACCAGCAACTGCCGCAGGTCGCGCTCTTCCAGCGTCGGCACCCAGATGCGTCGGAAACGCCCCGTGTGCAGCAACTCCAGGACGTTCTCCGCATCGCGCGGGTCATGCTTCTGATCGCGGACCTCGTAGGCCCGAATGCGGGCTGCGTCCCCCACCCACAACTCCTGCCCCAGTTTTTCCAGCAGCCGCTCGAACCAGTACGCCGGCAGCGTCGCTTCGATCCCCACCACCGTCCCCCGCGGAAACTGCGCGTAAAACTTCCCCACCTAATCGCCCGTGTGCTCCAGCCGGCGCTTGCAAATCTCTCCCGTCTGCTCGTCGATCCACGCCACCACTTGATAGCGCGTGTGCAGGTCATTTCCAATAAAATGCTCCATGGTATCGGCTCCTTTCCCGGCTCGCCTTGGTCGTTGAGCACTTCCAAGTCTACCGGACTGGAGCCGATGCCGTTATCCAATCAGAGTCGTTCGAAAATGGCCGGAAAACAGGCGGCTGGCAAGGCAAAATCGCGAAGGGCTTTCGGTCAGGCACGGAAGCCGGCGAAAATGTTTCGTGCTGGCCTCTACGCCCGCATTTCCACACACGACCAGCAGACTTTACTCATGCAGAACAGTGCCGTGCGGGAGTATGCCGCACGGCGGGGCTGGGCGATCGCGATGAAGTTCCGTGAGGTTGGCTCCGGGTGGGCAGCGAGAAGCCCGTGCCAAGGGACTGGAGGTAGCACGCCGCCGGGAGATCGACGTGGTGCTCGCATAATCGTGCGGGCTCGCCGGTTTCTTCGCCCGCTTTGGCGCTCTGCGCGGGCGAAAAGTGTAGGAGAGCTGCGTAACAGTGAAGATCCCCTTGTTGCGGTGCCGGTCCCGTTCGTCTTCCGAGATGCCAGCCAGTAGGCTGAGGTCATCTGTTTCAGTTGCCTTATGCCTGCAACTGTCACGAAATTCGCACTTGGGGCAATGTCGGTTCAGAACGAGGTCTGGCGGCTTTTTGTCGGAAATCAACGTCGCAATCTTCGCGGTGATGCTTCGCACCTCGCTCTCCAGCACGGAGGTCTTCACTTTGAGAGTTACGCAGCCCTCGCCGTGAATAATCTTGCCGAGAACCACCTCTCGACCCAGGGTTTCGGACAAGACGAGTGCATCGAATGCCAACAAAAGCTTGTCGTGCCGGTCGAGCTTGTTGGTGAAGATAAATCGAGTCGGAATAAACTGGGCAGGTGCGCTTGGACTGTCGCTTCGCACCCGTTCGACGGCGTGAAGGGTACACGCGAGATCTTGTGCGCACACCTTGCTCTCTGCGGCCATGCGCCATGTGGCGGATTTCAACTTTTTTCTATCGAGCGGGCCGGTAACGCATTCGCCGTTTGCTCCTCCCTTCAAACGTGTGCTCCCCTCGCGCTGGTAGGCAGTGCTTTGCGCACAGACCCAATCGGCGCATGTGTTCCCCACTCCAGTCTCGCCGAGCGACCGGAGGAAGCATTTAGTGGGGCATTCGAGGACAGCCTGCACAAGATCGGTGGTAATCGCCATATACACCAGCCTACAAGGCGCCTCGGATGCCATCGTCTCCCCGCATCAGGATTCCACGGTCCGTGTCGTGCTCTACTGTAACCGCGTATAAGCCGTGGGAGTCGCGAGGAAAAGACTGGAATGGGTTCATCGGACGCGTACGTTATTCCGAGGATCTTCGTCCAGGTGTTAGCGCCGGTCAGGAATGGTAGCAGAAGGGTCGGAAAAACGCCCGCAGTGGGCGCCGATCTGGGCATCAGCAGACACGCTGGCGCCGTCGTCTGCGGGTAACACTTACGGAGACGGCCGCCCTACGCAGCCTTGCCGAAAGGACGCGCCGTATCGCGGATTGGACAGCCAACCAAGGCAGTCCATAGCCACGCAATCGCCGATTTCTCAACGCTCCACGCCGCGCGTGATCACCGTTACCCAGAAACCCTGGCATTAGGCGCGCCGCAAGTGCTTGATTATCTGAGGCTGGTTTGTGCAGATTGGACGGCCCACAATCAGATGTTTATGGGCAGCAGGTGCACGGTCGCAAAGTGCTGTCCGACCGCAGAACCGAGCTTATTCTCTGGAACCCTTGCCTGGGCCAGTTATTTTGCGGTTGCCCCGCGCACTTCCAAGAGATCGTTGATGAGTTGCCAAAATGCGTGGTACACGGCGTCCTGTCTCTCGACCGGCCCCCCTCGACTTAACCGCTGCGAGGAGTCGGAAGTCACGTCGTTGGTGAGAGGCATCGCTTGCGCACGATACAGCAGTTACTGAGACGAATCGTCAACGGTCAATACGACCTTAATGGGTGATTCCGGATCTCGCGAATCGGTGCCAGTCATCGGGGGGCCTGTGGGATCGCCCGTTGCAATGTCGATGCTGTTTAATGAAAGGAACTCCACTGTTGCAATGGCGTCAGGACTGTCGGTTCCACAGCCTTCCACCAGCTTCCATGGCATCTTTGTTAATAGGTGCTTTGGCTTGCTTTCGGCTCTCAGGAAGCCGTCTACAATGTAACGGTCGGAGCCGCTTAGTCCCCCTTCTTCGATACAATAGGTCGGTACTTCTCTCAGCACCCGCCGATCGAAAATCTCTCCGTTCGGCTTTTTTTCTCGACCGGTAATTGGAAACGCAATGAGGACCATGCAGGCAGTCAGGGCGAACTTGGTAACCACGGTTACCTCTCCCAGCGGATTAGGTTTTCTTGGAGTGCGGGCAACACCAGAGCGGTGTTACCGCAATGAAGAAAGGCTTGCAATTCGCGGGTGGCACACACGGCGCTTCTCATATCGTCGTTGCGACCTGCGACTCAGCCGAGGAAGAATTTCCATGCCACGGCGTTGTGGCACGGAAAAAGGACGACGTTCTTTACCGCACACGCTCAGGGGTAGCGGCAGTACCAGAAATCAAGTGGATTCGTGGTTGTCTTGCTCAATACAAGCAACGTCGGGATAATGACTCAATGCGAAAACAAGCCAAGCAGCGATTTTCTCCTGGCCGACCCAGCTGCCCAGGGCACGAACAGCACCGGGACTTCTCAGCCTCGGTTCTGGCTTTTCGTGCGCGGATCCACGAGCGGACCACGTCGTGGCGCTTCCCAAGCCAAGGGTCAAGAGGTTTGCCGGGCAGTACTCTCGTACCGTTGCCACGCGAGTTCACACAGATTATTAGTATCCCGAAAGGTGCCGGCTGCCCATTGCCTCTTCTTGAATTCGTGAATCGTTGATGAAAAATGTAGACTCCAAGCCGCGACTCATCTTTTGCGAGGTGACAAAGGGATGCTACCTGTGTTGCATTCATTGTCGCGCCACTGCTACAGAACTCTCATCATCATTTGAACTACCTTCATCCAAAGCCCATTTTATAAAGCAAGTCGCTCCGTCATTCCTGCCAACCCGGGTTTTGAGCGGTGGAAAACCTCTCTTTCGGTACGACATCTCTGAGCCTTATTCGACCTCCTTCGGGGTGCACCTGGGTCGGACCTCCCTTCCCGGGTGCGCCCCACTCTTCACACATCAAGGCGGCGAATCGCTTGGACGCGAGCGGCCTAAGTAAGCGACCGCGCGGTATCCCGAGCCGCCCTCCCTATGTATGATTTCTCAGCGTTGGACGATTCTATCCGATTAAGGCATGGCACACCGAGCAGGGGTTCTAAACCCGGATTTCCAACTTAGCGCTCGGGCATCCAATCTTTACTGGTCCCCGACAACTCTGTTCATGCGGATGCGAGTACCCCCTTGGGGTCATCCCACCTTGTACTTGCGGATCTCCTCGGCGCTCACCTCGCTGCTCATGCCCGGTTCTTCGGGCGCCGGGACTTCGCCATCAATCATCTTGACCGGGCCGCCTGTCTCCATATAGATGTTTGTGGGCAGCCTGAAACTTGAGCCACGGAAATTTGGGTCAATATTACCGGCGGAGTGACCACGGCGATTTCGCGCAAGACAACCAGAGATTAGTAAGGCTACCGACGAGGCAGGATCTATTTCGTCGCACTGCGTGTGGACAGCGGCAGTCTCGTCTCGGTCCAGCCGATTCAGGTCCAAGTTACAACCTGCTCAAGATAGGGGTTCCACAAAGCACTGGAATTGTTTTCGGGTTTGCCTTCTCCGGAAACCCGCACCGGGATCGCGTCGACAGCTTCAGAGAAGAACAGGACGGCTGTCGTATTATCCTTCATTGCCAGACTTCGAACTGGGCAGCGTGACCACAGAAAACCAGAACTCCCCGATATACCTCATGGCTTCAGCAAACTTATCAAATTCGACGGGCTTCGAGATGTAGCAGTTGGCATGGAGGTCGTAGGACTTCACGACGTCCTCCTCCGCCTTCGAGGAAGTAAGAATCACCACTGGAATGAGTCTGAGCCGGTCGTCAGTCTTGATTTCCCGAAGTACTTCCCTGCCATCCTTCCTGGGGAGATTCAAGTCAAGCAAGACAAGGTCTGGGCGCGGGGCTTGTGAATAACGGCCTTCCCTGTGCAGGAACGCAATGCCGTCCTCACCGTTGTCGACGACGTGAATGGTGTTGAGGAGTCTGAACCTGGCCAAGGCTTCTCGGGTCAGGAGCACGTCACTCGGACTATCCTCCACCAAGAGAATCTCAATCGGTCTTCCCATCACGCTTTCAGGCATGAACTCCTCCGTGCCGGGCCTCTTAGAGGTGGGCGGCCGGCAAGCTGAAATAGAATGTGGCTCCCTCACCCGGCAGGGACTCGAGCCAGATCCGGCCTCCGTGCCGCTCCACGATTTTCTTGCAAATCGCCAGACCAATACCGGTGCCGGGATACTCCCTGCGGGTGTGCAGCCGCTGAAACACGCGGAAGATCCGTTCGAAGTATTGGGGGGCGATTCCAATACCATTGTCGCGAACGGAAAAGCGCCACTGCCTGCCGTTCCGCTCAGCGCTCACGTGGATACGAGGAGGCGCCTTTTGGCGGAACTTGAGGGCATTGCCGATCAAGTTCTGAAAAAGGGACACGAGTTGCGGGAGGTCGCCGTTCACAGCGGGGAGTGCGTCGTGCGTGACTACGGCGCCGTTTTCCTCAACCGAGGCCGCGAGGTTTTGAAGCGCCGTGCCCAGCGCCTTGGCAGATTCGACGGGCTGGAGTTCTCCGCCTTGAGTGCCGACCCTCGAGTACGCGAGCAGGCCACTGATCAGGGTCTCCATTCGCGCCGCGCCTTCGACGATGTGGGTCATATACTCGCCGGATCGCTCGTCGAGTTTCCCCTCGTAATACACATTCAGAAGTCCCACGCAGCCGCTCACCGCCCGCAGAGGTTCCTTGAGATCATGCGAGGCAACGTAGGCAAACTGCGCAAGGTCTGCGTTGGAGCGGGCCAATTCTTGGGCCCTTTGCTCCAACGCCTCCTCGGCGCGCCTACGGTCGGTCACATCCATAAAGCTCACCGCAGCATGATTCGGGCGAGGCGAATAGGCAGTTCCAGCATAGTGCCTCCCCAAGTGACTCGCGTAATGGTCGAAGGGCGTCCCCTCGCCCGTCGACAGCACTTGGGCGAAGAGTTTGATCCAGTAGTCCGCCATGTCGGGCGTCGCCTCGAGGGCGGTACGCCCCAGAATGTTGCTCGCGCTCAGCCCGGTGACTCGCTCGAAAGCGGGATTGAGATTGACGAACCGAAAATCGCAGGGATTTCCCTGCGCGTCGTAGATCATCTCGTACTCGGCCAGGGCGCTTGCCGACCGTTCGAACAGCCGCCGGAAACGCAACTCGCTCGCCTCCAGCGCTTCCGCTGCGCGTTGCCGTTCGGTGACGTCCTGAGCGGTCGCTACGACTGCCCGAACGTACGGATTCTCCAACAGGTTTTGGAAAGTCGTCTCGACCCATCTCCATGAGCCGTCCTTGTGGAGAATGCGATAGCGAGCTTTATGAGGCGTGTCGGGATCAGCCAGCACTCGGGTCCAGATTTCGCGGACACCGGCGAGATCGTCCGGGTGTACCGTCTCGAAGCCACTGCGTCCCACTCGTTCGTCGTCAGTGAATCCGCTGATTTGCCGATAGGTGGGGCTCCGGTATCGAATTACTCCCTCCGCATCGTAGAACACGATGCCGTCGTGACTGGTCTCGACGATGACACGGAATTTCGCCTCGCTCCGCCGCAGCGCCTCCTCCGCCCGCTTGCGGTCCGTGATGTCCTGGACCGTGCCCCGCAGCCTGACCACATGATCGTTTGAATCGTGCTCCACCTCGCCGCGGGCGACCATCCATCCTCTGGTTCCATCCGCGCGCACCACTTCCAGATCAACATGGTAAGGAGTTCCGCCCTGAATTGTTTCTTCTTGCGCCTTCCTCAGGCGCTCCCAGCTTTCAGGGGTGAACAGTTCGGCGGATTCGGCGACCGAGGGCGCGGGCAGATTCGGATCGCGACCAAAAATGCGATAGATCTCCTCCGACCAAGTCACGATATCGGGCCCTACCTCCCACGTCCAGCTCCCTACTTGGGCGATGCGTTGCGCCTCCTTCAGGTCAGCTTCACTGCGGCGCAGGGCTTCCTCGGCCCGATTGCGCTCGCTAATATCCCGCAGGATAACTGTGAATACTTTTTTGTGCCCCAACTGGACATGCGAGATCGACGCCTCGATGGGAAACTCCGAACCGTCCGTGCGCAATCCGCAGATTTCCTGACGTTCGGTCATCGGTTTATAGCTGACCTCGGACTCGCCAAACAGCCTGACGTGTTCGGCGTGGGCAGCCCGGAGTCGATAGGGAATGAATCGTTCCAGTGGAGAACCCAGGACCTCACTGGCGGGGATTCCAAACATCCTTTCGGCAGCGGGGTTGAACAGTTCGACGCATTGCTGCTCGTCCACCGTAATCACTGCATCCATCGCGGAGTTGATAATTCCGGCTAGCCGATGTCCGCTTGTACGAAGCTTCTCGCTCGCAGCCGAAAGATCGGAAGTCCGCTCTTTCACTCGAATTTCGAGCTCGTCCCGGGAGCCCTGAAGCGCCGCTTCGGCGCTTCGGCTGGCTTTGAAGGCCTGCCCGATCATCAAAAGCGCCGCGCCCACGATCACAACAGCCAAGGCGCTGCCTCCCAAAATCTCGATCCTCGCAAGAGTAGTGGAGCGCTGTGCGAGCGACTCTCTTGCGATTAGAAGGGCCTGCTCGGCCCCCTCCATCTCCGCCACAATGCCACGGATTCGATCCTGATCTTCTAGTGCCCTGCGGCTCAAAACAAGGTCTTGCGCCGACGCAAACGACCGCTTTCGGAGTTCGATGCCCTCTTTCAAGACTGCCAGTTGATCCGTCGCGAGCGGCCTCAACCAATCAAGCCGCCGTTGTTGGTCCCGGTTGTCACTTGTCAAACGTTGAACGTCGTCCAGCGCGAGGTTTACCTGTTGCACGGCGGACTCGTAGCGACCCTGATACTCTGTGCTGCCGGTAATCATGTAGCCGCGCTCGGCGGTCTCTGCGTCGGTAGTGTCGGTAACTACCAGCCGCAGCGCAGCGATCGCCTGATGCGTGTGGGTCACCCACGCAGTGTCCTCACGCAGTCGAGTCAGGGTGGGATAAGAAACGGCGGTGATCGCGACGAGACAAGCCAGCAAAGCGGCGAAGCCGGCCTGGACTCTACGTTCCGCGGAATGAAGCAGACCCCCCGCCAGCCTTGCCAACTGCTTTGATTCCTGGTGTTCCTTGCGCGCCATCAAGAAGCTGATGAGCGTCCCTGCCCCGCAGAGGCTAATCCATTTGACATTGTCAACAGGACTCGAGACGACCCAGGTGCGGATGGGGGGCAAGATGAAGTAGATTGACGCGAGGGTGGAGAGCACGGTCGAGAATAGCCCGGGCACGAGCCCGCCAGCATAGGCGCTCAAAATGATCGGGAATAAGAACACAATAATCGGCGCTTTGGCGGGCACTTCAGGCCCTGCCGCCTCAAGCGCCAATAGCGTGACCCCTGTGCTCAACACCGGCAGGCCGTAGGCCAGCCACCACGGGCGCCCGCCGCCGGAACCGAAATCTGGCTGGGCAGCCGCAGTTCCCGGGGTAGCGGTCCCGGGGACTCGATCCCTGAGCCCAATGGCGATCAGCAGACGTTTCAGGACATCCATAGCGCTTGCCTGTGAGGGGGTCATAGTGCAGCCGGACCCCAAATGCGTTGCCAATGTGTGAGCCCTGTTGGCATTCCAGGCGGGTGATATTACGACATCCCTTGAAATTGTGTCAAATCATGCACAGGGTAACGGTAACACCTGGAATTGATCTGCCGACGGGCGAAAATTGGGCGAATGCCAAAATCGAGATTTGGGCCCCTCCGCCCGCTTCGGGCGGCGCTCAGCCCTGATTCAAGCGCCGCCCGACCATGCGCGGGACATGAGAAATCCTCGCGCACGACAAAGAAGACAAGTGCCAACACAGCAACCCCAAAACAGCGCTAGAAGGAGCCAGTAATCACGTCGTAGCTCTCGCCGAGAACGTGATGCAAATGGTCGCGCAGGTCCGGGTTGACCTGCGCCAACAGGATGCACAATCTGTCGGGAATTCCTGTCACGCAGAACCTGTTGCCCGGCTATGGTTGATTTCTTTTCATGCTGTTGCCTTAGAGTCTGGCGGCGCCCTGAATGGCTGAGTATACTATACGAGCGATAAGTCTAAAGTCTGAAACTCCGCCCCTTTTTTCGTTGTCGTGCTTGAAAGTGTCGCCCGGATCTTCAAAAGAGAGCAAGTACGCACGCCGCCTACGGCCCCCTCGGTACAGCCCGCGTCGAGCGGTGCTCGGCCCTGATTCGAGCACCGCCCGGCCATGCGAGACGCGGGGAGTCCTCGCGCGCGGCAAAGAAGGCAACTGCCAGTGCCAAGAAGGCGCCGCGGCGCCCGAAGGAATCGTTACGCCTGCCCAATGCGCTTGACTCATCAGCAAGGAACTCCTTCATTCATGGTTGTCACTGAACCGCTGGAAGTCGGTGTTTTGTGCGATGCAGCTTGGAGGGCGTTGCCGACTATCCACTCCACCCCTTCGCTGTGGTATGGATAGGTAAAATAGTCGAAGGCGCCGAGCTCCATCGCTTCCAAATACAAGTGCGGGTCATAGAAATCCCCACAAACGATCACAGGAACTTTTGAACCGTTTCCGACCGTCCCGAGCAGGTCGCGAAAGGTGCTATCACTTGAACTGGCGTGACAGATTGCCAACACTGTATCGCGTTGGTCGAGCAGGAATTGGGCTTCCTTGAGCGACGAA
>JBEKLY010000019.1:0-43452 GCA_050010015.1 Terriglobia bacterium
CGGTCTTGCCACTGGCGAGCGTAGAGATCCAGCACGCGCCCGGCCTTGGGCGCGAAGTCCGGGTCACGAGGGAAGATCCAACTGCGGTGATACCACGGCCGCAGGGCGTCTTCATGCAGCCAACGCCACAGCGTGCTGCCACTGACCGAGGCCACCAGACCGCTCTGCTGGACTTGCTGAATCAAATCTCGGGTGCTCCAGCGGGACAGAGGCCGACCGTGCTGGGCGGGCAGTTCACAGGCCAACGCTTTAACCTGCACGACGAGGTCTGGGGGAAAAAGTCCGGGGGCGACCCGGACGAGCACGTTCTTCCAGCCCCGCGAGGCGGTCAGCAAAAAAGCGCTTCCGCCAAAGGGAAACGACCTCACGGCGGGTGTCCAAACAAGCCGCGATCTCGTCGTTGGGCATGCCTTGGGCAGCATGGAGAATCATTTTGGCACGCTGAACCTGAAAATACGGCAACGTATATTTCGCCGCACGCCTGCGTAACTCCTCTTCCTCGGCAGGCGAGAGTGTGATTGTAAATGGGCTCGACCTTGGCATGGCTGCGCACCTCACCCACACATTGCCACGCTAAGGAGGTCAATTTCAAGCGATATTATACGTTATCGTATTTATGAAACGAAGTACTTAGTAAGGGAATTTCAAATGGCAACGTTCAAATGGTTTTCCATTCGCCATTTGACTTGCTTCCCCCGAGGAGTGCGACTTCGCCAAGACCAGGATTGCAAGGGGCAATGGAATTGCACCACGGACCAGTAAGGGTTCTCCATGTCGTGCGGGCCGTTCCGGGCGGCGGAGCCGAGGCTTGGCTCCTGAAGGCTACGAGGCAGATCGACCGCGATCATATCAAGTCCGATTTTTGCTGCCTCTGGATGCCTACAGCAAGCTTTTGCGATGAGGTTGCTGAGTCGGGAGGACGTATCTTACTCTGCCCTCTGACCTCCGGCCTGCCGACCTTCCCTCGGCGTCTTCGCCGTCTGCTTCGCGCGGAGCGATATGATGTCGTGCATTCTCACGTAGGTTTGCCTTCAGGGATAGTGCTGCGGGCGGCGATGCTTGAAGGTGTTCCAAAACGTATAGCCCACAGCCATAACAGTGACGATCTCCATCCGCGCTCCGTTTTGAGAGGCGCCTGGCGAGCAGCTATGCGGACGGCGGTTCGAAAGTATGCGACCGCCGGCCTGGCGTGTTCCGAAGCGGCGGCGAGATTTCTGTTCGGCCCCCAATGGCGGTTGGACCCGCGCTTTCGCGTGCTCCATTGTGGAATCAATCTGGAGCCGTTCGAGACCGCTCCATCACGGGAAGAAATGCGCAGGGAATTTGGAATTCCCGTCGACGCTCCGGTCATCGGACACGTGGGCCTGTTCGAGCGCAGAAAGAATCAGGCCTTCCTGTTGCGAGTGGGACGGGAGCTCCTGAAAGTGCGGCCCGAGGTGAGGTTTTTGTTGGTGGGCGACGGCCCATTGCGCCCCCGGATCGAGTCCATGGCGCGGAAGTTCGGCATGGAAAAGAATGTTGTCTTCGCAGGTCAGCGGTCGGACGTCCCTCGCTTGATGCTCTCAGCCATGGACGTGTTCGCTTTGCCGTCCTTGGAAGAGGGTTTAGCAATCGTTTTGACCGAGGCCCAGGCTGCGGGACTACACAGCCTTGCTTCCAGCGCAGTCCCCGCTGAAGCCGGAGTGGTGCCTGGAGGCGTGGAACAGCTTCCTTTGTCCGAAGGCCCGAAGCCTTGGGCTGCGACCTTGCTGAGAATGCTGGAGAGTGGACGAATGGACAAAAACGTGGCACTGGGCGTCATCGAGCAAACCGATTTCAACATTGGCCGATCTTGTTCGGAACTCACCCGAATTTACGGCGCGGGTGAGTAATGCGCATCGAAAGTGGAAAATGAGAAACCGGGGTTTAAAACCCGGCAACAGATGAGTCGTAGTTGTCGCTCTTCGATTTTGGTTTTTCGATGTTCGAGCTTCCCATGATGTAGGAGGACGGGTGGAAAGGTTGGCGAGCTCATACAGTACCGAGGCGATTGCCCGTAATGCGGATCAGGACCAACTGAGACTCGAAGGCAGGGCCCTGAAATCTGCCATCTGGAAGATATTCGCCTTTCATTTGCTTCGGGTCGCTTTGTTTTTCGGGGCCGCGTACAACTACTACTCGCGCAACGAGGGGACCGCATGGTTGCTTGGTATCCTCTTCGTTTATTCGTTCCTGGATCGAGAACTCTTCCTGAGGCCCAACCTCATGAACGCCTATCTCGCGTTCAGCGTGATCTTCTATTATTCGCGATGGGTGATGGGGTGGGGGAACCCCTACACGACGATCTACGGGCAGGACGCTCCGAACTGGGTGAAACTCATCAAGGATGTTGTGTGGATAGGATTTGTGGGAGTGTTTGCTTTCAGAGCATTAACCCGGCCGCGGTATGACCGAAACATGCCTTTGCGGATGACCGCTAGAGGATCGATATTAATCCTTCTGACGTTGGTTTATCTTGTCTTGCCGACTTTCGCTTTGATTTACGCGCGAGGCAAGGTGTTTGATATCGTGCTCATGGCAATGAGATACCCTCTCGAGTATGTTCCCTTTGTGTTTATTTTTCCTTTTATCTTGCGGGGCGAAAGCTCAATCAAGTATCTCCGCACACTTATTCCCCTGGTTTGGCTCTCCCTCATATTCCTGGGCTTTGAGATGTTCTCAGGCCGGCGAACGGGCTTCGGTTACGGTGGATGGTACACCCGCTATGGCTCCATCTTTGGCTCTCCCAATGATTACGGAGTGTTCATGATGCTGGCCCTTGCGACCGTGCTGGCCTTTCTGGCTGAACGGGCCATAAGGTGGACTCCCAAAGTTGTCGCATTCTCAATCCTCTGCTTATGCGCGCTGGCGGCCACCATATCCCTGAGCGCCAATTTTGCTATGATCTTCACCACAATCAACCTGGTGCTTTTTACGAAAGACAGGATAAAGAGCGCCTTGACCGTAATTGCGATCGCCGTCTTGGTTGCCGGCCTCTATTACGCATTTCCCAATGTCGGGGTTGCCAGATTCCTTGTCATACGTGTGGAGAATCTAGTCAACTTTAGGGAGGAGAGCGCCAGTTCGCACTACAACAGCGTTATTATGGCCGAGGACGCGATCACACGGTTTGAGCCGGCCGAGTACGTCTTCGGCACATTTGACTCGCGCAACCAGGCTCTGGCGCCGGAAACATACTACCTGAGGACATTCTACCTTCGGGGGGGCGCCAGCCTTGTCATTCTTTTGCTTATTATCGGCTTGTCGCTTTACGAGAGCCATCATAGGTACCGCGTGGCAAAGGGAGATCGTGAAAGGAGAGGCTTGTTCCTGGCCACCTTCCTAGGCGTGGCCGGGATCGCATTTGCTTGTCTGTTCATTCCCTATCTCGACAGTTTCCCTACGAATTTCTATTTCTGGTTCCTCGTAGCCATCATCTGGTGCGAACCGATGAGTGAAAAGGAAATCGCTGCAATGCATGCAGCCCGGCCTCAGCAACAGCTTGCCCGCGGAGCGACGCGAAAGTTGGCGCCTGGACTCGCGCGATCATAAACCGAGAGGGGCGGCGGAGCGAAAGGAGGAAGCCAAGCATGCGCAAGTTGTTTCTCTGTCTCGTTGAGTTCTTGCAGTTTCAGCCCAAGGAGTCATTCCACATCGTGCGGATTCTCAAATTTGCCTTCGCCGTCGCGATGGCTTTCCTGTACTTACAGGGCAGCCTCACCGAGGGACACAGTCCACTGTGGGGGTCGAACCCCGCGCACAAGAACCCGTTGCAAATGGTGCTCCTCGCACCGTTTTTGATCCGGCAACCCGGCGCCGCTTTTCAGGAAAACCGCGCGCCGGGGCATCCGGGGGTGTCCGGAAACATTCGCTGGGCTGAGCAATACCAAGGAAACGATTTGGGCGCTCAGATCAATGCCGCAAACTCCGAGCTAGGAAGTGGAGCCGGGGAAATCCGGGTGGGCCGGACAGGCACAGTGGAAACTCGGGTCACTCTATCCTCGAATCACGTCCTGCACCTTCTTGCGCCCACGACGTGGAAAGCCGGAATCCAGTTGCAGAATGGAAATTCGGTAATAGGCGAAGGCTGCGCCTCATTGATGACTTTGTCTTTCGCTTCTCCAGGGCCGCTGATTTACGGGAAAGACATTTACAATCTGAAAGTATCGAACCTCTGTGCCCAGGCCCCGCGCGAGTCGCCTGGATCTGTATTGGTGCGAGTTGACGCGGCACAGGAAGTCGAGGTAACGGGTTGCCACACGAGCAACCTTCGCCTTAGTGAGTTGAACTCCTCTTCGGACATCAAGCTGACCGGTAATACGGCGTTCTCAACCCGCACTGACAGCCCTTCAGGGGCAGCCGTTAACATTACCTTCACGCAGGGCGTCGTCGCCAGTGAAAACTTCATTCAGGGCTTCGTGCATGGCTTCCAGTGGTGGGGCGGCGATGCGAACCCGAAAACAGGTCAGGGAGCAGTGACGACCAAGCGCGGCGCCCGCGATCTCTCCTTCATTGGCAACAAGATTACCGATGTCGGGGGTGCGGGCATCTGGGGAAGCATGGGTGAAGGCGTTGTCGCTTCCGGCAACATTATCGAGACGTGCGGCGACGTTTGCCTTGATACGGAAGGGAGCAATTCCGTCGTCTTCTCGAATAACTACGTGAAGGACGGGAATAACGGGGCCATCGCTACTTTCTATTACAACCGGGACGTTCTGATTACCGGGAACACCGTGGTTTCCAGTAGCTGGGATAAACCGCTGCTTCGCACTTATACCACCGGCCAAACCGCGCCTTATGATCGCGACGCGCAAGTGGTGGGCAATCACTTTACCTGCCTCGACACCTCTCCGTGCTTCATCAGTTCAACGAGCGGATTGCCGGAGAGATTCGTTTTTAGGGACAATACCTTGCGCAACGTCACGTTGTTCCTTTCCGATGCTAACCCCAAGCATATCGTGGTGATTTCCGGTAATGACTTCCTGTTTGATGTGGTTGCTACCCGGGTGCATGGAGCCATTTGGGCTGCGCATACGAACTCCTTGTCACCTGGCGACCCCGGTTACTGCGACATCTCGAATAACACGGTGCGCTCGAATGTCGTGCAGCCTCCCGAAAGCGCAGCCATTTTCGTGTATCAGGACGATCCAAAGATCGCTCCATTGACCGTCGTGGAAGGCAATCACACAGTCGGACTTCACCCTTTCCCGGTTGATATCTCCGTGGGGGGCGCGAGCCCGAATACCTCCGTGACGCCTGTTTTTATGATTCGGAACAACCTTATGGGGGCAGGGGTATTCTTCCGGCAGGATCAGGCGAGTCCCAGATCAACCGTCAAACTGGAAGGGAACTACCGCATGGATTCGTCTCCTATTCCCGGTCAATGAATCGCGAAAAGATGGAGCGCGTAATTGCAATTGATGCCAGAATGCTCGAGCACTCCGGCATCGGGACCTATCTCAGGAATTTGCTCGCGCAACTTGCAGCCTTGGAGAACGAATATGTGTTTGAAGTGATCTGCCAGCGACGGGAAGTCTTGGATGGCCTCGCGCCCGCCAGGTTCCGATTCGTCCCGGCCAGCTCGCCAATCTACAGCCTGAGCGAGCAATGGGAAATAGCGCGGCTCGCCCGGCACGCTCAACTGCTCCACAGCCCGCACTATAACGCCCCACTACCGTATCGAGGGAAACTGGTAGTGACGATTCATGACCTTATTCACTTAACGGACTCGACCTTCCGCCGAACTCTTGCTGCGCGGTTCTATGCCCGGCCGATGTTCCACTTGGTGGCGCGAAGGGCCGATTGCATCATCGCGAATTCAGAATTCACAAAGCAGCAGATCGTTGAACACCTCGCGGTCTCACCCTCGAAAGTGAGTGTGGCTTACCTGGGGGTTAGCGAGCACTTCCGGCCACACGACCGCAATGAGGCGTTTCTCCGCGCCGCGTCTTTGCTGGGCGTTAGCCGGCCTTATATACTCTTTGTCGGAAATCTGAAACCCCACAAGAACCTCAAAACCCTCCTTCGGGCATTCGCTCAAATATGCGCTCACAGTGACTTCGATCTCCAATTGGTGATTCTTGGTGATGACCGAAAATGGAAGCCGGGCCTGGTGGGTGAGTCCACGAGTTTGGGGCTTGCTGAGCGGGTCATCTTTGCTTCGCATGTCCCTTACCAGGACCTTCCGTGGGTGTATGCGGCGGCGGAAACACTGGTGATGCCTTCCTTGATCGAGGGTTTTGGCCTGCCTGTTTTGGAGGCTATGGCCTGCGGCACGCCGGTAGTGTGCTCGCGGGCTGCTTCCCTGCCCGAGGTGGCAGGGGATGCTGCCGAGTATTGTGAACCGGCAAGTGTGGATGACCTTGCAATGGCCATAGAGAGGGTTCTAAGATCAAGCCAGTTTCAAGCAACACTGCGTTCGAAAGGTCTGGAGCGAGCTAAGCTCTTCTCCTGGGAGGAATTCGCGCGCAGGCACTGCGAGGTGTATCGGAAGGCGCTGGGGACCTGAGCAAGGTTACGCCATGAATCTTGTTGCGAAGAATCCTGTTGCTGCCGTCGACGCGCCGCTTGTCAGGGAAGACGACAACAGCGCAAAGGGACGGTCCAATTCGCGTTTTCTCATCGTCGGGAGCGTAGTCCTTTTCTGTTTCTGCCTCGCCACCAGGGTCCCGCTGCGGTCCAGGTTGCTATCCGGTTGGGACCCCGTCCAATTTGCTCAAGCCATTCACCACTTTGATATCAGCCATGACCGCCCCCAGCCGCCGGGGTATATTGTCTACGTCGGACTGGCAAGGTTGCTGTTCGGGCTTCTCCATGACGACAACTTAACGCTTACAACGCTCTCCGCGCTCTTCTCCTCCCTTTCCACGGTGCTGATATTCCTCCTGGCCTTTTCAATGTATGACCGGCGCACAGCACTGCTTGCGTCCGCCGTGTGGGCCACGTGCCCCCTCGTGTGGTTCCACGGACTCATCGGGGAAATCTACGCCTCGGCCGGCTTCAGCAGCCTGGCAGTTGGCCTTGCTGTCTTCGTGTTGTTGAGATCACCAAGCGCCTTAACGGCAGCATGCGCCGGCATTGTCTATGGTCTGGCCACGGGGCTTAGACCAGACCAGGTTCTCCTGCTCGCCCCTCTCTTCCTTTTTCCCTTCTGGCGCTCTCAGGCGTGCCGGCGAGGGGCTCCTCTGGCATTCATATCCGCAATGGTTGTGTATGGTGCATGGTACATTCCCACAGTGATTTCCGCCGGCGGCTACGGCAGTTACAGCCGTCTTGTGAGTACACAACTCTCCACCGCCGTCAGGAGGGAGAACATCTTTTTCGGCGCTTCACTGGTGGCGCACATGTGGATGTTGATAAGGTTGGCCAGCGGCTTGGCGCTGGGGCTGTTGCCTCTACTGCTTGTTCTCGCCATCCTGTGGACGCTGCGCAGGTCCAACCTGAAAGCGGATCGGATAAAAGGGGACGACGCCCTGTTTCTGGCTGTTTGGGCGGTTCCGTTTCTGCTGTTTTACAGCCTGATTTTCATCGGGAGGGTCTCCTACAGTCTAGCCTGCCTGCCGCCTCTGCTATTGCTGGTTTCGAGGTGGGCCGTCATCAACTTCGCCGGCCAGCGTCGGGACGGCAAGGCGCGGTTCTGGCTGCTCCCGTTCTTGGCGGTTGTCGCGAATGGGGGAGTTTTCTTCCTTATCCCCCGGGTTCCGGAAACCAAGGTCACGTCCCAGTCTTTCAGCCTTTCAAGGATTATCCCCGATGCGCTAAACCGCTCGATGCTTTCCTGCGTGTATGACCAGCTTCGCTTCGACCAGGCGGTGAAGAAGAGATACTTCGAGGAGATCTGGAAACTTCGTCTGGAAGGCGATTCGGCTGTCCTCTTTATACAGCTCGGACCACCGGATTGCCTGAACGAACGGATTTTTGAGTATTACTTTCCCAACGTACCTTTCTACACCGCCCTGGGTGCCAGCGAGCCGATTCCGGGATTTCGCCGTCCGCTCCCTGTCCGGCAAGCCGGTTCCCCCAACGAAGCCCGCCCGCTACAAGAGAGCGAAGGGGGCGAACGCGGGCCGACTTTGGAGGTGGCTAGAGACCGTGTGCTGATGCTCTACTCAAAAGGTCTGCTCCTCGACGTAGACGCGAAGGGCGGAAGCGCGCAACCGGTCAAGACTGAAGACCGGGACGATCGCTCAGACATCTACCAAGTTTACGACCTGCGTTTGACTCCAACATCGTGGGTGGACGTAAGAACGGGTCGCCAGTCTGTCTCGATTGTGGAACGACCCTGATCCTGCCACAAGCTGCCAGGTGCACTTATGGATGATCCCAGAAGGACGGAAGAAGGGAGCCCCGTGAGCCGGGCGAATCCAGGCGGGCCGGAGCGGGACTTTCTCGCGGGTCTTCGGGTGGCCATTGTCCATTACTGGTTCGTAAAGTTCCGGGGCGGGGAGCGTGTGGTGGAAGCCCTGGCCGAAATGTTCCCGCAGGCCGATCTTTACACCTTGGTCCTCGATCCGGATGCGCTCCCCGCGTCGCTGCGGGGTCGCAATTTCGCCACCTCGTTCCTGCAGAACGTTCCGGGGATCCAACGGCACTACAAGAAACTTCTCCCTCTATTCCCTCTGGCGCTCGAGCAGTTCAATCTGAACGATTATGACCTGGTGATCAGTTCGGAGTCCGGAGCGGCGAAGGGCGTTCTAACTCGACCGCAGACCTGCCACATCTGCTATTGCCACACGCCCATGCGTTATATCTGGGATATGTACCATCAGTATCGCGCCAAGCCAGGGATGGGGGCGGTCGCGCGCCTGATTTTTTCTCTTGCGGCGCATTACATGCGACTCTGGGATTATGCCGCTGCTGCGCGCGTGGACTACTTTGTGGCGAATTCCAGGAATGTTGCGGGCCGAATCGGCAAACACTATCGCCGCGAGGCCACGGTGATCAATCCGCCCGTGGATGTCTCGGCAGGCTATATCGCGCCGAGGGTGGAAGACTACTACCTGGTGGTGGGCCAACTTGTGGACTATAAACGTGTCGACCTGGCCATCGAAGCGTGCAATCGCCTGGGGCGGCCTCTGCGGATTATAGGCGAGGGAGACGAGTTCGAGCGATTGCGGCGCCTGGCCGGCCCCACCATCGAGTTCTTGGGACACCTATCCGACCAGGAATTACGTGAAAACTACGCGCGCTGCCGCGCCCTGCTCTTTCCGGGCGAAGAAGACTGGGGGATCGTTCCGGTTGAAGCCCAGTCATTTGGCCGGCCGGTCATCGCCTTCGGCCGAGGTGGAGCGCTCGAGACCGTAGTTGGTGGCTTCCCTCAAGACCCCCTCGCCCCGGAAGCTTCCACCGGCGTTTTCTTCTCCGAGCAGTCCGCCGATTCCCTGGCTGCCGCAGTTCGCTTTTTCGAGTCCAACCAGAGCCGCTTCTCGCCCGCCGTCATTCGACTGCACGCAGAACGCTTCGATGCGTCGCGCTTCAAAGCGGAGATGCGTGCCTTTATTGGCGCTAGAATGCTAGAATTTAGAAATAAGCATGTTGAAACGGGAGGCTAGCGCTTGCTGACGAAAGTCCGCGCCATTTTCGGGAGTGTAGGGAAGGGCGGGGCTTCAGCCCCGCCACGGAAAACCGCATATCGTTAGGGGCTGAAGCCCCGCCCTTCCAGAGCGCCACTTTTTGACGGCAAATTCTGTCATCAAGTACTAGCTATGAAGCCGCGGCAGCGGCGGAAGTGTTACGACGCGCGGAGCCGGAACCAAATGCAGATTCTTCGCGAAGTTTACCCTGAGCGAAGTGAACGGGCTCAGAATGACATGTCATCCTGAGCGAAGCGAAGGATCTGCTTTTCTGAGTTCTTCTTGCGGATCGCAAGGGGGAGAAACTGGTGGCGAACACGGCGCTGATTACGGGCATTACGGGGCAAGACGGGTCATACCTGGCTGAGTTTCTGCTTTCCAAGGGCTATCGTGTTTGCGGCTTGGTCCGGCGCAGCAGCACGGTGAACTTCGAGCGGCTCCACCACTTGCAAGACAAGATCGAGCTTATTCCGGGGGATCTGCTTGACCAGAATTCACTGATCAGCGCTCTCCAGCAATGCGAACCCAAGGAAGTCTATAATCTCGCGTCGCAGTCTTTTGTCCCCACTTCCTGGAACCAGCCGACTCTGACCGGCGAATTCACGGCCCTCGGGGTGACCCGGATGCTGGAGGCAGTCCGGCTGGTGAATCCCAAAATACGGTTTTACCAGGCCTCCTCGAGTGAGATGTTCGGCATGGTCCGCGAGAGCCCGCAGAACGAGAACACGGCCTTTTACCCACGCAGCCCTTATGGCGTGGCTAAGCTCTACGGCCACTGGATCACCGTCAATTACCGGGAGAGTTACGGCCTCTTCACAAGCTCGGGAATTCTGTTCAATCACGAGTCGCCCCGGCGCGGCCTGGAATTCGTCACACGAAAAGCGAGTTACGGCGCGGCGCGGATCAAACTAGGCCAGCAAAGAACGCTCAAAATGGGAAACCTTGAGGCTGAACGCGATTGGGGATTCGCCGGTGATTACGTGGAAGCCATGTGGCAGATGCTCCAGCAGGAAAAACCGAAAGATTACGTTGTCGCCAGCGGAGTAGCCCATTCTGTACGTCAGCTTCTGGAAATCGCCTTCGGCCACCTGGGCATGGACTACCGGGATCACGTGGAAATAGACCCGGCCTTGCTGCGCCCGGCGGAAGTCTATCACCTGCTGGGCGATTCTACTAAAGCCCGGCAGGAGTTGGGCTGGAAACCCAAAGTGAGTTTCGACAGTCTGGTCAAGATGATGGTGGACGAGGATCTGTCGCGGCTAGGGGCCGAATGAGGACGCTGATCACAGGCTGTGCGGGCTTTGCGGGTTCTCACCTGGCTGAATACCTTCTAGCCAAAGGCGAAGAGGTCATTGGCCTCCTCGCCGTCGACGGCGACTGCGACAATCTCGAACACATCAAGAGCCATCTCAAATTCGTCAGCGCGGATCTGCGCGAATTCGACCGCGTGCGCGAGGTAATCGAGTCACTCAAGCCGCAGCGCATCTATCACCTTGCAGCGTTCTCTTCGCCCGCAGATTCCTTCGAGAACCCGGTCGAGACCTACCGTGTGAATTTCACGGGCACTCTCAACCTCTTGTCAGCCTGGCTCCGGGCCGGGATGGACTGTCGATTTCTCTTGGTCAGTTCAGCCGAGGTATATGGCATAGTTCCTAAGGAGAAACTGCCGCCGCGGGAAGAAACGGAATTTTGCCCCGTCAACCCGTACGCAGGAAGCAAGGCCGCCGCGGAGATGCTGGGGTTGCAGTTCTTCCGAAGTTACGGCCTGCCTATTGTCCGTGTCCGGCCTTTTAATCACACCGGACCGCGCCAGTCCTCGAGATTCGTGTGTTCGAATTTCGCCCGGCAGGTGGCGGAAATCGAATTGGGGCTGCGTCCCCCCACGATCGTGGCCGGGAACATCGATGCGGCGCGCGACTTTAGCGACGTGCGCGACATCGTGCGAGGCTACTTCGACCTGCTGGAACACGGCGCGCCGGGCGAAGTCTATCAGCTCTGTTCAGGCCATTCCGTCTCGATAAAAGGCATCCTGGATATGGTGACTCCATTCGCCTCGAAGCCGGTTCAAGTTTCAGTCGACAAGTCGTCTTTTCGCAAGCATGACGCGGCTGAGATTTGGGGCGATTATTCGAAAGCCAAACTGGCGGTCGGCTGGGAACCTCGTCACGAGCTGGCCGAAACGCTGCGCGAGCTCACGGATTATTGGAGGGAGAAGATCAAGCTGAACGTTTGAGAACACTGAAGCCTTGCCGCGGAGTCGCTGAGACGCATGGAGGGCACATTTTGAACACGAATTCCGAAGTCGACCTTCGATCTCCCAGGCCAATCCGTTGAATCCGAATTGCTTGCCTTGTCGGGCTGGAGAGCCGAACGGGTGTTGAGATTATTCGGAAGTGACCCCTCACCTGGCCCGCTCCGGCTGGTGAAAGCGCCGGCAGCGGGCCACCCTCTCCCCAGGGAGAGGGCTCCAAACACTCGTCGTCGGCTGCCCTCTCCCTTGGGGAGAGGGTGGCGAGAGTAGCGAGCCAGGTGAGGGGTTTCTTCCCATCGGGCCTCGCAACTTAGGAATTCTGGTTGAACTCGCCTTCCGTGCATCTGCTGTGCGAGTCGGGCAGTTTGTGAATCGTTAAGGAGCTCATTAACCTATGAACATTCTAGTTACAGGTGCGGCTGGCTATGTGGGCAGTGTCTGCGCGGCGGAACTGGTGAGGCAAGGCAACCAGGTGGTTGCCTACGATAATCTGAGTGCGGGGCACCGCCAGGCGGTAGCCGGCGGCGCTCGACTTGTGGTGGGAGACATTGCCGACACGGAAAAGCTCGAGCGAGTGTGCAAAAGGTACGGCATTGAGGCCGTCATGCACTTTGCAGCCAGCGCTCTGGTGGAGGAGTCGGTCCGCAATCCCAATTTGTTTTATTCCAACAACATCAGCGGCACGATTGCGCTTCTGGGAGTCATGGCGTCGTTGAAGATCCGGCGGCTGATCTTTTCATCCAGCGCTGCCGTCTACGGCGAGCCCAAGATCGTTCCTATCCCGGAGGATCACCCAACTAGCCCCGTGAACCCCTACGGCGAGACCAAACTCGTGATCGAACGCGCGCTGGCTTGGTACGACCACGCTTACGGAATTCAGTCTGCTGCCCTGAGGTATTTCAACGCCGCTGGGGCGACTGCGGAGTTCGGCGAAGACCACAGGCCGGAGACGCATCTTCTGCCCCGTCTGTTTACCGCTGCCTCCGGCTCTCAAGCCGCTTTCCACATTTATGGCGATGACTATCCGACCCCGGACGGCACTTGCGTTCGGGACTATGTGCACGTTCTGGACATTGCGCAAGCCCATATCCTGGCCCTGCACTCTCTTTCAAAACTCGGTTCACGGATATATAATGTGGGTCACGGTAAAGGATATTCGATTCGGGCGGTGCTCAAAGCCGTCGAGGAAATCACCGGACGCAAGCTCGAAGTCCAGGTGAGCGGACGACGCCCCGGTGACCCGGCGGTGCTGGTTGCCACCGCCCGAAAACTGCGCCGGGAGCTGAAATGGCAACCCCGGCACTCAGACCTTAAGAACATCATTGAGTCAGCCTGGGTGTGGATGCAGAACCATCCAAAAGGGTACCGGGCCTAAAGCGTTGATCCGACGACGTCTCAACCAGATCGAGTTCGCACTTCGGCTGTCGGTGTTAATGCTGCCGCTTCCAGCCTTTGTGATCGCGGCCTATATTCGTTTTGCGGCCGGCATCATACCTCTTGGATTTGATGCGCGGTATATCGATCCGACCCCCTATTTCGGTCTGCTGCTCCTGGCGGTGCTAGCTTGGGCTGTGGTGGTCGAGCATTTTGACCTCGCCCGAGTGGATCGTTTGTTTCCGCCGCGCGACGCAGCCCGTAACGCTTTCGCGGCCAGTGCGACTGCGTATACCGCGGTCACCGCCGCCTCGTTTTTCTATCGTAACGTCAGCTTCTCCCGCCTCTTCGTGGTCATTAGCGGCGTCGCCCTATTCGTCCTTATCCTCTTTACCCAGAAAGTCTATAGGACGTACCTCGACAGCCTGCGGCAGAGGGGAGAGAAGTGCTCCCGCTTGCTGGTGATAGGCGCTGACGAGCACGCCGAGCGAGCACTCCACTCTTTCCTCCAATCCACGGTGATCCCGTGCAGCGTGGAGGGGTTCGTTCGCTTGCCGGGGCAAATCCCCTATCCGACTTGCAAGCCCTTGCTCGAATTCGAGGCGCTCGAATCGATGGTAGTGGAACTCCGCGCCGACGATGTGCTGATCGCCGTGCCTCTTCACCTGCTAGCGGAGGCTTCCAGCCTGGTTCGCCAGTTGGAGCGGTTAAGCGTCCCCGTAAGAGCCATCCTGGATCTGGGGCCGGGTATCTCATTTCGCAATACCATCTTCCATTTCGGCGACACCACGCTGCTGGATTTGAGAGCCACACCCTCTGAGGCGGTCGCCTACACAATTCTGAAACGCACTTTTGATCTAGTCTTCGCGACCGTCGTCGCCATCCTTACGGCGCCGTTGATGTTGCTGATCGCGGCGGCCATTCGCCTGACCTCTCCGGGGCCGGTTCTCTTTGCTCAGGACCGTGTGGGCTTAAATGGGCGAGTGTTTCGCGTCTACAAGTTCCGGACTATGGGCGTGGGCAATCCGGGAGAGAGCGACACGCGTTGGACCACAAGCAATGACCCACGAAGAACCAGGTTGGGCGCCTTCCTGCGGGCCACAAATCTCGACGAACTTCCGCAGTTCTTCAACGTCCTGAAAGGAGATATGAGCGTAGTTGGCCCCCGGCCCGAGCGGCCCTACTTCGTGAAGAAGTTTCAGGATGATGTTGCCCAGTACAACACTCGCCATTACCTGAAGGTGGGGATTACAGGATGGGCCCAAGTGAATGGCTGGCGTGGCGATACCTCCATTGCCAAACGTGTCGAGCATGATCTTTACTATTTGCGAAACTGGTCTCTCTGGTTCGATATGAAGATCATATGGCTCACCCTCTGGCGAAGCTTCTTCAGTAAGAACGCCTATTAGGGTCAGGCAGTCGCCCCGGGCCAGGTTATTCCGCCCTGACGTGTCCGGGCACTGCGCAGGTTGCGAACCTGACTTAATTAATGAATGCGTGTTCTGGGCCGCTTTGGCGGACCTCCGACTGCGGGGCGTTCGATTCTTATACCGGTCTTTCGAGGAGAATAAGTGAAGCGAATCATTCAATGGAGTCTTTTGCTGATCATTGCAGGGTCCAGCCTGGCCTTCGGGGCTGTGCAACCTCTCGCTTATAGCGCTGCCGAGGCTGCTCTCTTTCTTGTGTCGGCGGTGGTGCTGATCAAACAAACCGGCGAAGGAAAAATCAATCTTCCTGTTCCACTGTGGATTCTCCCTTTCCTGGGCCTCGTGCTTGTGCAGATGATCCCTCTTCCGGGAAAGATCGTATCCTGGATCTCGCCGAACCGTTTGTTCTTTGACGTTCAAGCTGCACTCGCCCCGGCGGCCGCGCACTGGGCAACCCTGAGCATCTACCCGCACGACACACTATTCGGCTTCTTCAAGCTGCTCGCCTATTTGGCAGCTTTCATTTTGGCCGCCTATTCCTTTGAGCCCAGAGAAGGCAGGAGCGTGCTCGCGCTTGGCTTGATCGTGTTGGGAACATTTGAAGCCGGCTATGGGATTGTCCAGTATCTGACCGGTTACCAGAAGATATTTGGCTTTACCAAGCAATTCTACACGGAGGAAGCCACCGGGACTTACATCAATCATAATCACTTTGCCGGGTTGCTGGAGCTTGTGATTCCCTTTGCGGCGATGATGGTCTTCTACAACCTGCAATCCCGGCCCGGCCAAGGTGGGGCCGAAAGGTGGCGAGGGCGTCCCGGCAGGACTGGACTTGACCCACGAATCGTCTTCTACGCGTTCATCGTAATCCTCATGCTGGTTGGCGTGGTCTTTTCGCGCTCACGCATGGGCATGTTTTCGGTATTGACGAGTCTAATTCTAATGGGTTTACTGGGCCTTCTGGGAGAAGGGCGTCGGGCCTGGATGGTTATCACCTTGCTGGTTATAGCCTTTTCAATGACTTACGCCGTTTGGATCGGCCTCGACCCCGTGGTCAAACGATTCGAACTCATCTCACCCGGGGGCACTGAGAACCCTTATTCCCGTTTCTCGATTTGGAAACAGGCCGACGGAATCGTCAGGGATTATCCTGCCGCGGGCACAGGGTTCGGAACATTTCCGGTGGCCTTCCGCCGCTATCAGACTTCCTTGCTCGAGCTTCAGGTTGACCACGCGCACAACGATTTTCTGGAGGTGGCTACAGACACGGGAATCGCCGGCGCGGTTCTGCTCTTCGTCCCCATTCTGTGCCTGCTCGTCAAGATGATCCTCGCTTACGCCGGAGCGCGGAACCCCTACCGCCGTTCCGTTCTTCTGGCGTGTACTGGGAGTGCCGCGGCCTTGCTCCTTCACTCGACCATGGATTTCAATTTGCAGATCCCGGCCAACGCTTTGCTTTTTGCGATCGTGCTGGGCATGGGATCCAAGGCCACCATTTCCGCAGCTCCACCCCGGAGTGTAACCACATGAAAGGCATCATACTGGCGGGCGGGATCGGTTCGCGATTGTCCCCTCTCACGCGGGTTACAAACAAGCACCTTCTTCCCGTGTATGACCGCCCCATGATTTTTTACCCCATCCAGACCCTGGTCAATGCCGGAATAACCGATATCCTCCTGGTGACGGGAGGACAGAATGCAGGCGAGTTCTTGCGCCTTCTGGGCAATGGAAGGGACTTCGGCCTCCAGCATATCAATTACACTTACCAGCAAGGCGAAGGCGGGATTGCGGACGCCCTCCGCTTGGCGGAATATTTTGCCGCCGGCCAAAAGATCTGCGTCGTTCTTGGCGACAATATTATTGAAACGAATATTATTGCTGCGTGTGCGCAATTCGGGAAACAGGAGAGGGGCGCCCATATTCTCCTGAAGGAGGTTGTTGATCCGCAGCGCTTCGGCGTACCGGTATTTGACGGCGGGCGAATCGTTCGCATCGAGGAAAAACCCAAGGAACCAAAGTCGCCCTACGCGGTGATTGGCATTTACATGTATGATGCCACGGTGTTCGACCGCATTCGGAAGCTGAAGCCTTCCGCCAGGGGAGAATTCGAAATCACCGATGTGAACAATCGGTTCCTGGCCGATGGCACCCTCACTTACAGCGTGCTGGATGGCTGGTGGACCGATGCCGGGACCTTCGATTCTCTCTTGCGCGCCACGAACCTGGTCGCGCAAGGGGGAGCAAACAAAGTCTCTTGATTGGGGAGCGTGAGATGTGAAGATTCTGGTCACGGGCGGCGCCGGCTTCATCGGCTCCAATTTCATCCGCTACTTTCTCGGCGCCCATCCTGAAAGCGCGGTAGTCAATTTTGACAAGTTAACCTACGCCGGGAACCTCGATAATCTCTCCGATCTGCAATCGCACTCCGGGTATAAATTCGTCCTGGGAGACATTTGCGATGCCGTCGCCGTAAGGGAAGCCCTGGAACAGCGCGTCGACGCGGTAGTGCATTTTGCGGCGGAGAGTCATGTCGACCGGAGCATCGCCGATGCTCGCGAGTTCATCCGCACCAACGTCCAGGGCACGTGGACGCTCCTCGAAGCCGCGCGCCGCGCTAAGATTTCCCGCTTCCTGCACGTCTCCACCGACGAGGTCTATGGAAGTTTGGCTCGCGGGGTAACCGCCGATGAAGGGGCCGCGCTTCAGCCTAACAGCCCGTACGCGGCGAGCAAGGCGGCTTCAGATCTGTTGGTCAGGAGCTTCTGGCGGACCTACCGTTTTCCCGCTTTGCTGACACGTTCCTCGAATAACTATGGTCCGTACCAGTTCCCGGAGAAGTTCCTTCCCTTGATGATCACCAACGCTTTTGAAGGCAAGCCGCTTCCTGTTTACGGCGACGGACTGAACGAGAGGGATTGGGTTTTTGTAGAAGATCACTGCCGCGCGCTCGACCGCGTCCTCGCAGCAGGGCGTCCCGGCGAAATCTATAACATCGGATACGGACAAGGTCTGACGAATCTAAATGTGGTGCGGAGGCTGCTGCAGATGCTGCGCAAGCCCGAGGATCTGATCAAGTTTGTGGAGGACCGGCCGGGACACGATCGCCGGTATGCGCTCGACAGCGCCAAAATTCGCTCGGAGTTGGGGTGGAAGCCCACCGTGACCTTCGAGGAAGGGCTGCTGCGAACCGTCGAGTGGTACCGCCTCCACCCCGAATGGGTCGAGAAAACCAAGAGCGGCGAGTATAGGGATTATTACCGGAAATTCTACGAGAACCGGGGGAAATCCCTCGCTCAGTTGTAATCACCCGCGGCGTTGACGAGCAGAGCGGTTTGACGATCGCACCGAGCACGTTAACTGTCATTCTGAGCGAAGGCTTCATGAACCTTCGGCTCAGCACTTGTAATGAAAATGCCCTCTCCCCCTTGGGGGAGAGGGTGGCCCGCGACGGCGATTTCATCAGCCGCCGCGGGCCGGGTGAGGGGGTCCCGGTTCGCTATTTTCACGGCAGCGAAGGATTTCCGCAGTGGCTCTTGGGTGTCCAGCTAATAACCAACTGCAGAGATCCTTCGCTTCGCTCAGGATGACATCCGATTTCCGTCAGCATCGTAGTGCCTCATGCGAATCTTGATTACCGGCAGCAATGGAATGTTGGGTCGCGACCTTTCGGCCCTCCTCGGCGCCCACCACGAAGTGATTGGCGTGGACCTGCCGGAGGTCGACATCACCAATCTACGCCTCGTGGAAGGAGCAATTCAGGGCGCCGGAATTGACGCCGTGATCCACACCGCCGCTTTTACCGCCGTGGACGACTGCGAACGGCGCCCCGAGGTCGCTTTCCAGGTGAACGCGGAAGGCACTCGCAATGTGGCGATCGCCTGCCGCGACTTTTCCGTACGTCTGCTTTATATCAGCACAGACTACGTCTTCGACGGCCGAAACCCAACCCCCTACGCGGAGAACGACGCTCCTGACCCCCTCAACGTATATGGCGCGAGCAAGTTGCAGGGCGAGAAGTACGCCGCGGAATTACTTTCGGCGGCCTGGATTGTCAGAACGTCATGGCTCTTTGGCCCCCTGGGCAAGAACTTCGTTCGCACTATTCTGGAGCGAGCCCGGCAGGGAAACTCGCTGCGCGTAGTCGACGACCAGTTTGGAGCGCCCACCTACACCGTGGATTTGGCCGAAAAACTGGAACAAATAGTGACCGAAGGAAAACCTGGCATCTATCACGCAACGAACCAAGGGTACTGCTCCTGGTTCGAGTTTGCCGGCGAGATCCTTCGCCAGGCGGGGCTGAGCCACGTTCCACTGGCCGCCATTCCGACTTCATCCTCGGACCGTCCGGCGTTGCGGCCACGCAATTCTCGACTTGCCCACACGCGCCTGGAGAGCGAAGGCCTTGGCCTTCTCCCGCCGTGGCAGGATGCGTTGAGACGCTATCTCGTTAGGGAAAGCCAGGCGCGGCCAGAAGACCGAAAATGACTCCCCTCCTTGGGTAAGGAGGGGGGTGGGGGTGGTTGGTTCCGTCATGAGGCTGGCGCCCACCACCCCTGCCCCTGCCCCTCCTCCCGCTGAGGAGGGGAGTCATAATAAGCGAAGGAGACGAATGCCCCGTTTCGTGCTGCTCGACCGCGACGGAGTGATCAACCGCCGAATTATCTCAGGCTATGTCACCGCCTGGGAGAAGTTTGTTTTCCTGCCCGGCGCTCTCGGGGCTCTCCGCCTTCTGCATGAGAAGAACTACCAGGTCATCGTCGTCTCTAACCAAGCCGGCGTGGGAAAGGGCCTGATGAGCGCTGCCGACCTCGACGAAATCACGCGCCGGTTCGTGGCCGAGGTTGAAGCGCAAGGCGGACGAATCCTTGGTGTTTACTACTGCACTCACCGCCCGGAGGATGGCTGCGAGTGTCGAAAGCCCAAGCCGGGACTGCTGCGGCGCGCCCAGGCGGAACACCGCTTCGACTTTGGGCGCACCTACCTCGTCGGCGACACTGAAAGCGATCTCCTGGCGGCGCATGCAGCAGGATGTCCAGCGATCAAGGTGTCCGACACGCGCGACGCGGCATTGGAAAAGCTGCCGCACGCCCCTCGCGTGACCGTGCCCAACTTGCTGGCTGCTGCGGAATTCTTGATCAACAAACCGGAATGATATAATCGTTTGACACGGTGCTGAAAAACGCTGCATCGCTGTCATTCCGAGCGCAGCGAGGAATCGCGCCCCGCTCCGGGCATTTCGCGAAACAGAGGTCGGAGCAAGATTCCTCGCGGCGCTCGGAATGACCCGGGTGGGTGAGGTTCTTGGCAATGGAGACGGACATGATCCGCGAGCACTTTCGAGATTATTGCGCAGGTTTGAGCAAGGCCCTCGAGGGCATCCCTCAAGAGCGATTCGAGGAGTTTATCCACCTCCTCGAAAACGCTTATCACAACGACCGTCAGGTGTTCTTCATGGGAAATGGGGGCAGCGGGTCAACCGCTTCGCATTTCATCTGCGATCTCAACAAAGGCGTCTCCTACGGCCGCCCAAAACGCTTCCGTGGAATCTCTCTGAACGACAACCTCGCCACCATGACGGCCTATGCCAACGATGTCGCTTACGAGGATGTTTTCGTCGAACAGCTGAAGAATTTCCTCGAGGCCGGCGACCTGGTCGTAGCTATCTCGGGCAGCGGCAACTCCCCTAATGTCCTCAAGGCCGTAGCCTATGCGAACGGCCATGGCGCTCACACGGTCGGCTTGTGCGGTTTCGATGGCGGGAAACTGGCCGCCGCGGTGCGAACCCCAATCCTCGCTCCCGTCGACGACATGCAAAAGGCCGAAGACGCCCATATGATCCTATTGCACGTCGCGATGCAAGTCTTGTGCGCCCGCTTGTAGCGCCCAGCCCCGGAATTACTGAGGATTTCAGAATTAAGTGACAAAGCCCCCTCACCCCACCCGACCCCTCTCCCCCAAGTGGGCGAGGGGAGAATTAACCCGAGTTCATGCCCTCGCCCCCTTGGGGGAGAGGGTGTCCGTCAGCCGACGGACGGGTGAGGGGGTTGGTCAGTCACGATATTATGTAACCCTCCATAGGGGCTGCGGCCTACGCGCTTGAACAGCCGAGGACTCCATAACCGGGGATCCGCAAGACCCCAGAACCTGTTTGGCTCCCAAAGTGCTGCAATACCTCCGTTAGGAGTCCAATTGGGCGGGAAACCTCCGGCTCCCTCGCGTCCAAGTATCCGAGTTAGTGCAATGCCGACAGACACATACGGGCAAACTCGCCGAACTTTCCTGAAGAGCGGAGTTACGCTCGGCGGGGCACTGCTGTCCGGTGGAGTTCAGGATTGGCTCGGCTCCCAAGAGACCTTTGCCGCAGTTCTTCCCCAATCTCGCCTGGTCATCTCCCGCGACTCCAATCTCCGCTCTACCCCCACTGGCCTGGATTCGTCCCGGCTCGTCAACTGCCTGGACCGCGCCATGCAGGCACTCGAGGACTGCGATTCGCCGCTCGAGGCCTGGCGCAAGGTCGTGCGGCCCGGCGAGGTGGTGGGGCTCAAGGTGAACTGCCTTGCGGGCAGGGGGAACAGCACGCGCCCGGAGTTGGCAAACGCCATCTGCGAGCGTCTGCAACAGGCTGGCATCAAGGAAATCGTCATCTGGGACCGGCTTAATTCCGACCTCGAGAGCGCGCGCTTCAAAATCGTCGAGCGCGGTTCCGGAATCCGCTGTTTCGGAAACGATGTGTTGGGATTCGAAGAGGAACTGGCCACTTTCGGAAGCGCGGGAAGCCTGGTTGCGAAGACCCTCACCCAAGTTTGCGACGCCGTGATTAACCTGCCCGTGCTCAAGGACCACGGCATCGCGGGCGTTACGATCGCGCTCAAAAGCATGTTTGGGGCGATTCACAATCCCAACAAATACCACATGAATGTTGGCAATCCCTACGTGGCCGACGTTTACATGCTGCCACCCATTCGTCAAAAGGTGCGGCTGCACATTTGCGACGCTACGACCGCGCAGTACGAGGGCGGGCCGTCTTTCATGCCTCACTGGACTTGGCCGTACAATGGCTTGCTGGTCAGCCACGACCCGGTGGCCCTCGACTACACAGGCTGGCAAATCATCGAGAAAAAGCGGGCCGAGGTGGGCATGAAATCTCTACAAGAAATGAAGCGCGAGCCGGCATACATTTCCACCGCCGCCGACGCGCAGCATAGCCTGGGGACCAACGATCCGAAATTCATCAAGGTGGTGGAAGCCTGACTCTTCGGTCCGGTCGCGCAGGCGCGCCGCCTGTCGATGTAGAGCGGGCGTCCCGCCCGCTGTCGCGGGAGCGTCTCGCTCCCGTTCTTGAATCTTGAATTTGGAATCCGGAATACCAGAGGTCGATGTCCGATGCCAACCAAATATGATCTGCGGCTCCTCGAGTCGCAAGCGCCGCCGGCAGAATCCTCCGGCCTCGCCTGCGACCGCCGCTCTTTCCTCAAAGCGGCTTCCCTTCCCTGCCTCGCCGCCTGTGCCGGAGCGATGATCGGGCGCCCAAACGCCGTCCCTCTGTTTGCGGCTCCGCTCGCGGAAGACGACTCGCAATTCGTCAAGGAGGCCAGGTTCTACGATAAACAGCCGTATCGGAAGATCAAGTGCAAGCTCTGCCCGCGCGGCTGCGCCATTGACGACCGGGAGCGCGGCTATTGCGGCGTGCGCGAGAATCGCGGCGGCACCTACTACACTCTGGTGCATTCGCGCCTGGTGACAGCTCATATTGACCCGATCGAGAAGAAACCTTTGTTCCATTTTCTCCCCGGAACGGTCGCTTTCTCCATTGCCACTGCCGGTTGCAATGTGAACTGCAAGATGTGCCAGAACTGGGATATTTCCCAGGTGCGCCCTGAGCAGGTGCGGTCGAACTACGCCCCGCCGGAGCGTGTCGCGGTGTTGGCCCAGCAGAACAATTGCCCCACTGTCGCCTATACGTACAGCGAGCCGGTGGTGTTTTACGAGTACGTCGCCGATACTGCCGAAGCTGCTCACAGGCTGGGCGTCAAGAGCGTAGTGGTCACGGGCGGATACATCCAGCAGGAGCCGCTCGAAAAACTGTGCCGCCAAGTCGACGCCATCAAGGTTGATCTTAAAGGTTATTCCGAAAAGTTCTATAAGGAAGTAGTGAACGGCGAACTGAAGCCGGTGCTCGACGGCCTTGTAACCATCCGCAAGCACGGAGTGTGGAACGAGATCGTTTATCTGGTAATCCCCACCTTGAACGACAGCGAAACGGAGTTTCAGGGGCTCGCCAAGTGGGTCAAATCCGAACTGGGCCCCGACGTTCCGGTCCACTTCACACGCTTCCATCCCGAGTATCTGCTGAAAAACCTGCCTCCCACGCCGGTGGAAACACTCGAGCGCGCCAAAGCCGTTGCTGACGCCGAGGGTCTCCATTATGTTTACATCGGCAACGTGCCCGGCCACCCGGCCGAGAATACCTATTGCCCCAAGTGCCGGAAGATTGTGGTGGAACGCACCGGATACACCGTGGGCACGGTGCATATCCACAACAATAAATGCCAATACTGCCAGCAACCCATCCCCGGCGTGTGGCGCGCGTAAGCAAGCTCGAAAGCAATTCTGCCTTGATTACCTGGAGAACGGAAGGGGTGTTCAGATGCTTTGGAAGTAACCCCTCACCCGGCCCGCTCCGGCTGATGAAGGCGCCGGCAGCGGTCCACCCTCTCCCCAAGGGAGAGGATCGTCAACGACGATTGTTTTCAGCCCTCCCCCTTGGGGAGAGGGTGGCGAGAGTAGCGAGCCAGGTGAGGGGTCTCTTCCCATCGAGCCTCGCAACTTCGGAATTCGGGTTAAATCTGGAATTTTGAATCCGGAATCAGCCGTTCTCCTCCCACGCCATTTAACGCCGTCCAACAGGTCTCTTTTTGCCCTGCACGACTACCCCTACATCTACTCCCCTTGACTATTGACAGGAGAAACTGTAATCTGTTGTCGATAATTGAGAGGAGTTCCATGGGCAAACCCACTGACCTGGTGCAAGGCACCTTAGACGTTCTCATTCTTAAAACCATCGCACTCGAACCGATGCACGGCTGGGGCATCGCCCAGCGCATTCGCCAAGTCTCCAAAGAAGTGCTCCAAGTGAATCAGGGAGCGCTCTACCCCGCCCTGCATCGCCTCGAGCAAAGCGGCTGGATCAAAGCCAAGTGGGGTGAGTCTGACAACAATCGCCGCGCGAAATACTATTCCTTAACTGCGGCCGGGCAGAAGTACTTAGAGCAGGAGCAGGCTCACTGGAAGAAGCTCTCCGCGGCCATCGGGCTGGTGTTGGAGACTTCGTAGGATTCAGGATTCGAGATTCAGGCTGAGATGAGAAAACCACTCGCCCCTTTATCCAACCGGGCAACCCCGACCGCGGTGATGAGCAAAGCCCTCGCCCCCTTGGGGGAGAGGGTGGCCCGCGACGGAGTTTTCATCAGCCGCCGCGGGTCGGGTGAGGGGGTCTCTGCCTGAGAACAGGCCCGGACCGCAAAACTGTAACCCAGGGCTTTTTTAGAGGCACAAGCCACGGCACTTGTCATTCTGAGCGAAGCGAAGAATCTCTGCCGTCGTATGGTTCACAGTCAACTACTGAGATTCTTCGCTTCGCTCAGAATGACAACGCCATTGAAGGCTGGTATGACTCGGCGGTTTTACAAGCTCCGGCTGCGGTTCCGGTCGTTGTTCAAGCGCGGACGTGTCGAGCAGGAACTAAGCGACGAACTGCGCTTCCACCTCGAGAACCTAACTCAGGAATACGTCGCAAACGGATTGACGCCGGAGGAGGCCTGTTATGCCGCCCTGCGCGAACTGGGTGCTGTCGATCAAATAAAGGAGGAATGCCGCGATATGCGCCGAATAAACTTTATCGACAACCTCATTCAAGACGTGCGTTATGGCGCGCGAACGCTTCGAAGAAATCGCGGCTTCGCTGCGGTGGCGATTGTCACGCTCGCCTTGGGGATTGGCGCCAACACTGCGATCTTCAGTGTGGTTAACACGGTCCTGCTGCGACCGTTGCCTTTCAAAGATCCGTCGAGTCTGGTGTGGGCTACGGAACGGTTCCAACTCAGTCGAGGCGCGGCAGTCGTGATTAGTCCCGATTTTATTGGCTGGAAGGAGCGTAACCAGGTGTTCGACGAGATCGGCGCATTCAACCAAACCGTGGGTGCGAATCTTACGGCGGCGGGCGAGCCGGCGCGCGTCAGCGTCATGCGGGTAACGGCTGAGCTTTTCCCCATGTTGGGCGTTCGGCCGATTCGCGGTCGCACGTTCCTTCCGGCGGAAAGCAAGCAGGCCCAGCGCCGCGTGGCTCTCCTCAACGAGGCGCTGTGGCGCAGCCGTTTCGGTTCCGACCCTCATATTTTGGGGAAGTCCGTGCGGCTTGACGACGACACCTTCACCGTCGTCGGCATCCTACCCGCGAACCTGCGCTTTCCTGCCGCGGATGTCTGGATACCTCTTGCACTTGATTCGGACGTGTTTTCTCCTCATTCTCCGCATTGGACCGCCCTTACCGTTATCGCGCGCCTGAAGCCCGGCGTCGCTGCCGCCCGTGCGCAATCTGACTTGCAGTTGATCACCGAACGATTGGACCGGGAATACCCGAAAGAAGCGGCGCCCTTCCGGGCGCACGAGCTTGTCGAAGTGATCCCACTGCACCAACTGCTTGTCCAAAACGTGCGCCCGCTTCTCCTGATTCTCTTAGGGGTGGCAGCGTTTGTGCTTTTGATCGCCTGCGCGAATGTCGCGAACCTGCTGCTTTCGCGTGGCGTCCTGCGGGGCAGGGAGATGGCGGTGCGAGCGGCGCTGGGGGCCCGGCGGTTGCGTATCGTCCGTCAATTGCTCACTGAAGGCTTGCTACTGGCGCTCGCGGGGGGAGTGCTGGGACTTCTGGCCGGACTGTGGGGAACCACGATCCTTCGCCAACTTATTCCTTCCAATCTTTCGCAGGACATCCACCTTGACCTGCGCGTCCTCGCCTTCTCCGCCGGCATCGCGGTTTTAGCCGTACTGGTTTTCGGTTTCGTTCCCGCCTTCATCGCCTCCCGAACTGACGTCGGCGAAGCGCTTAAAGAAGGAGGAGCGCAGGCGGGCGCCCGGCCCGCCGCCCAACGTCTCCGCGCCCTATTGGCGGCCGGGGAAATCGCGCTGTCGCTAATTCTGCTGGTGGGGGCCGGGCTTCTGGCGCGGAGTTTTCTGCGCCTCAGCCAAGTTGAACTCGGCTTTGACCCTCACGGCGTTTTGATGGCGACTGTCGAAAGGCCTTGGACGAGCAACCCCAACCCACGGCAGTTTGCCGCCTTCTTTCAAGACGCTCTCGAACGAGTTCGGAGCCTGCCGGGCGTCAAAGAAGCTGCGGTGACCACGCGCTACCCGTTCGAGGACTCTCACAATACGACGCTAATGCTCAAGATTCGCGGCGTGGAGAACTTCCGCCCTCCCCAGCCTGTTCCCACAAGTGCCGTTAGCCCGGATTACTTCCGCGTGATGCGGATTCCCTCAGTCAAGGGACGAACCTTCGCTGACTCCGACGCCGGTACCGCTCCTAGTGTAGTTATTGTTAACGAAGCTTTTGCACGCATGGCCTTTAAGGCAGGTGATCCGCTGGCACAGCAGATCAGCTTTGGGCCGCCGCCCGCACCGTGGTCACAAGTGGTGGGCGTGGTGGCAGACACCCGGGATCACGCTCTCGCAGAGGAACCCATCCCGGAGATCTACGTGCCCTACCTCCAGCAGCCCTCATTCAGCATGGCGCTTGTCCTACGAACCGCGGCTCGTCCCCAAGGGCTGGTCAGTCCGGTTCGGAAGGCTGTCGAAAGCATTGACAAGAACCAGCCGTTATCCGAGACCACGACCATGGAAGAAGTCATCGCGGGATCGGTGGCGCCCCACCGCTTCCAGATGATGCTGCTAGGATTGTTTGCACTCCTCGCGTTGGTGCTGGCCGCAGTGGGAGTTTACGGCGTGGTCAGTTACTCCTGTAGCCTGCGAGTGCATGAATTCGGCGTTCGCATGGCGCTGGGCGCCGAGCGCCGTGATTTGCTCGGGCTGGTTATCCGCCAAGGAGCTAAACTGGCGCTGATCGGTGTCTCGGTCGGGCTTGGAGACGCGTTGGCGTTGACGCGCTTCTTATCGAGCATGCTGTACGCTATCAAGCCTACAGATCCCCTAACCCTCGCGGCAGTTTCGATGCTCCTGGCCGCGGTGGCGCTCCTTGCGAGTTACATCCCCGCCCGTCGCGCGACCAAAGTGGATCCCATGGTTGCGCTACGCTACGAATGAAGCTATCAGCCGTCAGCTATCAGCCGTCGGCGAACGCTGTTCGAGATTCATCAACAAACCAGGGAAGCCCTCGCTCCCCTGGGGGAGAGGGTGGCCTGGGACGGCGCTTTCGTCAGCCGTCGCGGGCCGGGTGAAGGGGAGGGGCTGCCCTTACAGTCAGTTGGAATTGTGGTATGTTGTCTCTCGGCGGGTAGCTCGGACCGAGGGTCAGGGGTTCGAAGCAGATCGGCATGCACGAGACAGTGCCGCAAGTCGAGACTCGCCTCATTAGGCCCAACATGAGGAGAACGACCTATCTCGAAAATCTCGTTCAGGACGCAGCCTACGGCCTGCGCATGGTCGCGAAGTGGCGGGGACTCACGGCAATTCTGGCGATCACGCTGGCCTTGGGGATCGGAGTCAATGCCGCCATCTTCAGCGTGTTGAATGGATGGCTGCTCCGTCCACTCCCTGTGCCGGTGCCTGAACAGATTACGGTTGTGGCCTTTCAACCCAAGGAGACCTCCGATTCAAAGTTCTCTTATCCTGACCTCGTCGATTTCCAAAAGCAGGCCGACGCTTTTTCCAGCCTGTTTGCTTTCGCAGTTGGCGGCGCCGGGCTCAGTGCGGGCGGCATAGCGAGCGAGTTCGCTTATAGCGCGGTGACAGGCAATTACTTCTCCGCCCTCGGCGTGAAGCCGCAATTCGGCCGGCTCTTGCTTCCCGGCGAGGGCGAAAAACCCGGCGAAGAACTGCTGGTGGTGCTGGGCCACGCGTTCTGGCAAAAACGATTCGGAGGCGATGCAGGCATCGTGGGCAAACACGTGCTGGTAAACGGACAGCCGGCGATCGTAATTGGGGTCACACCGAAAGAGTTTCACGGCACCTTGTTTGCTTTTGACATGGATGGCTACCTGTCGCTCAATGCCCTGCCGCTAATCCAGGGCTCGCGCGCCTTCTGGACCGACCGGCACGACAGGGATTTGATGACGCTTGGAAGGCTGAAGCCCGGCGTCAGTATCGAGCGGGCGCAAACTTCCTTGACCGTCATTGCACGGCGCCTGGCCGCCCAATATCCCGCCACAGACAAAGACGCCACAATCCGCGTCATTCCGGAGAGGTTGGCGCGCCCGGCGCCTTTCGTCACCAACTTCGTTCCCGTCATCGCCAGTCTCTTCCTGATCTTGCCCGCTCTCGTCTTGCTGCTGGCGTGCTTGAGCGTGGCAAATATTCTGCTGGCGCGAGCGACGGTGCGGCAGCGCGAGATGGCCGTGCGCGCCGCTTTGGGCGCAGGCCGCGGGCGGCTCATTCGCCAGATGCTCACGGAGTGCCTCATGCTGGCGCTCCTGGGGGGCTTTGGAGGAGTGCTGCTCGGAGAATGGGCGATCAACGCGAGTGGCGCAATGATTCACTCCGTAACCTCAACCTCATCAGGCGTTGCCTTCCGCATGGACTACAGCCTGGACTGGCGAGTTTTTGGATACACGCTGGGAATTGTGATTTTGTCGGGAGCCTTTCTCGGCGTTTGGCCCGCCTTACGCGCCGGCCGGGTAGACGTGAATACGGTATTGCACGAAGGCGGGCGGAGCGAATCCGCGGGCCTGGGAAGCCTTGGCATCCGCAGTGTCCTGCTGGTAGCGCAGGTATCCGGCTCGCTGATGCTCTTGATAGTCGCGGGCCTTTTCGTGCGCAGCCTCCAGCGCGCCGAGCACATGTATCTGGGCTTCGATCCTGACCACGTGCTCAACGTCATGCTGGATGTGCGCCAAATCGGCTACGACGAGACGCGTGCCAAGGGTTTCTGCCGCGAACTCAAGGATCGTGTGCGCGCCTTGCCGGGCGTCCAATCCTCCAGTTTGAGCTTCAATGTTCCCCTGCAAATGCCCAGCCCCGCCAGCACTATTCACATCGAGGATCGTCCCCTGCCCCCTGGGCAACCGCCCCCGGAGGTCGCGTACAATGGCATTGACCCTGCCTATTTTGAGACCATGCGGATTGCCCTCCTCGAGGGCCGGACCTTTCAGGACTCCGACAACGAATCGGCGCGGCCAGTAGCCATCGTAAATCAGTCGATGGCGAAAAATTTCTGGCCAAATCTGGATCCCATAGGTAAGCGCTTCAGCACGAAGAGCGATAGAGGACCTTTCATTGAAGTGGTGGGCTTGGCCCGCGACGGCCAAAGCCTGTGGCATTTTTCAGCCGACCCACAGCCTTATTTCTATCTCCCATTCGCGCAAGACTTCACTCCGTTTCTGTCTCTCGAAGTCCGGACCACCGTCCCTCCCGAAAGTCTGCTGCTGGCCGTGCAGGATCAGGTCCATCAACTCGCACCTGATCTCCCGGTCTTTAATGCCGGCACCATGCAGCAGGGGGTTCAGGGACTGGGTGGGTTGTTCATGTTTCGCTTGGCAGCCTCTCTTGCTGGGATCATGGGGATCCTCGGCCTGACGCTTGCCACCGTCGGCGTTTACGGAGTAGTTTCGTTTGGCGCGGCGCAGCGCACACGCGAGATGGGGATTCGTATGGCCCTGGGCGCATCCCGTCGCGACATCTTGATATTGGTCGTCCGGCATGGTTTCCAACTTACCGTCGCAGGGATCGCAGTAGGACTGGTGGGGGCGTTTGCGATCAGCCGCCTTTTGCAGAGCATGCTGGTAGGCATCAAGCCCGGCGATCCCGGAACGTTCATCGCCGTACCACTGCTCCTGCTCGCTGTCGCTCTCCTGGCGAGCTACCTTCCGGCACGCCGAGCCACCAAGGTTGATCCCATGGTGGCGCTGAGGTACGAATGAAGTAATCGGGTGATCGGGAGATCAGATGATCGGGTGAACAGGCAGCAATATCGGGAGCGGACGAAGAAAAAACCGAACTCTTGCTTCATTGGACATCAATAGCTCCAAAAGAAGACGACAGGTTCTACAGTTGCTCACCCGATCTCCCGATCATCCGATCACCCGATGAGGAGAACACGATGATGACACTCTGGAATGACCTTCGTTACGGCATCCGCATGCTCTCCAAGAATCCCGGCTTCACAGCGGCTGCCATCATTACGCTGGCCCTCGGCATCGGCGCCAATACGACGATCTTCAGTGTGGCGTGGCGCCCCATGCGCTATCAGGACGCCAATCGTCTATTGATGGTGTGGGAGACGCGCCCCGATGGCAGCCGAAGCCCCGTTTCCGCTCCCACCTATCTTGATTGGCGCGACCATAACAGGTCATTCGAGCGGCTCGCCGCCGCTCGCAGCGCGAGTTTCGCCTTGTCGGAAACCCCCCCCGTTCTGGTGTCAGGAGCACGCGTCACCTCGAACTTCTTTGACACTTTCCGCTTGCAGCCTGAACGGGGACGGTTTTTCTCAGCGGAGGAATTCCGGCCGGAAGGCAACAAGGTAACGATCTTGAGCCACGAGATGTGGCAAACCCAATTTGCCGGGGCGGCGGATATCGTGGGTAGAACCGTTCGCCTCAATGGCGAAACGTACACCGTCGTCGGCATTACTCCCGCCGATTTCGAGTTCTGGGGGCGGATGGACGTGTGGATGCCGCTGGTCCTTTCGAGCGTAGCGCCAGACCGCCAAACCCGCCATCTGTTGGTCGTGGGGCGGATGAAGCCGGGCGTCACAACCGCCCAGGCCGGCGAGGAAATGCGCACGCTCGCGGCTCGAGTCGCGCGGGAATCGCCGGAAACCAATAAGCAGTGGAGCGCGCTCGCCCAGGAGTTCCATCAAGCGCTGGCGGGTCCGGGCGTCCTGTTAATGATGATCCTCCTCTTCGCGATAGTGTGTGTCGTCCTGCTGCTGGCTTGCGTGAATGTGGCCAATTTGCTTTTGGCTCGAGCCACCACGCGTCACAAGGAGATCGCAGTGCGCCTGGCGTTTGGGGCAAGCCGCTGGCGCGTGGTGCGGCAACTGCTGGCAGAGACTCTTCTCCTGGCTTTGCTGGGCGGCGCGCTGGGCCTTCTCGTGGCATTCGGTGCGGTGCGCTACCTGGCGACTCTTCCGGTCCTCCAGGCGCCCGGCCTGGCGCCGATTGAAATCAATCGCCTGGTGCTCGGGTTCGCGTTAGTGCTATGCGTGGCTTCGACGGTGCTTTCCGGATTCGTCCCCGCCTGGCGGACAACCGCCGCGAATTTGATCGAGCACGTCAAGGCGGCGGGCCGCACCACGCTGGGCGATCGAAAGCAAAATCGCCTGCGCAACGGGCTGGTGATGGCGGAACTGGCACTATCGGTTGTGCTCATGGTGACCGCAGGCCTTAGCTTGCGCAGCTTCATACGTCTGGCTCAGGTGGATCCCGGCTTCCCCACCCGGGGCCTGCTGACCGCCCACATGTCGCTAGCCGCTCCGCAGTACGCCGATACGGAGCGCGTCCGGGCGTTTAATTCGCAATTGCTGGAGAAGTTGCGCGCGATCCCCGGCGTCGAGGACGTGGCGCTTTCCACCAGCCTGCCGCCCGCGAACTTCGAGAACGGCCAGCCTTTTCGCGTCGAAGGTCGAGACCCGGCCGCGGCCGATGCTTCCGGCGTCGCAAACTACCAAGTCATCAGCTCCGGCTATTTCCACACGCTCGGCCTGAGGGTGCTCAAAGGGCGCGCCTTCGGCGAAGACCACCGCCAGGGATCAACTCCGGTGGTAATTGTCAATCGCAGGCTAGCTGAGAAGTTCTTCTCGACAGGCGATCCCGTGGGCAAGCGCCTGTTTATTTCAGAACTGATTCCAGGCCGCAACGAGCCTTCGCAGCCCGTCGCGCGCGAGATCGTCGGTGTGGTGGACGACTTGAAGAACTTACGCGTGAACGAACCCAGCAGCCCCGAAATCTACATTCCGTCTCTGCAGGCGCCGTGGTCGAGCGAATACCTTCTGGTGCGCAGCCGCAGCGAGACAGCTTCGCTTGTGCCCGCCGTTCGCAAGGCCGTGAGCGCGGTCGATCCTGATTTGCCCCTGACCGGCGTCAGGACCATGGACGAGCGCCTCTCGATGGCGCTCGCCGGCGGCCGAGTCGTCGTGGCCCTTATGGTCATCTTCGCTTTCATGGCGCTCTCGATGGGCAGCGTGGGTCTTTATGGGGTGATCTCCTACGCGGCGGCCCAGCGCACCACCGAATTTGCGCTGCGGTTGGCATTAGGCGCCCCAGAGCGCGAGGTTTTACGTTTGGTGGCGAGCGGAGCGTTTCGCCTGCTGCTGGTCGGAGGCGCTGTAGGAATGGCGTTGGCCCTGGGGATGGCGCGCCTGCTCAGTAGTTCGATCTTCGGCATCAGCCCCTACGATCCCCTCACGTTCGCGACCGTGACCTTGGTTCTGCTCGCCGTGGTTCTGGCCGCCAGTTATCTGCCCGCACGCCGGGCGACAAAGGTTGATCCGATGGTGGCGCTGAGATATGAATAGTATAGTGGCTAGTGCTCAGTGGCCAGTGGCGGGTAGCCGGACCCAGGGCCAAGGCTACTACTCGAGAGGATTCAATATCCGCAATCCGGGAAATCGGGTGAAATCCCGGTCGGTGGTGGCAAGCGTCGCCCCGTGCTCAATGGCCAGCGCTGCCAGATGGGCGTCCATGATCAGTGGTCCGCGGGCTTGACCTTGCTTCATTAGTCCGAGCAGAATTTCCCAATGCCGTTCGCTGGGATTCAGGAGGGTCACCATCGGACGATCCAGCCACTCAGCGACAATGCTTGCGGCTTCAGTCAGGGAAAAGGGATTCTTGCGAATGCGCGGGTCCGTACTTATGCGCAAGAAGGCGAGCAGCGGCATCCACGCGAGCCCGACTGGCTGGGGTTCCGATAAAACGGTTTCGAGCCAACGAGAGGCCGCTTTGTGATGGCCCGAGGCGGAGTCATAAGCGTAAAGCAATAGGTTCGCGTCGATCAGAATCATCTGTAGAAGGGGCCTTCGGCTTCCTCGATGAGTCTCCAAACACAGTCATAGTTAAATCCTCGGTCGCCAAGATCCCGAGTTTTGACTTTGAAAGGTGGAACGGAAACTGTTTTCGAGCGTGTGCTCAAGGCATGCCGCAGGCAATCGTTCACGATCTGCTTCAGCGGCGCGCCAGACCTCCTCGCCTCGGCGCGGAGCTTGGCCGCAACATCATCGTCGAGAGTCAGGGTTGTTCGCACACTTTGATGCTACGCCGGGAACATCATGATGTCAACCTACCCCCCGACTGGATTGCCGCCTTTCGCGAGACTGTCTAAGGAGTACGCCGTATGCGCCGGACGAAATCCATCCTGAATCTCATCTCGGGTGTGTGCTACGTTTATAGGATGTCAACCAAGAATCCTGGCTTCATTGCCACAGCTCTCACGACTGCCGCTCTGTGCCTTCTTAGCTCCCATTCCCTAGCTCAGGTCGCGCCGACCTGGGTGCACCGCTTCGTCCCGGAGATCGCAGAGAAGACCGTTGACTTAAGCACAGGCAACTGTCATTACCTGCCAATTTTCGGGGAGGGCGATGCCGCGGCCCGCATCGGCCGCAGCGTCGCGCGTTTTGGCGAGGTCAAAGTCGATCCTCAGGGATCGTGCCCTCCGGTGAGCTATGCGCGCGAGGAGCAGATTTACTTCATCCTCGAAGGCAGCGGAACCCTGCAATACGGCGAGGAAAAAGTCCCCGTTCGCAAGAACGACTTCATGTATCTTTCTCCGGGGATCGCGCACTCGATCTCCGGCTCTGCCGATCAGCCCTGCCGGGTGCTGGTCATGGGGTTCAAGATTCCTGCCGGAACAACGCTCGAGCCGCCGCCGAAGCTCCAACTGGCAAACATGGATGACGTAAAGGAACAGACCGTTGAAGGGCACCCGTCCTCCGTTCTCTATAAACTTCTGGTCGGTGATCGCAAGAGCACGCGAGACCGAATCGCAGCGGGCTACGTAGTTACCAGTCTGTTCCTGATGGATTTTGCGCCGGGCGGCACAAACACTCCGCACCATCACGAAACTGCGGAGGAGATTTATCTTATTCTGGATGGGCATGGTAAGATCGTCGCCGGTGGCGGAATGGACGGCGTCGAGGGCAAGCACGATGCTAGTGCCGGGGATGCCTATTTCTTCCGCCTGAATTGCACGGTTGGCTTTTACAATAGCGAGGAGCCGGGCGCGAAGGCTCACATCCTGGCGGTGCGCTCGAGGTTTCCGTTTCACGCCGAGGAGGATTGAGCCCCGCGCCTTTCGTCCACCACCCCTTAGTCCCCTCCTCAGAGAGGAGGGGACCTGGAGTTTCTGCATTTCCGGCGAGGCTTTTTCGACCTGACTCCCTTATCGTGTCGCCTCGCCGTCGAGACAGTTATGCTCAGGTCGGCTGCTGAGCCCCAAAGGGGCGCTCTAACGAAGCCCAGGCCAACGGCCTGGGTCAGCGATGTCGGCCCGTTTAGTTTGGCTCAGCCCTGAAAGGGCGGAATAGGGTAGTTCCCATGCCGCAATCTTTGTCCCTACTGTACGTCCATCTCGCCTTCGGCACCGAGCATCGCGAACCCATCCGCCGGCGGTGCATTGCGCCCCTACAGGGCTTCGAGATTGAAGGCGCGACGAAGACCCAGGCCGTTGGCCTGGGCTGTGATAGATCGCCCCTTTGGGGCTTAAGACAGACACAGATGCGAGCTTTGTGCCTCCATGTGGCCGAGAACGGCCATGCCGCAAACAAGGGCGATGAAAATGTAGAAACTCCAGCTCCCTTCCTCATTGAGGAGGGGATTGTGAGCCGCCGCGGCTCCCCTCCTCATTGAGGAGGGGATCAAGGGGTGGTGGCAAATCAAAGAATGGAGAAGTACATGGCCAACCTTATCTCTTCTTTCGATCGTCGCGCCTTCATGAAGTGGGCAGCGGCGCTGCCTCTACTCGGCCAAATCGCCGCCCAAGATCTTTTCGGCAACGTCCAGGAAGCCATGGGCAAGGGTGCTGCGAGCAACGTCTATCGCCGTCTGGGTGTCAGGCCTCTCATTAACTGCCGTGGAACCTGGACTTATCTGAGCGGCTCCTTGGAACTGCCCGAGGTGCGCGCCGCACAAGTCGAAGCGGCGAAACACTTCGTGAATGTCATAGAGCTGCAGCAAGGGGTGGGCCGACGCCTTGCCGAACTGACGGGCGCTGAATCGGGGATGGTGACCTCCGGCGCGGCGGGCGCGATGGCCTCCGCCACCGCGGCCTGTATCGCCGGCAACGACCCGGCCAAGATCTGGCAGCTTCCCGATACGACCGGCCTTAAACACGAGGTGGTGATGGTGGGCGGGCGCAGCGCTTTTGATAGCGCCATTCGCCTGGCGGGCGCCAAGCTGGTTCTCGTTTACTCTCCCGAAGAGCTTCAGAGCGCGCTGAACGAAAACACCGCCATGATTTACACCACTGACCTCGGTGACCAGTTGGCGAAAGAGATCGCCATCGCCAAGGATGCCAAAGTTCCTCTGCTCCTCGACGACGCCGCGGGGATCCCTCCCATCGAAAACATGAAGCTCTATGCCAAGATGGGAACCGACCTCTACACCTTCAGCGGCGGCAAGGGGCTGATGGGACCGCAATGCAGCGGCCTGCTGCTGGGTCGCAAAGACCTGATCGATGCCGCCCTGGCCAATACCAGTCCCTATGAAGGCGCGGTGTGCCGTCCGATGAAGGTCGGCAAGGAAGAGATGATCGGCTGCCTTACGGCCGTCGAAACCTGGCTTAAGCTGGACCTTGACGCCCTCAACCGCGAATGGAACACGCGTGTCGAGCGAATCGTAAAGCTGGTTGAAACGGTCCCGGGGGTGAAGACCGACGTTCAGATTCCCAAAGGCGGCAATCGTTATCCCACGTTGACGGTTACTTGGGACGAACAAGCGTGGGGATTTTCCGTAGAAGACTGCGCCCGCAAGCTGAGCGATGGTGAGCCTCGCATCGAAGTGCTGACAGAGAGTAATCCCAGCCTGGTCGCTGCCGTAGTCGAGGGTAAGCCGAATCCCAAAGAGCCCAAATCGCGCAACCAGTTGCAGATTGTTTCGATGACCCTGCGGCCAGGCGAAGACATGATTGTCGGCAGGCGCCTGCGCGAGGTTCTGAACGCAGCGCGGAAAGCGGCACGGGCCTCATCCTGAGTGGACATGGGATGACCCCTTGCATCGGTACCGCAAGAGGCGTTGCGTCTCGATTACCAAAGGCCAGAATTGGAGCCGGGTTGGTGCCAACGTACCATGTTGCGAAACCGGCCCGCTTTTCGCATGCCCAAACTCGAAAGCCAGATCAATCCGGAAGCCGAAACGTACCGGCAGAACTTCGCGCATAACCAGCAACTTGCTCGCGAGTTGCGTGCACGGGTGAGTGACGCTGCCTTGGGGGGCCCGGAAGCCGCCCGCTCGCGCCACGTTGCGCGGGGCAAGCTCTTGCCTCGAGACCGGGTAACCCGCCTTCTCGACCCCGGAGCGCCTTTCCTCGAAATTGGTCAGTTGGCCGCCTGGGATATGTACCGGGGCGAAGCGCCCTGCGCCGGCATCGTAACCGGCATCGGGCGCGTCGCGGGGCGCGAGGTGATGATCGTTGCCAACGACGCCACCGTCAAAGGCGGTGCCTACTTCCCCATGACGGTCAAGAAACACCTGCGCGCGCAAGAGATCGCGCAGCAGAACCGCCTGCCCTGCATTTACCTGGTGGACAGCGGCGGGGCCAACCTGCCGCATCAGGCGGAGATTTTCCCCGACCGCGACCACTTCGGGCGCATCTTCTTCAACCAGGCGCGAATGAGCATGCAAGGCATTGCGCAGATTGCCAGCGTTATGGGGTCTTGCACCGCCGGCGGAGCCTACGTGCCTGCCATGAGCGACGAGTCGGTGATCGTTCGCGGCGAGGGAACCATTTTCCTGGGCGGGCCGCCGCTGGTGAAAGCTGCCACAGGCGAGGTGATCAGCGCGGAGGAATTGGGCGGCGCCGAAACGCACGGGCGGCGCTCAGGCGTCGTGGATTATGTGGCGGAGAATGACGAGCACGCCCTTTCCCTGGTCCGATCCATCGTTGCCAATCTCAATACGATGAAAAAGGCGGAGATCGATCGGAGCAAACCCAGACTTCCCGAATATGATCCAGCGGAGATTTACGGCATAATTCCAACCGATGTCCGGGCTCCTTATGATGTGCACGAGATTATAGCCCGGGTGGTGGATGCTTCGGAGTTTGATGAGTTCAAAGCGCTCTACGGGACGACGCTGGTCTGCGGCGCGGCCCGCATCTGGGGATTTCCAGTCGCCATCCTCGCGAACAACGGCGTGCTATTTTCCGAAAGCGCCTTGAAAGGCGCGCATTTCATCCAGCTTGCGGCGAAGCGCCGGATCCCGCTGTTGTTTCTGCAGAACATTTCGGGCTTCATGGTGGGGGGCAAGTATGAGGCTGGAGGAATCGCCAAGGACGGAGCGAAACTGGTGACCGCGGTGGCATCAGCCGAGGTCCCGAAGTTTACGGTAATCATAGGAGGCAGCTTCGGCGCCGGCAATTACGGCATGTGCGGGAGGGCCTATTCACCCCGCCTGCTCTTCACTTGGCCGAACAGCCGCATCAGCGTTATGGGCGGCGAACAGGCGGCGAGCGTTCTCGCCACCATCAAACGCGACGGAATCGAAGCCAAAGGTGAAACGTGGAGCGCGGAAGACGAGGAGGCCTTTAAAGCGCCGATCCGCGAACGCTACGAGGCGGAGGGGAATCCGTATTTTGCCACCGCCCGTTTGTGGGACGACGGCATCATCGATCCGGTCGAGACGCGAGACGTGCTGGGGCTCGCGCTCAGCGCCAGCCTGAACGCTCCCATCCCCGAGACTTCCTTCGGCGTCTTCCGAATGTGATCCTATGATCGGCAGCCTGCTCGTCGCCAATCGCGGTGAAATCGCGCGCCGCATTATACGCACCGCTCGCCGGCTGGGCGTGCGGACGATCGCGGTGTATTCCGAAGCGGACGCCGGCGCCCCCCACGTACGGGAGGCGGATGCGGCGGCCGCTATTGGACCACCTGCCGCGCGTGACAGCTACCTCGCGCAAGACAAAATCCTCGAGGCCGCGCAAAGATCGGGTGCGGAAGCTATTCACCCGGGCTATGGCTTCCTCTCCGAGAACGCAGAATTCGCCGAAGCCGTCATTGCGGCTGGGCTCGTATGGGTGGGCCCGCCACCCGCCGCAATTCGCGCTATGGGGCTTAAGGACGCGGCCAAGCGGCTGATGGACGCGGCGGGCGTGCCGACCACGCGCGGGTATCTTGGCGAAGACCAGACGGAAGCCGGCCTCGACCGTGCGGCAACGGCCATCGGATGGCCGGTGTTAATCAAAGCCATTGCCGGAGGCGGCGGTAAGGGGATGCGGAAAGTCGCGGCGCCCGCGGAGTTCGGCGCCGCAGTTGCCTCGGCAAAGCGAGAGGCCGCTGCGGCCTTCGGCGATGACCGGGTTTTCCTCGAGAAGTATATTGAGCGGCCACGACATATCGAGGTGCAGATCTTCGGCGACCGGTATGGTAATGTCGTTCATCTCTTCGAGCGTGATTGTTCGGTCCAACGGCGCTATCAGAAAGTCATCGAGGAGGCGCCGGCCCCCGGCATGGACGAGGCCACTCGCGCGCGAGTGTGCGCGGCCGCGGTCTCAGCCGCCCGGGCAGTCGCCTACGAAGGGGCCGGCACGGTCGAATTCATTGCCGATGCAAGCCAGGGCCTGAGCCCCGATCGCATCTGGTTCATGGAAATGAATACGCGCCTTCAGGTGGAACACCCGGTCACCGAGTTGATCACGGGTCAGGACCTGGTGGAGTGGCAGTTGCGCGTTGCCTCCGGCGAGCCCCTGCCGCTCGGCCAGGAGGAGCTTCGGATTTCGGGCTGGGCAATCGAAGCGCGCCTTTATGCCGAAAACCCTGCAACCGGTTTCCTGCCGTGCACCGGCCCGTTAAGACACTTGCGGCTCCCGGAGGGCGTTCGGGTCGATTCCGGGGTGGAAGAAGGCGGCGAGATCAGCTCCTTTTATGATCCGCTGATCGCAAAGATCATCGCCGCCGCCCCCACGCGCACCGCGGCTGCGAAGCGCCTGGCAGAGGCATGCTCCGAGGTGGAGGTGTGGCCCCTCAAGACAAACGCAGGATTCCTGGCGCGGGTTCTCGCCGACCCCGATTTTATCGCCGCCGACATCGATACCTCGTTCATCGAAAACCGCCTGGACCGATTGATTCCCCCGCTGGAGCCGTCAGAGGAGGTCGTTCAATCAGCCGCGAGCGCGCGCCTGGCGAGGGAGCGCGATGCGAGCGAGCCGTGGCGCGCTCTGGAAGGCCTCCGGCTCAACGCCCCACCCCACATCCATGTCAGCCTTCAGTCGGGTGATACGCGTTACCAGGTCGAGTCCGGGGCCAGTCCGGCGGCGGCGCTGCAGAGCCGCGACTTCGCGGACGCTATTGTTGTCTTCGCCGCCGGGGAGCCTTACACATTTACGGATCCAAAACTCGCGGCAACGGCCGCAGGCCCGGCGTTAAGCGGCACGATCACATCGCCACTGCCCGGCCGCATCGTGGCAGTTCACGTCCGGCCAGGTGACCGAGTCACCAAGGGCGCGCCACTGGTGACCGTGGAGGCCATGAAGATCGAGCATGCTCTCCGGGCGCCGTGCGGCGGCATGGTCAGTGCAGTTTCCGCCGTCGAGGGCCATCACGTCAGCGAGGGAGTTGTGCTGGCGCGAATTAATCCTGAGGGGTGATGAATATGCCCGGACGGACCTACGAGCAATTCAATATCGGGGACCACATGGTTCACAGCATCCGCCGCACTGTGACGGAAACCGACAACCTGCTGATTTCGGTCCTCACCCATAATCCTCAACCGCTTCACCTGGATGCGGAGTACGCCCGGTCGACCGAGTTCGGCCGCATCCTGGTGAACGGCATTTTTACCTTCGGGCTCATGATAGGGCTGTCGGTCAGTGACACCACGGCGGGCACGACGATTGCGAATCTTGGCTACGACGCTGTGGTGATGCCTCATCCGGTATTCATCGGCGATACGCTGCGTGCCGAGACGCTTGTGGTTGAGAAGCGCGAAAGCAAGTCGCGTCCCACGGCAGGCATCGTCACGTTCGAGCATAAGATGTTTAATCAGCGCGATGAGATCGTCTGCCAGTGCCGCCGGACGGCGCTCATCAAGAAGTCAACGGCGTGACCGCCGGATGGGAGGTTGCATGACGCCGCGGTCCTGGTTGTTTGTACCGGGCGACCGCCCGGAGATGGTGGCGAAGGCTTTTGGCTCGGGGGCAGACGCTGTTATCGTCGACCTTGAGGACGCCGTGCTGCCCCAGAATAAGGCCGACGCGAGAAAGCTCGTTTCGTCGTTCGCGAAAGACGCCCTTTCGGCGTCAGCGCAATTCTGGGTGAGAATCAATTCGCTCCAAACCACAGATTCGCTCCTCGACCTCGCCGCTGCAGTGCCCGCCGGCCCGGTGGGTATTGTTCTTCCCAAATCCGAATCCTCCTCTGCGGTCGTTGAACTTGGCCATTACCTGAGTGCTGTCGAGGCTACTGCCGGTCTGCCCATTGGGAAGACCCAGATCGTTGCGATCGCAACCGAGACGCCGAAGTCGGTCTTCGAGCTGCGTTCCTATGCCGCAAGCGGTCCGCGTCTGGCTGGGCTCACTTGGGGCGCTGAAGACTTGTCGGCTGCGGTTGGAGCGACCCGTGCACGCGACGAGCAGGGCGCCCTCACTCCCCTGTATGAGCTGGTGCGGTCGCTCTGCATTGCCGGAGCGGCCGCTGCCGCCGTCGCCGCTATCGAAACCATCTACCCAGCTTATCGGGATGTCGAGGGCTTGCGCGCCTACGCACAAACGGCGCGCCGGGACGGATTCCAGGGGATGCTGGCCATACATCCCACACAGGTCCCTGTCATCAACGAGACCTTTACGCCAACCTGCGCTGAGTTCGCATATGCGGAGCGCGTCGTTGCCGCTTTCGATGCAAATCCCGGCCGTGGAGCAGTGTCGCTCGACGGAAGGATGCTGGATGCTCCGCATTTGAAGCAAGCCCGGCGGATCCTTGCGTCCCGCGAGCGAACAAGAGCGTGACCGGCATCAACTTGAATTTGCTGCCCGGTCAGGGGCTCTTTTCACTCTTTGCCTGCTCGGCCGCCCGACGAATTTCTTCTAAGGCTTGAGGATTGGCAAGGGCTGCGGTGATGCCGGGAGGTTTCCCCTCATAAACCCTGCGGATAAGACCTCTCGGGATCTTTGAAGACAAGTTAACAGGAAGATCGTTTACCACATGGATCTCTTCGGGCTGCGCCAAGGGATCGTAGGTTTGCTTGATGTAAGCTTTGAGGCGCACCGAGAGCCCTTCGGGCGGCTTCTCCTCGTCCGAAGCGAGCACCACAAAGCAAACGATTCGCTCTCCCTTAATTTCATCCTTGGCGCCGATGGCCACTGCCTCTCGGATGCGCGGGGGACCTGGGAACGCGAGGAGTTTTTCCTCGAGCTTGGCCGGATCGTGCTTCACGCCACCGTGAACAATCAGGTCGTCGCTGCGGCCCAGCAAGTACCAATACCCATCGTCATCGACCCGGGCCAAGTCTCCATGGACCCAGCAGTCAGGCCCGTGCGGGAAATAGGTTTCGACGAATCGCTTGGAGTCCCCCAAGAATCCGCGGGTCATGGAGGGAAACGGTTTGCGGCATACGAGGTAACCAGTCTCATTCTGCACTGGCTTCCCTTGCGAGTCGACGACTTCCACAGCCATACCTAACCCTGGACCGCCCACCGTGGAAGGCTTCAGAGGCATAACCGGCAGAGGTGAAACCATGCAGCCGATAAGTTCCGTTCCGCCCGAAATGTTCATGATTGGACAACGCTCGCGGCCTAAGGTTTTGAAATACCACTCCCAGGTTGCCTCATCAAGAACACTACCGGTCGAACCGAGTATCCGAAGCGTGGAAAGGTCGTGGCGCTGGCAATCCACCTTCAGGCCGGCGAGTTCTCGCAAAACGGAAGGCGTGCAGCCGAAAATGGAAACGCCGTACTTTTCGATGATCTCAAAAAGGCGCTGCGCCGTTGGGTAGAGGTGCGTTCCCTCGTAGAGAACTACCGCAGCACCGAAAAAAAGCGCCCCGATGATTTCCCATGGCGCCATCATCCAGCCGAAGTTTGTAAACCAGTAAAAGACATCGTTCCCCTGGCAATCGAACACATAACCGATTTCTTTTACGACTTGCGCCAGTGCTCCAGCATGAGTGTGAACCAGCGTTTTTGGTTTGCCGGTTGTACCGGAGCTATACAGAATCAGCGCCGGATGTTCAGAATCGACAATCCCGGTCTCCACGTTGCCGTCTGCCGGTGAGCGGTGCATGACCGTTTCCCAGCGCAGGCATTTCGGATGGTTCGCCAGGCCCTTACCTATGCGCTCATTAACAACTACCCACTCGACCGAGGGCGCCGATTTCAGCACCGCTTCGTAAACACCCTCGGTGCTGATCGCTTTACCGGCACGAGGGTAGCCATCATTAACGAAAAGCAGGCGAGGCTGGGCCTGCTGGACGAGAGTGACAATATCCTGCGGGGCGAGTCGCGCCGGTATTTGGATGCAAGCAACCCCTAATTTAAAGGCGGCAAGCATCACGACAACAGCCTCGGGGGAAATGGGCATGCACATCGCGACCCGATCTCCCTTTCGAACCCCCAGACCTGTCATCGCCCCGGCAAGGCGGTTTACGCAATCGTAAAGCTGCTTATAACTAAGGGATCTTTGTGATCCGTCATCCGACTCAAACCAAAGAGCGGTGGCCGCTCCTCGACCATCCCGGATGTGCCTGTCGAGGCAGTTATGAACAATGTTGAGCTTCCCCCCCGAGAACCAGGTGGTCCACGGCATCCCACGGGAATCGTCGTGCAAGCGCGTATATTTCTCGAACCACTCGACCCCGAGGTGCTCGAGGGCGGAGTTCCAAAACCATTCGATATCGATGGTTGATCGGCGGATAAGCTCCTGCCACGACCGGATTCCATGGACATCCATAAAGTTCCGCACCCTTGAACGGTTGAGATATCTGCCGCTCGGTTGCCATGCAAACTCGCCCATCGCTCTCCTTTGGTCGAAGTTCGTACTGTAGCTCGCCTGTCTTACTGAGGATTGCAGAATTACGTGACATCACCCCCTCACCCCCTGCCCCTCTCCCCAAAAGGGGGCGAGGGGAGAAATAACTCGACTTTATACCCTCGCCCCCTTGGGGGGAGAGCATGTCCGTCAGCCGACGGACGGGTGAGGGGGTTGGTCCGTCACAATATTATGTAACCCTCATTAGGTGATGTTCCGACTGACCCGAAAGTTGTGTATAATTACAAGTGAGGCTTTTCATTACATAACTGGCTGTACGCTTTCATAGGACGGGCGCGGAAGGATCCACTGCGCCCCGGCCCGTTCTGGTCGCCCCCTGCACAAGCGGTGTAGGGGGAGGGCTTGCCCCATAAGCGTTTACTTAAGGCGCCGGGACTTCGAAAGCCGCGGAGCGGCGCCAGAAAGTAGCCCACGGCGTGAGCCGTGGGACGGAACGTGGCGTTAATATTCACAGCCCCG
>JBEKLY010000020.1:0-43218 GCA_050010015.1 Terriglobia bacterium
TGTGAATATTAACGCCACGTTCCGTCCCACGGCTCACGCCGTGGGCTACTTTCTGGCGCCGCTCCGCGGCTTTCGAAGTCCCGGCGCCTTAAGTAAACGCTTATGAGGGCAAGCCCTACCCCCCACACCTCCCGGTTCCCGCCGCGTGCGACAGCGGCCAGAAGGGCCGCGCCAGCGAGGACTGCATGGTCAGTTGGAGATGGCTTGCTGTTCTCGTTGTGGTTTCACGGCGAGCATCAAGATTATCCCAACTGCAGATGCCAGCAGAAGCGTCGTCAACGTCGCGGTTACCGAGAGGTGGGAGAGTGCGCCCGCGACCGCCCCACCGGCAAAGCTGCCCAGGAATTGCGCCGTGTTGTAGAACCCGAGCGCCGACCCATACGCGCCTTCGGGAGCGAGCTTGCTCACCATACTGGGCAGGATCGGTTCCAGCCCGGTGAATCCGATATAGAAGAGACTCCCCGCGATGATCACACCTGCAAGGTGGGTGGGGTCGAGGCCCAAGGCCTCGGGCCGGAAGAGCAGTAGAGAACTGGGTATGAAGGAACAGAACGCCAGGGCGGCGAGAGGTCTCCCCCAACCTCGGTCCGCGCCCTGTGAGAACCCGAACATCGTGACGCCGCTGATCAACATCATGGGCAGCAGGATAGCGTAATAGTGGTTTACTTTCACGTGATGTTGCCCGGTAACGATGAGGGGAAAATAGAAGAAAAAGGTGGCCATAAAAAAGTTCATCAGAAAGCCGCCCGCAGCAAGTCCCCGGAGAGAGTTATTGGAGAGCACTCGCGACAGGGGCGCAGGGGCAGTGGACGAGGGAGGAGTCTCGGGGAGGTACCCGGCCAGCAAGAAGTCCGTTCCGAAACCCAGGAACCCGGTGAGCCAGAAGAGGAATGCCGTGCCCAGAATTCCGGCGAGAATTGGCCCGCCAATGATGCCGACGACGAAGGCTGCACCGATGGGAATCCCCAAAACCGCCATTGCTGTGGACCTGCGTTCGGGCTCAATGAAGTCGGCCACGGTCGCAAACGCCACGGAAATGATGGCTCCGCCGCCCTGGACGAGGCGTCCAAAAATGAGCGCTCCGATTTGTAATGGGTGAGGTAACCAGTGGGGGATGGCGCAGAGGAAAGAGCCCAGGCTGAACAGCGTCATGCCCAGCAGCAGCACCTTGCGGCGTCCAATGCGATCAGAAAGCCGGCCGAAGGGGATTTGCAGAATGGCCATGGTAAGGCCATAGCTGCCAAAAGCGAATCCGACCAGAAAGCGGGAGCTTGTGAACTGCAGCCCGTAAAGCGTAAAGACGGGCAGGACCAGGAAAAGTCCCAACATGCGCAAGCCCACCACGCTGGCAAGCGCGGCCAGGACTTTCCGTTGCAAGGATGTGAACGGCGGGCGGCTGGTTTTTTCGAGGGTAGCCATCTGAAAGCAGGATTCACGAGTCAGAAGTCAGGAGTCAGGAGTCAGAGTAAACGGCTGTCAGCCGTCAGCTATCAGCTCTCAGCGAACTCCAGGGCGAAAGTTGCCTGCTGATAGCTGAAAGCTGGCGGCCTTATTCTGACTCCTGACTCCTGACTCCTGCCTTCTCTCGCAGCGCCTTGGCGGCGTTCACCACCGCTTGCATTTTGGCGACAGCCTCATCCGCGGTGCGCGTTTTCAGTCCGCAATCAGGATCCACCCAGATCGCTTCCTTGGGTAGAACCTCGAGGGCCTGGCGCAGGCGATGCTCGACGGTCGGACCGTCTTCGATCAAGTGCGAGTGGGAGTCCACGACGCCAAAACTGATGTCTTTGGTGTAAGTACGGCGCTTGAACAGCTCGAGCGTGTCAAGTCCGCTGTTGGACATTTCCAGATCGAAGTTGTCGACCGGCAGGTCCAGCATGCCCGGATAGATATTCTCGAAAGCCCCATAGCAAATGTGGGAAATGAAGTACGCCGGCAGTCCATCGGTCATGATATGCATGGCTTCGATCGCCACGGGTAGTTCTTCGGGCCTTACAGAGATTGCGGGCTCGTCGATCTGGATGATTTTTGCTCCCTCATCGATCAAGGCCTGAACTTCGTTGCGGAGTTCCTTCGCCAGCGCCACGCAGGCTGTACGCCTATCCGGGTAGTATTCAATGAATGACCAATCCATGATCGTGTAAGGGCCCGTCAACATGCCTTTCAAGGGCTTCGAGGTGATGCCCCGCGCATACTTCCACCACTCGAGGGTGATGGGCTCGTCCCAGTGAACCTCGTCGCTAATGACCGGCTTGTGGTAATAGCGGTTGCCGTAGGAGCGGACCAGGCCGCCGTCTTCAAATCCCGCCAGGTTTTCAGCGAAATAGGCCACCATATCGCCGCGGTACATTTCGCCGTCCACCAGCACGTCCACGCCGAGTTCTTCCTGTTTTCGAATCCAGAACTCCGTCGCCTGGCGTTCCGCCTTCTCGAGGGCGCCGCGCCGGATTCTGTTGCTGGCGAAATCCGCTCGCGCCTTGAGCAGGAAATCGGGTTTGGGAAAGCTTCCCACTGAGGTAATGGGGAAAAGCGGCAGGTCGATTCCCAACCCTTGCAGCTTGGCTCGGCTCATGAAGGGCTCCCAAGAAAAGTATTTCGGATGACGGCGAGCTGTTTTAGCTTTTGCCGCGCCCTGTCACGTGGAAGGTACTCGAGACCGCACGAAGGGCTGAGATAAGCTCGATTCAAACCAGCGCCGCGGGCCAATTCCTCAAGTTGCCGGGCCACGGCGGCGGGATCTTCCAAGCGCGTGTTGCGCCCGTCCACAAGCCCCAACATCAGGGTCCGCGCCGTGCCGTTCGAGATGACTCTGTCGGCAAGTCCGGGGCTATAAGTGAAATCGAGCCCCAGGATGTCTACGGGAAGCGTTTGCAATTGATCGTAAACGGCGGCGGGATCTCCGAAGTAGATCGACAGAGCCAGTTGCGCGGAATCCTTACTCCTCGCCAGGGCGGTAAGGCATTGCTCGAAGCGCAGGAAATCATCGACGTGCTGCAGCAGGGCCGGCTCCTCGATCTGGATCACTGTGGCTCCGGCTGCCGCCAATGCGGCGACCTCAGCCGCCAGCGCGACGGTATACCCTTCGAGCATTTGTTCAAAACCAGTCGACGCGCCATTCTCCCCGACGGAGAAGCGGGCCAACGTGTACGGGCCCGTCAGAACTGCCTTCACCGGGCGCGCCGATTTCTCCTGCGCAAACCTGAATTCTTCGAGAAGCAAGGGCTCCGTTCGCTCGGGCCTTGCCTCGACGACCGGTTGACGGAAGTAGAAGTTTGTATCAAAGAACCTCAACAAGCCGTTCACCCGCACACCGGAAAGTTTGCCGGCAAGGTGTGAGATCGGATCGGCCCAGCGGATTTGGCCGTCGGTCACGAGGTCCACCCCCACCTCGGTTTGCTCCGCGAGCGCCAGCTCCGTCATACGGTCCTGGGCGGCGCGGACCGCCTCGTCCGTTTTTTCACCCTTATCATGTTGTGCAATGGTACGCCGGAGGAGTTGATGTTCCGGGTCGTCGCCGATGCGAGGGTAACTGCTGTGGTTGCACAGCGCCAGTTCCATATTATGTGGTTTGCCCCTTACTGGTTGTCAGTGGTCAGTCGTCAGTTGTCAGTCAAACAAACCCGATTGCCCCCGACCGCCCGCTTGCGCCCATGGCGCCGGAATTGACTTGTTAATCGCGCTACCATTAGGATGCCCGAATCTGAAAGACTGACTACTGACAAATGACGTCTGACAACTGCGTTACTCAACGTACTTCGCCGTTACTGCCTTAGGCAGGATGCCTTTCTGCAAGCCGCGGTCAAGCAACTCCTGGACGGCCCTGCGGCCGCGCTGGCCGTAGTCGAGGGTCCAGTCGTTCACGTACATGGAAACGAAGTGGTCGGCGGTTGCTGTGTCCAAGCCGCGTGAAAACTGCTGCGCGTACGCCAGGGCCTCTTCGCGGTGTTCGAGCGAGTACTGAATGCTCTTCTTCAGCAACGCCGCAACCGCGCGCTGCGTATAGCTGTCGAGGCTCCGGCGGATGGCATTCCCTCCCAGCGGCAAAGGCAGGCCGGTTTGCTGGTACCACCACTCTCCGAGGTCCAGCACCTTTCTGAGGCCGGTACAGGAATAGGTCAGTTGACCTTCGTGAATCACCACGCCGGCGTCCACCGCGCCTCGGGCCACCACCTCCAGGATGTGGTCGAAGGGCGTCACCACCACCTCAACCTCGGGCTCATAAAGCTGCAAAGCGAGATAAGCAGTGGTCATCTTCCCGGGCACAGCCACGCGCTTCCCCTTCAGGCTGCCGGATTTCCAGCGGGCATTCGCCACCACCACCGGACCGTACCGATCTCCGAAACTGGCCCCGCAAGGCAGCAGCACGTACTTGTCGTCGAGATACGGATAGGCATGAAATGAGATCGCCGTGACGTCGTAGACGCCTTCCAAGGCCTTTCGGTTCAGAGTCTCGATGTCTTCAAGGCGGTGCGTAAACGAAACGTCACGCGCCCCGAGCTTCTTCGTCGCCAGCGCGTAGAACATGAAAGCGTCGTCGGAATCGGGGCTATGCGCCAGCGTCAACTCGACGACGCGCGGCTCAGTTTTCTCGGCCTTCTGCACAAACGGCGACGCCATTGCCTTCCTCCACGAGTTGTTCCCGTGATTGTCAATTCACATTGTACCATTGTGGCAGTTCGTTCTCAACCCAACATCCTTTCCCGTTGCCGCCTTACGCGCCCAGCGGCGGCAGAGCCGCACATTCTCCGCGAACACAACGGAGAAACTCCACCATCCCGTTTTCTCGGGAATGACGACGCCCCGAAGGGATCCCCCAGGGTCGCAGGAGTGAATGCGGCCCGCGGGGACGACGACAGCCGGCGGAAACGAGAGCAGTCGATCATGAGCATCCGGTGACGGACACCCAGAAACCATGAAAAGATGACTGTAGGGGGACGGCTTGCCGTCCCCTGGCTGGCTGGCTCTCAAACCAGCCGGGTAGGGCAAGCCCTACCCCTACACATTTTCAGGACAGTTGGAGGTGGCTAGGGTGAGTCTGCGGCGGAGGTCGCCCCAGCCGCTCGGAGCCGTGCCCGCAGGCCACTCTTCGCCTGGAGCGCTTGGGCCGCAACGTCACTGTTCGGATCGTGCGACAGGCGGTCGAGTTGATCCAAACTGGTTTGATCCCCGCCGAACATCAGCACCGTGCACAGCCTTTTCCGGCCGTCGGCGTTGGAGCTTTGAAAATAAGGATACAACTTGGGCAGGAAACCGGGAATCCTCGCCAGTTCGATCAGGTACGGCTGAGCGACATCCCAGTGCGTCCTCGAAGAAAGCTCGTTCACGAGGTCGTTCAAGTAGTCGGGTTTGCCGAGCGCCGTCATCGCGAACTCGAGTGCCAGTCTCACATCGGCGTCCTTCTCAATTGCGTAGGCCTTTTCCAAGTCCGGGAGGACTTTGGGGTCGAGGGCGCGCGCCAAGCCTTCGGCCGCGGCAGTGCGAACATCCTTATCGATGCTTCCCAGCGCCTTCGTGAACACCGGAATTGAGGATTTGTCTCCCAGGTAGGCAAGGCCTTCCATGGCCTTTTCCCCGGTCTTAGGATCGGTTGCATTTTCGTAAAGGGATTGTAGTTTCGGCGCCGCCTGGCTGGTGCGCAGAATTCCGACGGTAACAGATGCCTGTTGCTTGATCTCCTTGTTAGGGGAGTCCAGCAAGTCAACTAATTGCGGCCCGGCCGACCTGTCCTTGATCTTCGAAAGGGCGTTGAGCGACTCGAGAGACAACGTTTCATCCGACGAGTGAGCGGCTGCCACGAGATCTGGAACCGTCGATCGAGCCGTCAGGATGCCCAGCCCTTTCGCCGCTTCGCAGGAGGCGCGAATTGAACTGGTGCTTTTGAGCGTGGAGTCCAGGGTTTCAATCACCTTGGGGTCCACGTAAAAGCCGGGGTCGATCCGGGTGGTGTCCGGATTGAAGTGCCCCTTGGCGCGCTGCCAATTCTTCTTCAAGAAGCCGCTGAAACCGGCCGTCGGGACGTTCCCGGTATAGTGACCGACCAGCGATTGGACCGCGAGAACGCTCACCTCCTCGTTATTATCCCGGGTAGCTTTAATCAGAGCGTCCAGGGCTTCCGGCTGGTGCATTTGCGCCAGCGCCAGAACTACTTCGCGTCGAACTTTGTCGCTCGGGTCTGAGACTGCCGCAGCCAGTGCCGGCAGTGCGGATACATCCTCGGCCTTACCCAACTCACGCGCTGCCTTGGCGCGCGTGTTGGCATTGGGGCTCTTCAACTCTTCGATCATTACGTTGCCTTCGCCTGCCGGGGCTGCGGCGGCCTGCGAATTCGGAGGCGGCGAAGCAGGTGGTGTCTGAGCGAGGAGAGGAGATGCTCCGGGGAGGACCAGAAGAACTGCACCTATCAAAACGAGTTTCAGGGATCGCCTCATAGATTCTACCTCAGGAATTCACCCCACTTGCGGCAGCCCACCGTCGCATCTACTATAATATACGTTCTTTGGGAGGCCCATGCAGTCCAACCAATCGAAGACCCGGCGCAGACTGGTCACGTTGATTATTGTAATTGTCGGTGTGCCGCTAGTCATAGCCGCCGTTCTGGGGATCTATCTCTGGCGTACCTCGCCTCTGAGCTGCGAGTGGGTGATCCAGACGCTCGAGAAACGCTATCAATGCCAAGTTGAGCTGAAGAGCTTCGACGTTTCGTTCTTTCCCATCGTGAGCATCACCGGCGAAGGACTGGTGCTGAACCGCCTGGGACCATCAGGGCCGACGCTTCTGGCCAGCATTCGGAAGTTCTCGGCCACGGCGCTCTGGATCGGCCTGATGCGCCAACCGAGGCACTTTGGGCGGGTACGGCTGGAAGGTTTTGTGCTAGTCATTCCTCCGCGCTCGAAACCGGCCGAAACTGAGGAGCAGCAGCAGCGGCAGCAGCAAGACGCACAGCAGCAAGCCTCCACAACCACTTTCGTGCTGGACGAGATTCTGGCGAGCGACGCCCTACTTGAGATCGTCTCCTCGAACCCGCGCAAGCCGCCCCACGAGTTTAAGATTCACAAGCTGCGCATGCAGTCGGTGGGACTCGGCCTCCCGATGTCTTTCCAAATCACCCTGACCAATCCGGTGCCCGTCGGTCAGATCCAATCCCAGGGGCAATTCGGGCCATGGAATTCGGCCGATCCATCTCTGACTCCGGTCTCCGGAAGCTATAAGTTCCTCGATGCAGACCTCTCGACCATTCGAGGCTTGGGCGGAAAGCTCGACTCACTCGGCAAATACGACGGTGTGCTGAGCGAGATCAAGGTGCAGGGTGAGACGGACACTCCCGATTTCGATCTCGGCATTAGCGGCAACCGAGTGCCGTTGAAGACTCAGTTCAGCGCCGTCGTCGACGGAATCAGCGGGGATGTGCTCTTAGAGCGCGTCGACGCCCAGTTGCTGGGCTCGAAGATCGTGGCGCGAGGCAGGGTGGCCCGCGTGCCGGAAGGGAAAGGCCGATTTGTACTTCTCGATGTGACGGCGGGGCCTGCAAGGCTCGAAGATTTGCTCCGACTGGCGGTGAAGTCGTCTAAGCCGTCGCTAACCGGCGCGCTGAGCGTCCAGACGAAATTCGATCTTCACCCCGGCGATGAGACCATCGCCAAGCGCCTGAAACTGGATGGCAGCTTCGACGTTCAGTCAGCGAAGTTCACGGATTCCGAGACGGAGGCCAAAATCACCGGCCTCAGCCGGCGCAGCCAGGGGAAACCCGGCGATGAAGAGATCCAGAACACGCCATTCGAGTTACAAGGAAGTTTTTTGTTAGCAAATAGCGAGGCAAAGTTTTCCAGGCTCACCTTCAGTCTTCCCGGAGCCGCGTTACGGCTCCAGGGAGCCTTCGAACTGACTAACCAGAAGCTGGATTTTCAAGGCGATCTCAGGCTCCACGCCAAGGTCTCGCAAACCACCCGCGGCATCAAATCGTTGCTCCTGAAGCCGATTGATAGCCTGTTCGAACGCAACGGCGCGGGAACGGTCATACCCCTCAAGATCACGGGAACCCGAGCCCAGCCGTCATTTCAAGTCGACTTCGGCAAGGTCCTGAGGCGGGAGAATTGAACACCGGTAGTGCGGGCGTCTCGCCCGCAGTCGCGAGAGCGTCCCGCTCCCGCGCGCGCGGGCAGGATGCCCGCGCTACGATCTTCAGAGCCAGATTCCGTGCATCGCTTTCGAAAATCACGTCATTCCCGCGCATGCGGGAATCCATTGTGTTCCCGACCGACCATGGACCCCCGCTTTTGCGGGCGTCACGACGCACGTGGTTTTTCGTTCATTGGGCCGGGGTCGTGAGACGGCTCGAAACGACAGGGGAAGGTGAGGGGCTCAGGACGACATGAAGACTTTTTCCAGTTCGCGAATGACTTCATCAGGCATGGGCGCACGCTCCCCGATGGCGCGGCAGTCGAGAATCGCCTGCGCCGTGGAGTCGAGCACCTCGAGGCGATCGTAGGCTTCGAGGATATCGGACCCGATTACCAGCACGCCGTCGTTCTCGAGAATCGCCGCTGGTTGGCGCGGAGATACCTGCTTGGCCAGTTCGTCGTTATCCAGAAACTGAACTCCGTATCGCACTCGCTGGATTTGCCGCAGCACGACGTAGCTCTCCGGAATAGTCCGAGTGTCCAGCGGGAGGCCGGTCACGCTGAAAGCGGTCGCATTAACGGGATATGCATTGATGAGGGCGCGGACTTCCGGATGCCGCCTGTAGACCGCCGCGTGATTGCCCGCCGCCAAGCTGGGCAGTTTGCCCGCTTCCGATTTTCCTTCGCTCACCAGCACCAGGTTCTCCTCATCCAACCTGCCACGATCCACCTGGAAGGGCGTTATCAAGAACGAAGATTCGTCGAGCCGCACGGAGAAACTGCCCTGGGTGCTGATGAACAAACGCTGACGATAGGCTCTGCGCACGAACTCGCAAAGCTTCTGCCGCAGTTCTTTTTCGCGGCTTGTGGGAGCCGTTCTGTCGAGTTCCGGCAATCCCGGCGCGCGCCGTGCCGCGAGTTCGATCTCCTCGTCGGTCAAGTAGCGAATATGTCCAAGTCGCGCGGCTTTGATGATGATCTTGCTTGTGAACTCGAGCGTCTCGAAGCGATGAAACGCTTCCCGGAGATTTTCGCCGGCGGTCACCACGCCATGATTTTCGAGGATGGCGCAGTAACAGCGGGGACGAAAAGCATCCGCCACATTCCGCGCCAGGGCCTCGCTTCCGGGAAGCGCGTAGGGGGCGAATCCCACTTCTCCGCACACCGTCCTGGCCTTGTGGAACAAGCGGGTGTTCGGCACAGCGTGAACCAGGCTGAAGGCGACCAGCGCCACGGGATGCGCGTGCACGATTCCGCGCAGTTCCGGCCTTGACCGGTAGATGGCGAGATGCAGCGGAAGTTCCGAAGAAGGCGGATGAAACCCCTCGCAACTGCCGTCAGCGCAGACGCGGACGATGTCCTCGCGCCGCAAGTTGCCCTTGTCGACCCGCGTGGGCGTAATCCAAACGTCTCCCTCATCCGTGCGCAAGGACAGGTTGCCGCCGGAAGTGGTCGTCATGCGGTAGTCATAGATCCGCTCCATGACCGCCAGAAGTTCATCGCGCGGATGCACCAACATCATATCGCTATGTTGAAGGGATCGAGGAACTCAAGCCCTGCCTGTCCTTGAAGCTCTGAGGCCGGCTTTCCCACCCATACCACGCGGGCCGCCACAGACTCAGCGCCGTTGACAGGAACAACTTCCACCATCTGCCCCGGCGTCAGCGCGAGGTCAGACCGGATTCTGGCTCCGAGCGTTGAGACATCCACGGTGCAGGCGTCGGTTCCACTATGCTCGCGCTCGTGGTCCACAAACACAACAATAGCTATTTTCGCGATTCTGCGCTCGGACCGTCTTTGCGCTTCCCGGGGTAAAGTAGCCACGGCGTGTAGATTACTCCCATAGAATACGAAAAGCAATCAAGTAAAACCGTGATCTCATTCAACTTGTAGCGCCGATCGTCAGAGCCTGCCCTGAGCAGGGCGAAGGGCCGGCAGATGCCCCGACAGGTCTGGGCGCTACGCCGAAGCTAGGACACTACCTAGCCTTCTAGTAGAACCTTCGGCAGCGACTGATTTTGAGTTAAATTTCCGCCGATCGTTTTTGGGAAGGTTAAGCTGATGAACGACCGCAGAGCGAAGCGCTGCGTGAGCCGCGCCGGCGCCTCGGATTGCGGCACATCAGACGGACAAGCTTCTTGAACGTGCCATCGTAACCCCGCCGGACGTGCCTTTCGGCCACCCGGTTCCGTTGGGCCAGAATTTGGTTCCCGGAACGAGAAAAACAAAGTCCCCGATAATCGACTTTTCAAGCGGCTTGCGCTTGTGACCCAGCTTGCCGACGGTATAGGTGTGGCGATAAACACGGCGGGTAACCTTATAGTCCGCGAATACCTGATAGTAGAACTCCCAGTCTGTGGAGCCCGGAGGCCGCCATCCCGCCACAGCGACCGTGATCTGTCGAGTATCACCGTCTAATTCCTCTTCAACCTCGAGGTCGTTGTTCTTAAACTTCTGGCCGTTCCGCCCGAGTTGTTGAGCCTGGGCCTTGTCCCGCTGAAGCAATACCGTCGTGTCTGAAAACTGCTGGGGGCGCGCATTGGTCGGGTCGAGCCCGTAGTTCACTTCCTCGACCGTGGCGCTCGGCATGGTTCCCCAGAGCCCTGTTTGCAGGCGGGTCACCGGAGCGTGCTTTCCCAGCGCGCCAAGTTTGGTCTCTAACGCCTTCCTAAGCTGCCCGTCCATGAAGGTAAGTTTCTGGTCGGGGGTTTCGCCCCCGGAGTTGGCATGCGAGACAATGGGCGCGGAAGGTTTGCCGGTCACCTGAAATGTGCAACCCGACATGGCCGCCGTAATGAAATACCGGGCGGTTTGGCCAAGCTGCATGGTGACGGTGTTGTTTGATTTCCAGGGCAGAAAGTAAACATCCAAGGCCGCCGGGTCGGCTTTGACATCCACTGAAATCTGCACGGCGGAAGTGCCGCGAATCTGAAACGGCATGTTCTCGCCGGCCCGCAACACATCGGGGGCCGAACCCGCCAGAGAATGCCCGGTGCAAATCCCGCCCACCATCGACAGATAGTCGAATTTGGCTTTGATGGTCTTGGCCCGTGCAACATAGCTCTTGGGCGCAGCCATTGCAAACTCGCCCGGCGTACCACCGTACGCGAGATACTCATTCACAAAAACGTCTTTATCATCGACCCGGTCGATGGCGAAGTTAGTCGATCCAGGGTTCATCAGCGCGTATTTCTTAAGGAATTCCCCGGGACCTCTTACAAAATCGTCTCTCAATTGAGTGTTGGACATGAGTGAATCATAGCGCCAGACCCGCTGTTCGGTCAATTTGCCGCCGGATGCTGCTGCTCCGTAGTCCCCGGGGCTTGGCGGCGTTCCCGCCGCTTTGCATTTTTTTGCTTGACGAGGTGGCTGGCCCATGATAGCCTACTCTGGTCATCGATCGGAGGTGGTCTTGAGCCAAACCAAGCCAGGCAGTTCTTACTACCGGATTGCTGCGGTTCTCGCAATCGCACTATTGTCCGCACTGGTCATACCCGCTGCTGCTCGCCCGGCGCCGTCCCTGAGATTCCAGATTTCCTTTCCGGCCTCCGCTCATGCTGAGCCTATCACCGGCCGCGTGTTCGTGATGATCTCGAACCGGGAAACGCCGGAACCTCGATCACAGGCAGGTTCCTGGGGCGACGCTTCGCCGCTCTATGGCGCGGACGTCGATCAGCTTCAGCCCGGACAGGCGACTGTGATCGACGGCACGACGCTCGGTTACCCGCCCTCGAGCCTTGCCGATATTCCCGCCGGCGATTATTACGTTCAGGCGATCATGAACATCTACACTCAGTGCCGCCGCGCCGACGGACATACCATCTGGGTCCATCTCGACCAGTGGGAGGGCCAGCAGTTCAACCGCTCCCCGGGCAATCTTTACAGTGAAGTTCAGGAGGTGCACCTCGACCCCGCCGCGGGCTACGACATCCGCCTGAGCCTGGCAAACGTGATCCCGCCGGTGGAAGTCCCCCAGGACACCGAATGGGTAAAGCACATCAAGATTCAAAGCAAGCTGCTGACGAAATTCTGGGGCCAGCCGATTTATCTCGGAGCCACGGTGTTGCTGCCCAAAGGATACAATTCGCATCCCTCGGTATCCTATCCGGTGCTCTACGAGCAGGGCCATTTCGACCTCGGACCGCCCATGCAATTCACCACTCACGATGAGAGAGCCTCCGATCGCGCCAAAGCCCGGCTCGCGCAGTACAATCTCGAATCCGGTTCCCAGTTTCATGAGGCATGGAACTCCGGCAGTTTCCCGCGCCTGCTGATCGTGACGTTTCAACACCCCACGCCTTATTTTGACGATTCGTATGCCGTGAATTCCGCGAACAACGGTCCTTACGGCGACGCGATCATGACCGAACTGATCCCTTACCTCGAAACGCACTTCCGGATCATCCGCAAGCCTTACGCTCGGGTGCTTTCGGGCGGCTCGACGGGCGGCTGGGAGTCGCTGGCGCTCGAATTGTATCACCCGGATTTCTTCGGCGGCACCTGGACTCTTTACCCTGATCCTATTAGCTTCGAGCATTATCAGCTCGTGAATATTTACAATGATGATAATGCCTTCTTCGAGCCGGGCCACACCTGGCTGAGGGTCTGGCGGCCGCTGATGCGCACCGCGGAAGGGCAGGTGGAAACGACCATGTCAGAGCTGAGCCGGCTGGAAGCGGTGCTGGGCAGCCATGGACGCTCCGCGCAACAACTGGAAATCTGGGAGGCAGTCTACGGTCCGGTGGGCGGCGACGGCTATCCCAAGCCGTTGTGGGATAAGCTGACGGGAAAGATCGACCGCTCCGTCGCGGACTACATGCGCGATCACGGTTACGACCTCACCGCCTACCTCAAACAGAATTGGCCGCGCATCGGGCCGCAACTCGTGGGGAATATCCATATCGACGTCGGCGATATGGACAACTTTTATCTCAATCTGGCCGTCTATGATTTGCAGGATTTCCTCAAAACCACGCACGATCCGCATTACGAAGGCAGTTTCGAGTACGGACGGCCGGAGAAGGGCCACGGCTGGCAATCCATGACGCAGGAGAACCTGATTCGCACCATGGCCGATCACATCACCAGGAACGCGCCGCCAGGCGAGAACACCGCGTCATGGAAATACAATTGAGAAACGTGGTGGAGTGAATCAACCTCCCCCTGCCCCTCCTTATCAAGGAGGGGAGTCCCAGCCGAAACTCCACTCCGCTCCAAGGAGCGGGAATCCCAGCAGAAATTCTCCTCCTCTCTGAGGAGGGGGCCAGGGGGCGGTAAGGCCTCGCTCAAATCGGGTGGGTGAAATACCAGGCCGCCAGAAGCACGTCGTAGCCGATCGCTACTGCCAGGCAAATCCAGAAGGTCTTTCCGAAGAATTTCCCGGTCACCTGCTTGCGCCAGGCGCGATAACAAACGACCTCAAGCAGAATCTCCATCAGGATTGATAGCCCATGGAGCGGCGTCTCCAGGGGGGGTGTAGGTTTTCCGGTCAGGGAGCCGACGAGAACCCCGAACTCGCCAAAGAATCCGCCCAACAGGATGGCCAGGACGAACCGCACTGGCGGCGTGACGATCCCCAGCATGTAACTGAAGCGGTCCTCGCCAAAGAAGACGAGCAAGGCGACGGCCAGGTAGATTAACGATTTCAAGAGTTCGAAACTGAAGTAGTGGGGCATGGCGAAAGCCCCGGCGACGATCACAATCACGGTTAGAAATGCGATCAGGAAAACCCATCGGTCAGACATGGCAGGCCTCCTTCGCGAGTGGATCAGGCGAGCATCATCCGCAGCGGCTCCAAGGTGCGAGTGAAGGGATTGATAAATAGCCCAAGTTCTTCGAGCGTAATGGCGCCGAGGAGCGCGTCGTCACCGGATTCTCCAAGAATGACCGGAGTGTGACCGTCGCCCTGCGGAAGGGAAATGTGACATTCCGAAATCTGGCGCTCGATAATGCTCCCGTCCGCTAGTGTGAATCGGACTGAGCGTTTGGGGACAAGACCAAGCGGCGGCCACACATTGCGCGGCAGCAACGTGTAGGTCGCTCCGCTGTCGACCAGGAACTGCAATCTTGCCTGCTGCCCGCTGGGCCCGCTGACCGTGCCCTCAACAAACACTATCCCCATGGTGATACTTCCTTTCCGCAAGCCCTTCAATGGGGCTAGTATAACACGCACCTATAGAAACCACGCGCGCCTCCGGACGCAGGGCGTGATCTGTGTTGATTAGCTCACACCGACGGCTGCGACAGGCTCGCGTCTATGACGCGAGGGGTTAACTGGCCTGAGCAAAATCTGGTACTATCACTCGGTCGGCGAAGCACAACCGACTGCCGCAAGGAGAAGGGAATCAAACCATGTCATTAACCAGGCGCAAATTCTTAGGGAAGACGGTCAGCGCCGGCGCGAGCATCACTGCCCTGCAAGTGTTCGGATCGGCTTCGGCCCTGTCTGCAGCTTCTGACAAGCCCGCTGATTTCAACCCCCCAGGTGAGCGGATGGCATTCACTCCCGCAACTGCTTATCGACCCTACGTATCGAAGCCCGCGAGCAGCGCGGATGTGACAACCTGGGTGCAGGTGGATCTTCACTCGCGTCAGCCCATCGAAGCGGTCATGCTATATCCGGCTGTTACGCTGGGCGAGGAAAGCGGCTACGGCACGGGGAGCAATCAGGGTTTCCCGGTTCGGTTCAAGATCGAAGCCTCCGACGACGCGGCGTTCAAGGCTGCCCAGCTTATTGCGGACTACACGGACGCCGATTGCCCCAATCCCGGCGATCGGGAAACTCGCTATCCTGCGCACGAGGTCCAGGGGCGATACGTGCGTTTGACGGCTACACGCTTAAGAGCCCGCAAACCCGATGTCTTCGATTTCTCGATCTCGAAAATCGATGTGTTGTCCGGAGGGAAGAACATTGCTCAAGGCTGTCCTGTGACGGCCGACGCAGCTTACGGCAACTCGGGCTTGGCTGTTTTAGCCCGCCCGCCGCGTCCCATGGGTGAAGGCATCATCACCGACCATCCTGAAAACGTAATTCCGGCGCGCGACTGGAGGCCTGTTGCTTACAAGGCGAGCACGCCCTTGAGCGGAGTTCGCCTCGAAGACGGATTATTCAAGACGGCCGTGGAGAACAACATCGGCTACCTGCTCAACTCCTTTACAGTGGACGAAATGCTGCGGCAATTCCGCGAGCGAGCCGGCAAGCCGAACCCGCCGGGATTGAGAAAACCCGACAAGTTCTGGGAGGAGGACCTTGCCGGATCGTGCGCGGGACGATTTCTGATGGGCGCCGCGAATACGCTGCGCTGGGTCGATCACCCGGAACTGCGCCGCCGCATGGACGAGTTGGTGGATGGCATTGCCGACTGCCGGCAGCCCAACGGCTACATCATGGCTTATCCCGAGGGGTCGATCTTCCATTCCGAGCGCGCCGCTTACACCCGTTCCTGGGTGACCCATGGACTCATCGAAGCCGGCTACACCGGCAATCCTAAAGCGTTCGGACTGCTGCGCGGCTACTACGATTGGTACGATCGTTGTCCCTATCTACCCAAATTGCTTCGCGGCGCCGCGCAAGGCGTGCAGGGGATGATTGCAAACACTCGAATGTATTTCACCCCCGCCGGCAAGCCGGAAGACCTGGAGGTTGTGCAGCGCTATTTCCAGGAGGATTACTGGCTCGACGGGTTGGCCCGGCGTGAGGAACTCATGGTGTGGCAATACCCGTACGATCGCCCACACTGTTACCTGATTACGGATTTCGAAGCCTACCTGGACCTGTACCGCGCCACCGGTAGCAGGCGTTATCTGGATGCCATGCTCGGGGCGTGGGATTTATACCATGATGAATGGGAGCACGTGGGCGGCACCATCGCGATCTGCGAGATGGGCGAGTATCCGCCCAAATCCTACCAGCTATACACAAGCACGGGCGAACTATGCGGCAGCGTCTTTTGGACGAAGTTCAACCAGCGCCTGCATCTCCTTTATCCCGACGAGGAGAAGTACGTCACCGAAATCGAGAAGTCCATTTACAACGTCGCGCTCGCGAACCAAGTCGGCACGAAAGGCATCATGTATCACGCAAAGCTTGTGGGCCCGAAAGACGACTCCGTCGGAATCTCCATCAACACTTGTTGTGAAGGGCAGGGAACGCGGATGCTCGGGTCGCTCGCGGAGTACATCTATTCGATTGCGCCTGACGGCTTGTACGTCGATTTGTTTGAGCCCTCCAGCATTACCTGGCCGGCGGGCGGACACACACTCGAGCTGAAAACGACAACCCGCTTTCCATTTCAACCCGATGTCGAACTGCGCCTAGCGGCGGCGCAGCCGTCGCCTGCGAAGATCCGGCTGCGCGTGCCGAGTTGGGCGGCTGGCGAGATGCCGATCGAGATCAATGGCTCTTTAGCCGCCACCGGCAAGCCGGGCACTTACGTTACACTCGATAGAACGTGGTCCGACGGCGATACGGTCACCTTCCGCTTGCCCATGGAATTCAAGCTCACTCGCTACAGGGGAGTGGACCAGATCGCGGGCCATGAGCGCGTCGCGCTCGAGTACGGCCCGATACTGCTTGCGATTATGGGTTCGTCGGAGGCCCGGTTGGCGGTGCGGAATGGCGAGCGCCCCGAAGACTTCGTTGAGCAACTCAAGCCGAAGAATGGACAACCGCTGCATTTCGCCCTGGACGGGGATGCGGCACACGAGTACATCCCCTACTGGGAAGTGCCGTATAAGGCGGCGTTCACCTGCTATCCGGTTGTTGACATCAAAAAAGGCTGAAGGGTAAAGGGTAAAGTGTAAAGGTTGAAGGCTAAAGTATGAGTGCGCTGATTCGGCGCAAGGCATTTCTGTATATTATGAGATATGATATTGTCCTCTGGCTTAATGAGCACGCTTCACCTTTAGCGTTTATCCTTTAACCTTTACCCTTTATTTTTCCCCTTTTTAAATATCGTCCTGCGTTTGAGCCGCACGCTGCTTCTCGATTTGAAGCTTGAGTTGCTCCTTGAGCTTGTCCTGGGCTGCCTGCCGGAACTTCTCAGCCGCGCGCTGCATCTGATCCGACAGCAGGCGCTGCTGATCGCCGAGGTGCTTTTGAGCCTGCTCGAGGGCGAGTTGGGCGGCCGCCATCTGTTTCTTCGCTTGTGCTTCCACACGTCCCCATTCGGCGGAATCAAAGTTTAAACCCGCCACCTCTTTCCCGTGCTGGAGAAGTTCCGGCCTTTCTAGTTCGACGGGCAGCGTCTGCTCGTGATGTTCTCGCACCACGGTCAGGTTGAGTTTGCGTTTGTCTTCGCCGGACTTCAGCTCGAGCGCCTTACGCAATTCCGCAACCGTCGCCACTTCTTTTCCGTCCACACCCACGATCACGTCTCCCGCCTTCAGTCCCGCTTTGGCGGCAGGGCTTCCGGCCACCACCTCGCTCACCAGGACGCCCTTGCCTTGCTTGACGCCGAAATAGCCGGCAAGCTGGCTTGTCAGTTCTTCTCCGGATACTCCGAGGGTCGGCCGCCCACCGAACATAAAGGCGAAGCTGCGGTTGTTGAACGGCTCAATCATGTTTGGTGAGATGTGGATTTCCGGGATGTGCACTTCCGGAGTCTCGAAGTAGAACTGGTTCTTGCCGCTTTCAAGTTTGGCGCTGAGGGTTCGAGCCTGGCCGTCGCGAATGACTTGCACGCTGACGGTTCGTCCCGCGGGCGTCTCGCGAATCAGGCGGCGCAACTGGGCCTCGCTTCGCACACGCTCACCCGCAAACTCGACGATCACATCGCCCTTTTGCAAACCTGCCTTGGCGGCCGCACTGTTCGCGTCAATATTTACCACCAGAGCGCCATACTCGCCGGGCAGTTTCAAATCACGCGCCTTCTCCGCAGTCACATCGTGCAGGGTCACGCCCAGGTGAGCGGAGCCCTCTAGAGAGTCGGACTGCATCAGGAGATTCAGCGCAGAATCGGGCGCTTCCGGCGTTTCCGGCGGTTCAGGCGCTTCCGGGGCCACCGGCGGTTCGGGCGCTTCCTGACTGCGGGCGATACTCACGCTCACCAGCAACATCAGCACAGACAGCATCAAACCCATGGCGAAGTTTCGTTTCATGACCATTCTCCCTTTCCCAAGCTGGAGCCGGGTGGCGCGGACCTTCGATGTTGAGTCCGCGGCTTTTCTCTTGTTCACCAACTTAAAACTGACGCGCCGCTAGCCGCTCCTTCGTCAGATTCGCATCAAGAACCGCAGACCTCAAAAGCGGAGGTCTGCGCTACCCACTTTTCTTAGACGCAACTCCTGCCCCTTCGTGATCGAAGCTACAAGAGGTCATCGCGTTCCGCGACGCGAATCGTGCCCCGCACGGTCCGCAGCGTGACCGTCACGCCGCCCAGGCCCAGACGCGTCCGGCGCATCGTGTCTCCGGGCACAGAGCTGACTTGAAAGGCGTAGTTACCCTGAATCGTTCCATCCAGTGTGCTGAGCTCGAGATCCGCATCCGGCCGCGGGGGAAGAAGCAGGTCGATATTGCCATTGACCGTATCCAGGAGCAAAGGACGCGTACCTGCGGGCAGTGCTTTCAGCGACACCATGATGCTTCCCGTGACAGTCCTGGCGGTAACGCGGCCCGTCATGCCCATCTCCACGATGTTTCCGGCCAGCGTCCGCGCGTCAACCGAACCTTCGACGCTATGTACCGCAATGTTCCCCTCGAGCGTACGCAGCGAAGCCAGATGGACCTGGCGCGGCACGCGCAACCGGTAATCCACCCGCACCGGCCTGTCCATGTGTTGCGGGTAGACGGTTCTGAATGCCAGACTATCAATGCCAAGTTCGGTCACCACGCGCACATCTTCCAGATGGTCGTCTTGCCCTTTGCCGATTTTCGCTGCGGTGATCTCGACTTCAGCGCGATCCCATCCCTCGACGCTGATCTCACCCTGAACGTTCTCGACCGACACGCTTCCTCCCGCGGAGAGAGGGTAGCGTCCGTACCAGGCGCGTTCGAGTTGCTGCGAAGCGTCGAGCCTCGCGACGAACGCCATTGCGAGGCAGAGGAAAAGGCAGGCCGTCAGGTGTCTTCGGAGCCGCGTGCGGTCAATTCTCGTCACGTTCATCCTCCTTTTCTTTCTGCCGCTGCCGGCGTTGTTGCTCGCGCTCGCGCTCTCGTTGCGCTTTTTCCGCGGCGCGCTGCTGCAAGTGGTTCCAGGCCGTATCCTCGTGGTTCTTGATTTCCTGCAGGCTGTGCGCGTCGATTTTGCGAATCTCAATGTTCCCGGCCACGGTCCGAATGCGCAAAACCTCACCGCCCCCGTTCAAGGTTCCATGGCCGCGAATCGTGCGCTCGCTGAAATCTTCTTTGTCGCCCAGAATGCTCAACGGAAAATCGGTGACTATATGATGGCCGGCGGCGGCATCGATGGCCGCGTCGATCGTCAAAGACAGATTTATCGGTAAATAGACGTAGACGTCTCCCACCGAGCTCTCGAGCTGAGACGCCACAAAGGTCTTGGTGTTGGCGTCGAACTGCGCCAGAATTCGTCCGGCGGAGGTGTTGGCCCGGACGCCTGCCCCGAGTTGCAGAAGGTCAATGCTGCCTCCCGTCGTTTCAGCCACCACCCGTCCGCGCGCTCCGCGAAGCACGATGTTTCCTCCGGCGGTCTGCGCCCGCACGCTACCCGCGGTCGGCCCGACATGAATCTGTCCGCCCGCCGTCTCCGCCGTGACTTGGCCGCCGGCGCCCGCAATCACAATATCGCCGCCCGCCGTCTCCGTGCGCACGGTCCCGTCGACTTGCCCCACTTCGATCTCGCCGCCGCTGGTTTCAATATCGCCGTCGCCCCTTACATTACCAATATGAATGTTGCCGCCGGCGGTGCGGACTTCCGCGTGCGCGCCAATGTTCCCCAAACTAATGTTGCCGCCGGCGGTTTCCACACGGACAGGGCCGCTGATGTCCCCGGCGTGAATATCGCCGCCCGCGGTAGTCAGCTTCGCTTCACCCAGCAGGGCGCCATCAAGGTCGATATCGCCGCCCTTCGTCTCGACGTCCAGATTGAAATGCGCCGGAACCTTGATGTCGAATTCCACTCCCATGGAGCCATCGCGATGCCTCGAGCCGCCAAACTCCGCGCTCACATAGACGCCGGTGCTTTCGATTAAACGTGCGCTGAGGCGGAAGGCGTCGAACACACGCCGCGCCCTCTCCTCGTTTCCATTGTAAACGCGTACCACCGCGCGGCCTTCGACCTGATTGCCCGTGCCGGGAGTGATTTCCACCGAGCCCATGTCGGCGCGCAGAACCAGTTTTCCACCTTCTCGCGCCGGGGCGGTCCAGGTGTAGGTTTCCGTCCAGGCGTTCCCACGCCGAACGGGCGCGCCGCGCTGTTCATTGAGCTGGGCAAGGGCAGGCCAGGGCAGGGCAGCCGCCAGGCAGAGCAGGACGAGACTGCGGATAAAGACCTTCCTTGTGTTATCCCGGGGAGCTCCAATGGGCCTTTGACCCGCCCGACGTCCGCATTGCAATAGAGATTTATTTCTCATGAGCTTGTAGGATTCCATCGCTTCCCAGCTTTCGCAGTGCGTCCGCGCACTTCAATCGCACATAACTGTTCGAATCGGTTGCGGCAAGACGGGCCAGGGTGCCGAGAGTCGCCTCATCGCGGCCTTGCCTCTCCATTTGGTCAACCAGCAGGTCGACTGACTGGACCCTGACTCCCGGGTTCGAGTCACGTTCGAGGAGATTAATCAGCGTCCGCTGCAAGTCTTCCCCACCGTGCATAGCTCGAGCCATATCCAACGCTGCCAGACGGTTTCCGACGTTCGGGTCGTATTGCATGGAATAAAGCAAGGCAGCCCGGACGTTGGGACTCTTGGTGCTGGCCCGCAATGCATCCAGCGTGTCGCGCCGAATTCCCGCATTGTTGTAACTCTTGACTGCGTTGACCAGGAGTTGTTGGATGCGGGGATCGTCGAGCGACCCTTCCAGGGTGAAGCGGCGCTGTGCGTCCATGGTGATACGCACGTCGCCGGTCTGCGGATCAGGAGCCACGCGGCTGATGTCGTTGATGCGCATGTTCTCGAGGTCCGCATCGGCAACAGAAGACGTGTTTACGTTGCCAGGCGCGGAGGGAAGCACTCGTTCGGTGCGGGGACGCAACGTCCAACCCAGGCCAAACCCAAAAACCACCAGGGTGAGGACGAATGCCAGGCGGGAGACTACCCGCTGCGGCGGGAGCTGCAGGAAGGCCAACCATTCGCGCGCCAGGCCATGCCATCCTAATCGCTCTCGTTCGAGCGCATCCGACAGGGCCAGGCGGCACTCCACCAGAAGATCCGGAGACGGTTCCAGACTTGGACGCTGAGCCAGCACCTCATGCAGGCTACGGACTTGCTTCCGCGCGACCTCGCAATGAGCGCAGTTGGCAAGGTGCGCCTCGTAGAAGGCTCGCTGCTCAGGCGAAAGATCGCCGTAAAGATCGAGTGCCATGTATTCTTCTGACTCCCTGCAAGTCATAACTCCCTCGGCCGAATCAAAATTCCAGACTGCGATTCAAAATTCAAAATTCCCGATTCCAGACTCAGTACCCGCGATCCTGCGAGCCGCTGCAAATTCTCAACCATCGACTCCCCAGTGCCCACCGTCCACTGCCCGCCTGATCCCTAATCCCTAATCCCCAATCCCTAATCCCTAAACCAAGTCTCCAAGATCCATGCGCAGTTTCTGCGTGGCGCGGAAAAGGCAGTTCTTGACCGTCTGCTCGCTGGTCTTACAAAGCTCGCCAATGGCGCGGAGCTTCAGGCCCTGGTAATGCTTCAACTCGAAGACCATCCGTTCGCGAGGGTTCAGGCGCTGCAGCGCAGCTTGGATGCGACGGCCAATCTCTCTCGAGTGCACGGCGCGTTCCGGGTCGAGCACCGGCCGTTCCTCCGGCACCGTCTGAAAGTACTCCGGTTGACCGTCCTCGCTTTCCGGTCCCTGCACTTCCTTGCGAGTGTTTTGGCGGCGCAAATAGTCCAGGCAAACATTCATCACCACGCGATAAAGCCAGGTGGAAAATCGCGCCTCCAGCCGGAAGTAGCGGATGGAGCGGTAGACCTTCAGAAACGCCTCCTGGTAAAGGTCGCGAGCTTCTTCCGGCGAGTGCACCACTTGCAGCGCCAGGCGGAGCACGTTCTGGTCATAGGCCCGCACCAGCGCCTCGAAGGCTAAGGAGTCGCCTTCCTGGGCGCGGCGAATCAGCGTCAGCTCATCCGCCCCACTCACTCTCGCTTCATCTGGTATGTGTCCGGCTAGCTCCAAGCAGCCTTCCATCACCGACTTTGCTTGACCTCTCAACCCGTTACGACGAATGGGGGGCAAAAAGGTAAGCGGCCGGAGGCAGAAATTAAGTGTCCAAAATCAGAAAATGGCAGCCACGCGCCGACGGGTGCCAGCGGTTCAATTCGTCGGGAGCCCGAAGAATCACATATTGACCGAGTTCCGCGCCGGGTTGCAAGTCTGTCTCCCCCTGCATAGGTCAATCTAAGTAGGCTATCATGCCGCCGAGCCCGTGTCAAGAGGGAAAATTAACAGGGGAGAACCTACAGGCTTGACGCAGGGTGGCAGTTGGCCTAGTATTGAGACAAACAGGACAGTGTGTCGGTTACGTTCCGGAGTTAAAAGGGGACCGGTTCGATGTTGCATTCCGCAAGCCCGGCAGGAGAATCCAAGGGTTGCGGAGTTATGCGACGGTGTCAGGTGGCGCCCGCAGAGGATTGGTTGGCTCTCCTCCGGTAACCGGCATTTTTGAGAGTAGCTGCGTTAGGTCTGATGGAAGGGAGTCCCATATGAAACCCCGCGTTTCCCGAGCATTTTCTCTGGCAATTCTTTTCGTCGCCTATCTAGGCTGGTTTGGCGCCAAAGGCGCGAGCGCGGCCCCAACCGCCCAACAGGACGAGCAAGCCCAGCAAGCCGCGCAAAGCGCTCCCTCTTCCGGGACAAGTGTGTCCATTCCAGGCCCTCTCCGGTCCTTCCTGCGCATGGCTGGCATCAGCCAGAAGATTCCTCCGGAGGAAGTGCTGCCGCTTCTGGCTCGGAATGTCGTGACGCACGGTTTTACCTGGCAAGAGGGCGGACGCAGGGCGACTGAGTATCTGGTGCTTCTGAGGCGTTACGTTGATCACGCCCGGGAACTCCAGGCGCTGGCGGGCGCGGAAGCAATCATCCGGGTTTCTAAATGCAGCGAGGCACAGCCGCTGCTGAATACGCTGGGCTACCGGCTCTCGAGCGCCTGCGGCCCTCGAGTGAGAATCGAAACCGCTGACCAGAAAAAGGCGTTCATTACGGTCGATTCCGGATTCCCCCTGGCAGAACTGGAGCAGACGATTCAGGGGGGCAAGCCGTTCGCTTACCCGTATCCCAGCACGAGGGCTCCGGTCCTCTTCAGTCAGTCCGATTGGACGAAAAGCAGCAAGAGCAAGAAAGAGGATATTCTCGACGTCCTTTTCCAGGACCCTGAATTAGCCCGGCTTTATTGGGCGTTGTCCCGGATGGATGACAACACCCGGAGCGCCCTGCTGCGGTCTCCGGGGCTCGAGAAGCTTGCGCCCAACGCGGCTATACTGGATTTTTTCGGGAATCACATTTGTATTCGATCGAACCGGGTGGTCGTTCCAGGCGGAAACGCGGCTGAACCGGCCTGGAAGAGTCTGGTTGGCGCCAGCCCCGACTCGCCGGCGGATTTCGTATCGCGGCTAGTGGCAAGAGATTCGGGGTGGCTGGCGGCTTACTTCGACGCACTCGCGCGCATCAACCCGTCTCAGCAATCGTATTTCGTTGATCCGCACCGATTGACTCGATTTTACGTGGCTTTACGAGGGCGGAAAGTCACCCCTGGCCCGGCGAAGGGCGCCTTCAGGACAGATCCGGGCCTCTTGTTGCTTGTGACCCGGCTATGGTTCGAGCCGAACGGGCAACCCCACATCCCTGGCGGCCTGGCAGTGTGGAAAGGAGTCGTGGGCGGCAAAGCTCATTCCAAACTCGGGGCTGAATGGGCCCAGCATTCCAGAGGGTGGGAAGCTCCTGACGACTTGGTCGCCGGCATGTTTGGACTTACCAGGGAGCTCTCGCAAGATTCGCCGCTCAAGGTATTCCTGACGTTGAACGAGATCGACCGCCGGCGCTCCCCGGACGAGCGCTTAAGCCCCCAAGCCGCGAGTTTGCTGGCGGAGGATTTTGCGCGCTTCGGGAACCAGTATGCCATTTTCTCAGAGTTTCACGCGCTGAACGACGACTCGGTCAGGCGTTTTCTCAGTGTGGCGGATGCAGTTGACCGCATACCTGACTATGGTGTACGAGGCGACACGCTAGGGATTTATCAGGCCATCGTCGGACTCTGGGAAATCCTGGCGCGCCAGGGCGAAATTCAAGACTTGAACCAGTCCTGGCAGCAGGTCATCAACCCATTCAACAGCGTCTTTTCCTCCGTCCAACTCTTCGATGCCACGGAGAGTTCGTTCGGCGAGCTCTTGCGCGCCGCGACGGGGGAAACACAACGCTCCCAGGACGCCATTATCACCTTGCTTGCCGGTCCCAAGCAGTCAACCGCGGCGGGCCGGCAGGTGAAGCGGCTTCTGGCTGACAACATCCGTGCGGTTCTGGATGCGCAGCGGCTTCTTTCTCTCGACAATCTGTTCGCACTGGGACACGGCCTAAACCAGACCGCGCATGGAAAGCCCAACCTGGATACGCTGTTGCTTTTGGCCGGGGAGCTGCACGAGTTCGAGCTGCCAAAACCACTCTTCACATCCGGCGAAAGATTGGAATGGGCCAATGGCCTCTATACAACTCCGCACATCAAATTCGAGTTGCAAATGAACCTGACGCCGCTCATCCAGTCGCCGGGGTCTGCCAAGGACTTGGCTGCGGCGCGTGGCGAACTCGTGCCCTTCCTTCGAGACACCCTGGTGGGACTCAACTACGCCTACTACCAACCTCCCGGGGCGCAGATGCTGCTGACGAACCCGCTTTTCGTGCGCGCTCACGATCCCGTGGGAGAGAAGATCAACGGAGAATACCATTCCTGGGAAAGCCCCACCTTGATCGGTGTTGGCGATGCGGCGAGCGGAGGAGCGCATCTTTCCGGCTCACTGGCTGACCTGCCTTATGCGTTGGCGGAAGTTGAGCAGAACTTCATTGTGCCGGAGAACGTTCAGGCCCTCATCTGGGAGGATCTGGTGCCTTCGCTATTGGTGGGCGCCGTCTTGCCGCGCTGGTGGGGAGTGACTCAATCGGAACTTCACGCCGTCGGCCTCTACCAGCGCGCGGGAGAAGAGCTTTTGGAAGCGGCGGCCAAAGACGAGAAGCTGCGCGCAACCGTGATGACAATTCTTTCCGATCGCATGCTTCCTCAGCGAGCCGGGGAAGTAGACGATGCTCTTCGTCGCGGACAGCCGGAAGCTGCGATTTCCAATGTGGCGCCCGCAGAACTCCTTTTTCTGGCCGTCGAATACCGGAAGCAATTCCCGGGCCAGGACTCGGGACCGGCAGAGCGCGAATTGACTGAGCTTAGTGCACATGATCCCTCTCTAGTCAGTTGGGAACGCCTCTCGGCGGATTTTGGTGTGCCGCATCCGGCCCTCGAAGAGACCTATGCGCGCGAACTGCTGAGCACAAAACCTTTTCCGACTTTGATGGGGTACTCGAGCCGCCTGCTGGGTGAGTCCTGGGATTCCAACAACCTTTACTGGGCGCGCCTGGCAGACGAAAACGGCTATTCTCCGGAAATGCTCCACATTCTGGTGCCGGAGCTGACGCACCGCATGATTGAGAAAATTTCAGCAACCGATTTGGAGGATTGGCCCGCATTGCTTCGCGCTTTGCGGGAAACGGGCGAGGAGTTTCGGCAGGGGAAAATCCGCACCTTAGCCAAGAGTGAGCTTCTTCCAGGAGCTTGAGGAGTCTACCATGGCGAAAACGCGAGTCTTGGTTCCGATGCTTTTGCTGACTACTTTCTGCGGCGCCGCATGGGTTGCGCCGCAGGAGCAGAGCGGTCCGGATGTGACGGTCTTTAAGGTTACCGTCAACATGGTGCAGTTGGACGTGGCGGTCACAGACAAGAAAGGTAATTATGTAACTCGCCTCACGCCCTGGGATTTCGCGGTTTATGAGGATGGTATCCCTCAGAAGATCGCTACTTTCGGTGAAGAGAACGAAGCGCCGAGAAGGTTGGAGGACTACAAGCCCGGTGAGAGCAAGCCGGCCTTGGCGGCATCTTCGAATCCCAAGCACGGACATCGGAACAAAGACGGCGGATTCGAGGAGGCTACGCCGGGCGAGGTGGCCTCGCTGGTGGCCGGCGCCAATGTCTACATTCTGTTCGACACCAGCAATTACATGTACCGGGGCTTTGTTTATGCACAGGACGCGATTGAGGAATTCGTTCGGTCGCTGCAAGACCCCGCGCGCGTGGCATTTTATTCTTATAGCCGGAACTTCACGCGAGCCGCTTTACTCACTCCTGAGCGCCCGGACGTTATCCGCGCCATTCGCGCCACTGTGGCAGGCGACGATGCCGCACTCTATAACTCCCTGCTGATGACGCTCCGAGATGCCGCCCGGCTTTCCGGCCGAAAGGTGGTGGTGGTTTTTTCTAACGGTCCGGACAATGCCAGCGCCGTGGGGCCCGAAGACATCCGGGAGATGGCGCAGACGGAAGGGATTCCGATTTACATGATCAGCACCCAGGAAGCGCGGCTCGATCCGGTCTCGACCGCCGTGTTCGAGCGGGTGAGCGCCACCACGGGCGGTAAGGTCTATTTCGCCAAGAATTGGAAAGAACAGCAGGATGCATTTGCTTCCATACGGGATGATCTGGCGCACTTGTATTCGATCAGTTACTACCCGGCGGCTAACCCTAATCGCGGCTGGCGCAGCATCACTGTGAAAATGTTGGCTCAGGACATGAAGGGCTACCACGTTCGCACACGCAGCGGTTATCGTCCCAAAGCCGTCCGGCTCACCGAACAGGTCAAGGCGACGTCGTAAGAGCAGGTGTCAGGTTTCAGGTGCCAGGTTTCAGGTGCCAGGTGTCAGGGATATGTGATCGGTCATGCCCTCTCCATTGGGGAGAGGGTGTCCCGCTGCCGGCGCATTCATCAGCCGGAGCGGGACGGGTGAGGGGTTACTTCCAAGGCGACTACTTCTCTCCCGTAGCACGGGCTGCAAACCACCCTTTCGCCCTGCCAACTTGTTACTCCTCACTCGTCACTACTCTCCAAAGCTGACCGCTGTCGTCGGAAATCCACTGCTCCCCGGAGGCGGTCTTCACTGTGATGTGCTGAGGGTCGGATGAGGAGCAATTGATCGACACGATGGCTTCCGTGACGGGAGCGGCTCCTGATACCAGGCTGACGCGCGTCCAAGTCGCGCCGCCATTGCTCGAGTGATACAGCGCTCCGCCGGTTCCGCCCGCCCAAATTTCTTTGCCATTGCTCTGGACCACACGGAATTCGACCTTGTCGTCGACACCTGCGTTTTCCCAGCTCCTTCCTCCGTCGGCCGAGCGCTGGACCTTGCCGTCCGCCGAAATGGTCCAAAGCGCGCTTGGCAGGGCTGCCGCGCTTTTCATTGGACTGCGGAATGCCGCCGCTGGGAGCTTGGCTTGGAGGGCATTCACACGCACCTGCGTTGATGCCCCGGCTTCACCCGCTAGACCTTTCTTGTCGTAAACGGGGACTGGAGGCTGATCCATGACGGCGCCCGGCTTGGCGGCAGCGCGGGCGAGATCAGTGTTCACTGCTCCCGAGAGTTCGGCCGATTGAGAGTAGCTCGGGGGAGGAACGGCCGGCGCTGCCGGCGGGCGAAGCTGGGTTCCGGGCGGCGTTTGGGCTCGCGCTCCAAGGTCGGCCGAGGGAGTGGCGAGTTGCCGGGCCGGCGGTGGAGCGGCAGATTTCTTGAGTTCCGCCATCTCACCCGCGGACTCGAGAGACTTTCCTTTAGTCCTTCGCGCGGCTGCTTTGGAAGTGGGCTGCGACGGCAAGGGCTGCGGAGCCTGAGGAGTGTTTTCCCTGGCGTTCGCCACAATGGTAGCCGGTGCGCTGTTCGATGAATTTTGCACCATGCTCCTCGGATGCTGGTGCAATACCGCGACAACTACCACGGCGCCCAAGGCTGCCGCGAGCGCGCCCCAACGGAAAACTGGCCGGACGCTCCACGCGCTTCGGGCACGCAAACTCGCAGGTTCGGCCGCCTCGGCTCCGGTGGGCAGTGATAAAGCCGCAATCTCCCGGCACTCCGCACACCCGGCGAGATGGTTCAGAACCAGCGTCCGCTCGCGCTCCGTCAGCGTTCTTTCGAGGAATGCCGTCAGCAGGTTGGCGTCGGGATGTTCGAATGGCCGATTTTCGACTGTCGATTGCCGATTGTCCTGACTGGCGACGGTTTTTCCTTTAAGCCGCTCGAGCACGATTTTTGGTACTCCCCACATAGCGGATCCAGTCTACGACTTCCCTTTAGAGTCTGTGTGAAATCCTCATTCAGGTTGTCATTCCGAGCCCTTCGCTGTCATCCTGAGCGCAGCGAAGGATCTCGCTCTGAATGTTTTCAAGAGCAGAGCGAGATTCCTCGTCGCCTGCGGCTCCTCGGAATGACATGAGAACGGAGTTCTCACACAAACTCTCTTGGGGACCAAGGCACAGGCGCTGGGGGACAAAGGGCGCAGCCGCCATATCCCGATCCCTTCTTATGGAACGCTGCAGTAACCGCCTTCTTGCATGTGTCAGCCTTTAACCTCTAAACTTGGATGCGTTCCAAACGCCCGGTCGCCCCTCCGTACTTGCTGTTCCCTAAGCCCTAACCCCTAACCCCTAATCCCTAGCCCCTAGTCCCTAGCCCCTAACTCCTAACCCCTAACCCGCGGCGAACATCCAAGGATAACTCGGTGACTTCCACGTCCATGGCTTGTCGCGCTTCTTTTGAACTCATGCCAAGTTTTTCGAGGCGGGCACGAATGGATTTGCGAAGCGCGGTGGTGATTTTCTCGAGCCTTCGACTGACTGTAGATTCGTGCACCCCGAGCAGGCGCGCGACCTCGGCCAGGGTACGGCCATCGAGATAATAACCGGCCAAAATGAATTTGTCTTCCCCAGGCAGCGCGGCGAGGGCCTGGTCCGTGGCTTCGTCCAAACGCGGGTCAACCGCCTGCGAAGGGTCGCGCGCTTCGGCCTGGAACTGGGCTCCTGCCTCAGTCTGCTCCTCCAGGCTGACCAGGCGTTGCTGCCGGCGATAGCGGTTCACGTATTCCTGTGCCAGGACGGCCCGAAGCCAGCCCTCGAGGGAGCCGCGGCCCGTGAACGAATCGAGCTTCGAGATTCGCCTGCCGTCCGACGAGCGCGTTCCGTAGAGGTCGGCATACAGCGAATCGGCAAGCTCCCGGGCAGCCGAATCCTCCGAGGCTATCGAGTGCGCGGCGTTGTAGAGCTTTTCGCGGTAACGGTTCAGGAAGAGTTCCCAGGCAGCCTGACTTCCTCGGGCGCAGGCACGCGCCAGCGCCAGTTCCTCAACTCGCAAACCGTCGAGGAGTTCCATAACCTCGGTTTGGCCCGCGTCTCGAGGGAGGTACTTGGCAGCGATGTCTTGCAGGATGCTCGCGAAATCGCCCGCGGAGAGGCCGTACCGCTCCGCGCCTGCCTGCTGATAGAGTCGGGTGCACACCGATTCCGGGATAACGAACATTGCCGAACAGTCGTTTTTTTCTTGCGTGGTGCTCATCGAAATTGGGTGGCCTTGGACGTTGTCATCCTGAGCGAAGATTCCATGATCTTACGGCTCACCACTTGGCACGAAAATGATTCCCCTCCTTGGTAAGGAGGGGTCAGGGGCGGTTGTCGTTCGCTGACCGTCCTACCCACCACCCCCCTGCCCCTCCTCCCGCCGAGGAGGGGAGTTATTTTCATGGCAGCGAAGGATCCCGCAGTTCGTCAGCCGAGGAAATGAACGCCAACTGCCGAGATCCTTCGCTGCGCTCAGGATGACAGCGTAGTTAATGGCTTGCTCCCCCCGCTAAACTCAGTTCCGACGATATCTCCAGTTGAGCTATCCGGGTCGATTTTCGAATTTCGATTTTCCAGTTTCCAATTCCGGCTCTCATTTGGATGCAAGAATTATAACCTGAGTCGTTCTCCCAGTAGACCGGTTTGATGCCCTCGGTCAATTCTAGGGGAGGAACGAGCGATGCGAGGAAAGCAACTTCTAGGTTTGAGTATGATTGCGGTGGTAATGGGTTTTATGGCCCTACTGCTGGGGCCGGGTTTCGGCGCGGCAGGCGAGGCGGGGTCAAATTACAAGGTGCTGGAGCCGATCAATCACAACAATCTGACCATCTTCCCGGTGGTCACAGACCGAACCCACGACACGAAGGATTTCCTGACGCTCGATGAAGGTTTGCGTTCCGGCGAGGTCGTGGTGAGCGAAGGCGGAATGATCCAGCCGCTGATCCGCGGCCGCCAGCGACCTCTGCCGCCGGGGCCACAAGTTAACCAATTGGTTCTGGTGAACAATTCCAAACGCCCGCTGCTTTTGCTGGCAGGCGAAATCCTGACGGGAGGCAAGCAGGATCGTGTGGTCGGCAAAGACCGCATTGTCCCGGCGGAGAGCGACCCCATCGACCTGGGTGTATTCTGCGTTGAACCGCACCGTTGGGTTGCGACCAAGACCGGCTTCGGGTCGTTCCGTTCGCAGATGGCGCAGCCCAGCGTTCGAAAGAGCGCCATGGCCGATCAGGATCAAAGAAAGGTGTGGTCGGAGGTTGGTGCTTCAGCAGCGAAAATGCAGGCGTTGGTGCCGCAAGCGGCTCCTTCGATCCAGGCAACCTCGTCCTATGCCGGCGTAATGGGCAACGACGAGGTAAAGCAACGCGTCGAGGCGGAGGCCGCGCCGCTCGAGCAGTCTTACCAGGAAGTCATGCGGGAATTGCGCGACCGGAAGGCCGTGGGCGTGGTGGTGGCGGTGAACGACCAGATCGTTTGGGCCGACCTGTTCGCCAGCACTGCTTTGCTGGAAAAATACTGGCCCAAACTGGTCCGCTCCTACGCGGCCGAGGCTCTGACCCGGTCCACGGCAGCAAGTCATCCTGACTTGAAGACGGCCCAGACGTTCTTGCAGAATTTCGAGGCGCGGCGTGAGACCGTAGAACGCGAGCCCGGACTCTTCCGCCGCACGGAGCTCGAGGGCGACGGATTCACAGCCTTTGAACTTACCACGCTGCTGCCGGGCACCGGCTTCGATATCCACATCGCTAAAATGGCGAACCAATAAAGGCAGTGATGAGTGACAAGTGACGAGCCTGGGTGGCGTTGGCCCCGTTCTTCCCCGTGCTGTGAAGCTGCGAAGAACCGGAATGTGTCATCCTGAGCGAAGCGAAGGATCCCGGCAGTTTCTGATGTTTCGGCGATTTACGAACAACTGCAGAGATCCTTCGCTTCGCTCAGGATGACACGTTCCGAATTTCAGACGCGAAGGCGCGAAGAAACGGAAACCCGGAGTCCGTGTTTTTCTTTGCGAACTTTTCGAGCTTTGCGAGCTTTGCGGCTTTGCGTGAAACCGGGTTGTCGGTCCCGGGGCCCTGCATTACCCTTCGAGTTTCACCTTGCCGGCGAAGTTGCGGTAGACGTAGATAAAATACGTGGTGGCGAGGGCCATGCCGATGAACCACCACACCAACCCGACGCGCAGTCCGTAATCGGCAGCTTTGGCGTTGTAGATCGTCAATGAATAAGCAGGGCCGGTGCTGGCAGGCAAGACGAGTGGGTACAATCCAAAAACTACGCTGGTCAACATCCCCACCAGGTAAAGGCAGGAGGCAAGGAAACCCTTGAGGTCGTCGTGGCGGCGGATAAACCATCCCATGGCGGCGAGTCCCGTCAAAGCGAGCAAGGGAAAGACGAACCCCGCGGGATGCTCCGACAGGTTGTTCAGGACTTGGGGTTGCACTCGGAACGTAACGACGGTGACAACGAAAGTCATCACCAGAACGATCCACCAGATCGCACGCGCCGACCTTTGCGAACGGTCGTGCACCGGACCCTCGGTCTTTAGCGCCAGCCATAGCGTGCCGTGCAGCGAGAGCGTGGCCAGTGCCGCCACTCCGACCAGAATCGTATACCAATCGAGAATGCCTGTATCGGTCCCCAAACGGAAGTTGGTCCACAAGGCCTCGAAAAAGTACCCGTTGCCGTTCAGAGGAACGCCTCGCACCACGTTGCCCAGAGCGGCGCCGTAAAAGACCGCCAAAAGCAGGCTGGCGGCGGCAAACACCACGTCCCAGAAAGTGAGCCAGACAGGGCTGTCGACTTTTTCGCGAAACTCGATGGCGATACCGCGCAGGATCAGCAGCCAAAGCACCATCATGAGGGGCAAGTAAAAGCCGCTGAACCCGGAGGCATAGAGAGCGGGAAAGGCGAAGTAGAGGGTGCCGCCGGCGGCCAGCAGCCACACTTCATTCCCGTCCCAGACCGGCCCGATCGAGCGCACAACCAACTGACGTTCGGCCTCGGTCTTGGCGACAAGAAAATGCACCGCGCCCGCGCCGAGGTCGAATCCGTCGAGCACTACGTAGGCGGCAATCATGATTGCCACAAGACAGAACCAGGCCGTTTCCATGCCGAGAACTCCTATGGGCTGTGCCCCTCCTGACTGCAACCGTAGGGGCGGTTCGCGAACCGCCCCTGCCACGTCTGCTCCAACCGTAGGGGTGTTTGGCGAACCGCCCCTACCCCTTCGACGTAACGAAAAGTGGTGGAGGTTCGGGCCCCTCTTCAATCACCCGATAGACCAGGAACAAAAACAATATACCCAGCACGGTGTACATTCCCATGAATCCAATCAAGGTGAACCAGGCGTTTCCCGAGGATACTTGCGGCGATACTCCCGTCGCAGTGCGCATCAAGCCATAGATCACCCACGGTTGGCGCCCCACTTCGGCGGTCATCCATCCCGCAGTATTGGCGATGTAAGGAAAGGGAAGAGAGAGCATGAGGACCCAGAGCATCCCGCGCGAGGAGTACAAACTCCCTCTCCACAACTTCCAGGCGCAGATCAACATGATGGCAATAAAAAATGTGCCGAGCCCTACCATGACGTGATAGGCGTAATAGACGAGCGGGATGTTATCCGGCCAGTCAGACTGCGGGAATGCGTCCAGCCCTTTTACTTCCGACAACCAGCGCCGGTAGGTCAGGAAGCTGAGAGAGCGGGGGACCAGAAGGGGATTATCGAGACGCTGATTCACCACGTCAGGCTGTCCAATCACCGCGATGGGCGCTCCTTTTTGGGTGTGGAACAGGCCCTCCATGGCAGCCAAGGTGATCGGTTGGTTGTGGGCCACCAGGCGGCCTTGGATGTCGCCGGATGGGAACAGTTGGAAGACGGTGGCGATCAGGCCGGCGGCCACTCCCACGCGAACAAAAGTCTGCCCATAGCTTTGCTGTCTTCCGACAAGCAAATAGAATGCCCCAAGCGCGGCCATCACAAAGGCCGCGGTAATTACCGCGCCGCTCATGTTGTGAGCGTATTGCCATAACGCCCAGCGGTTCAGCAGCAGACCCCGGAAACTGGTCAGCTTGATTTCGCCGCCGGGCCCCAGCGCGTAAGCGACCGGGCGCTGCATCCAAGCATCGGTGGCGACAATCAGGTACCCCGAGAGCCACGACCCCACAAACACCATGAGGGCGCTAAACCAGTGGCCCTTGGGACCCAGGCGTTTTTCGCCGTATAGAAACAGCCCCAAAAAACTCGACTCGAGGAAAAACGAAAAGATGCCCTCCATTGCCAGCGTCTGCCCGATCACGCCGCCGGCGGCTTTGGAGAATTGCGCCCAGTTGGTTCCAAACTGGAATTCCATGGGGATGCCGGTCACCACGCCCACGGCAAAGTTGATGCCGAAGATCCTCATCCAAAAGCGCGCAGCGCGGTTGTAGTGTTCTTCGCCGGTCCGCAGCGCCAGAGTTTTCAGAATCAGAATCAGCAGCGCCAGCCCCATGGTGAGTTGCGGGAAGAGGTAGTGGAAGGTGACTGTAAAAGCGAAGTGCAGACGGTGAACGATGAGGGCGTCAGGCATGACAGCTCCAAGGATGACTCAGGGGTTTGAGTATACACCGGTCGTGCGCCCGAACAAAGACTCCAGTAGTTTACGCTCGCCGGCGCGTCATGGATTGCGGCAGCGCCAACTGCCGCCGTGGAATACGTGCGAACGGCGTCAGCTGACGCTGCCGCACTCCAAGGCGCCGTCGGCACAATCTTTTTCATAGCAATTTCGACTTGACCAGACGACAAACTGAGCTAGCGCGTTCAAGCGGTGCTATAATACCTTTTAAGCCAGAAAAATGCTTTAGTTGTTCGTAGACGGGGTAAGTGCTTCGCCCTCGAAGCGGGAGGTTTCTGATGAACCCACTTGAGGTAAGATTTGAGGACGTTTCAGGGAAGGCGTCCATTATTGTCACGGCGAATTTAGGTGAAAGTTGGAGGCCGCTTGGGAACCACTTTGGGTTCTACGGATTCGCCCACGAAAAATACCTGGAGAATGGACTGATCACAGTCAGGGTCTGGGTGATCGAGAGCCCTGCGCAATCTATCCGAGCTCAGAGTGGCTTTCCGCTTGACCTGCAGAGTATGGGCTCGAGTCCCTCGAGGGCCCTGGCCTTCAGGCTTTTTAATGGCCGATTGTCTGTCGGCGCCGCCCTGGGCACCGTGATCAACAGCCGCCGCAGCGACGGCAGTCCAGGGTATTACAAAGAGGCTGTCCTGCTTGCTCAACACGCCGGCGTCTCCTACTGGCTCAGGTTTTATGCGGCCCTTAATGATGAGCATCCGGAAATACCGGAATGGACGGAGCAAGACTTCCCCGCAACGGAGGAAGCAACGCTGCCGCGAGTCGCTGACATTCGTGAGTTGCGCGCCTCTAACATTGAGGACAGGCTGTCGCGTGTGTCTACGACTTTGGACTCTCTGGAGGAGCGTGCGGGGGCGCTGGTTCGGGACTTCCAGGCACGGCCCGATGGTAGCCCGGCGGCTATGCAGGAAAACGGCGTGAATCTGGCGGAGGATTTGGAAAAGACCGCGCGCGACTTGAGAGAGCAATGGTCCAAGGAAATTGCGAAGCAGACCGACGCAATGCTGGGGAAACTGCGGGAAGAAGCAGCCAATTCGGGCCGGGCTTTCGAGGAGCGCGAGCAACAACTGGCCAGCATGGGCGAATCAAAACTGGCGTCATTCAACCAGGCTGCAGCTAACGCCGAAGCGAGCCTTGAAGCCGCAGTGGAGAACCTGCGAGAAGAAATCATCGTTTCGACGCTGGCCTTAGCGGAGAGCAGGGAACAACTGGCCAGCCTGGCCGAATCAAAACCGGCGTCACTCAGCCAACCTGCAGCCAGCGCTGTCTCGAGCCTCGAGGCGGCGATGGCGAAACTGCGGGAAGAAGTCAGCAATGCGAGGCGGGAGTTAACTGAGAACCAGCGGCAACTGGCCAGCCTGGCCGAAGCAAGACTGGCGTCGCCCAACCTACCTGCAGCCAGCGCTGTCTCGAGCCTCGAGGCGGCGATGGCGAAACTGCGGGAGGAAGTCGGCGATTCTCGGCGGTCGTCAGCGGAGAGCCAGCAGCAACTGACCAGCCTGATCGAAGCCAGACTGGCGTCGCGCAACCCGCCTGAGGCTAGCGCTGTCTCGAGCCTCGAGGCGGCGATGGCGAAACTGCGGGAAGAAGTCAGCGATTCGCGTCGGTCGTCAGCGGAGAGCCAGCAGCAACTGACCAGCCTGATCGAAGCCAGACTGGCGTCGCGCAACCAGCCTGAATCTAACGCTGTCTCGAGCCTCGAGGCGGCGATGGCGAAACTGCGGGAAGAAGTCGGCGATTCGCGTCGGTCGTCAGCGGAGAACCAGCAGCAACTGACCAGCCTGATCGAAGCCAGACTGGCGTCGCGCAACCAGCCTGAAGCCATCTCTGTCGCGAGCCTCGAGGCGGCGGTGGAGAAACTGTGGGAAGAAGTCGGCGATTCGCGGCGCGCGTTAGCGGAGGACCAGCAGCAACTGGCCAGCCTGACCGAGGCGCGACTGGCGTCGGTCAACCGCACCGCCGCCAACGCCATCGCGAACCTGGAGGCAGCGGCGGCGAAACTGCGGGAAGAAGTCGGCAATTCCAGGCGGGCGCTGGCAGAGAACCAGCAACAACTGGCCAGCGTGGCGGATGCAAAACTGGCGTCGCTCAACGAGGCTACGGCTAACGCCATGGCGGGCTTCGAGGGAGCGGCGGCGAAACTGCGGGAAGAAGCCGGCCATGCTGAACGAACATTCGCGGAGAGCAAGCGCGAATTGGCCAGGCTGATCGAAACAGGAAAAACGCTCCTGAACCAGATTCCATCGAGGACCGTCCCCCCGTACGTGGAGCCCGAGCAACGACGGTTTCGAAGCCAATACGCGACCTCGCCCGAAGCGTACAGTGAGGCCTTCATGCCACATTCGGCAGAGCAGTCCGCGGCCTTCGTCGATCACGGATCTCCCTCGAACCGCCGAGGGGCGGTGGGCATGCTAACGTTGGCGGCAGGGCTATTTCTGGTGGTGACGGTTACTCCGTGGGGCGCCATTTTCTCGACTCCCGAGCCCGTCCAAATGCACCTGCAGGCTCAGGCCCCGTCGGATTTCGCCGATCAGAGTCCCTACTGGAGCGCCAAGCATCGCGCTAAAGAGGAAGAGACGGCCCAGGCCTATTGGCAGGCAGCGGCATCCAGTTTGCAAATGCGATACCCCTTCGGTAGCGAATTGCCCGCCGATCCTGCGCCCGAGTTTAAGGTCGACAGTCAATACGCCCCTACCGGTCGCGCGGGCGCCGTTGTGGAAATGAGGGCTCACTACTGGGAAAAACTCCGCGCCTGCTGGAGCCAGCGACGGTTCTGGATCGAGAGTCAGCCTGAGCAGGAATCGTTCGCGGTTCACATGCGGCGGGTTTGGGAGCAGATCAAATCTAAATTTGCGTGAGAGACTTCTGCCGGCTCTTTTGCCAATGATGACGGAAGTTGCTGCGGCTTGCCGCTCCGCATGCTGGGGCCAGCACTGTAACTAGCGCTCAGACGCGAGCCAGTTCCGGATCTGTTTGTACACTGCCGGATGACTGAGCAGGTCCCAGTGATTCATGCCATAACCAACCCACTCGCGGGATTTGGCAAACGATAAGCTGAGCCGGGGATCGTTATGGCGGCCCAATGCGCTGTTAAGGCCGACCAGCCCGCCCCCGAGAAGCTTGCCACTAAGGTCGCCGCCCTTCTTCCCGGTGGTCGCGGCAATCGTGTAACACCGTACTCCTCTCGGCAGGGGTACTCGGTGGCGCAGGTCGCGCGAAGGCTCAAAGCGATCCATCCCTTCCCAGTCTTCGTCGAGCAAATTGCCGTAACGCAGGTCAGTGATGCCGGCGCTCCGGAATTTGACCAACCGCGCGAGAGGCTCACTGTAGGGGCTTAAGCCCAACATAATGTTCACCCAGTTACCGCCGCGCTCCAAATGCGAACCGTGGTGCGGAGTGGCGAGGAAGACGAGCCGGCGCAAATGCCGCGGCCACCGGTGAGCGGCTGCTTTGCCATAATGATAGGCACTTCGGGCCACCAGACCGCCGATGCTATGTGCAACGATCGCCAACTCCCGCAATGGTCGAGGCCAGTGCTGCACAAGAGCCTCCATCAAAGCAGCAAATTCACGCCCATTGGCAGAGACGTGCAAACCGGTGTTGTAGTGGAGTTGGACCGCAGTGTAACCCAGTTCCAGGCTCAGTGCCTTTCCATGGTTGTGCCCGTTTCGCGTCCACTCGAGATCATTCATGCACAACCCATGCACCAGGACCAGCAGCTTGCTGCCGGCCTCGGGAATCGCGGCGGCCAGAGCCTGCGGTTCGAGTGTTAAGCGTTGGCCGTCTCGGCGCAGGCGCATGGGAATGGCGAGCGGGTTTTCAGTCGCCGCCAGGTAGTCGCCCATCACGCCGTTCAGCGCGGCCAGCACGGCTTCCCGTTCGGGCGACAAAGGCCTCTCACCCGGCGCAGAGATGGGTGGCGCTAAAACGGTGTCCATCCCGCCACCCACCAACCTGGTTAACTCGCGCACGCTCTCGTAAACAAGAGCCGTGGTGCCGCTCGCGCGCCCTTGCCGGGGCCTGCCGAAGATGCCGGGGGTCTCGGCGATGGTCGAGTGCATCGCCTCGACTAAGTCAGCCACTTTCTCAGTGGCGCCAATACCCAGCCGGCTTAACCCCAAAAGATCCGAGAGCTCAATGGGAGTCGTCTTGGGCATGGGAACTCTTTCCGTGTCCGCTGAAATGCGTGGCCTGGTACGCCTCTTCAGCACCACCCCGCCGCCCGGCGCGCCACCCCTCCTCATCTCAGGAGGGGATTTCTCCAGCAACTCCCCTCCTGGTTCAGGAGGGGTGGCCCACTGCGCGCCGGGGTGGTTGTCCGCAGGGGCTTTCTTCCGCCGCCTGTAAGGCCCCCGCCCTTCCATCCTTCGACAAATAAGAGCGCTGATTTCTGCAACGCGAAGCACTGGAACAGCTGCGCGCGGTCAGGCAGCGTCGCGCGTTCTAACCGCCGGTTTCTTGCCCCGTGCCCGGGCAGGGGGAGTCTCGCGGGTCTTATCCGAGGCCATTGCCTTCAGAGGCTTGGCCGCGAGGTCGCGGAGAGATTGCTGGGCCACCACGAAATTCCCAATGCTCTCTTGGGTCAGTTCACCCCATGACGTGCTCACTTCTTTCCGCACGGCTTCGAGGTGCTCGCCGGTGGATTTACCGGTGGACTCCAACTGGTTGATGGCCAGGTTCAGGAGCTTCTGCTGGGCATCGATGTACTTCTCAACGCCTTCCCGCGCCAGTTGCGTCAGGATCTTGAGCTGGTTCCGGGCAGCCGTCCGTCCCTGCTTGCCGACTTGATTGGCCACCACGACGTCGAAGGCGGCCAGGTCGAGAAACTTTTTCTCAGTCTCGACGAAAGACTCGATTGCCCGGGTTGCCAGTTCGGCCACGCTGCCGCCAATTTTCGGCAGTTCGCCTTTCCCATAGGATTCGGCGACCGCGTGCGTCTGCTCCCTGGCCAGGTCCAGCAACCGCTTCTGCATTTCGACGAACGTGTCCACCCTGTGCCGTATGACATCAGGTAAGGCGCGGGCGGCGGGGAGTGTTGGTACTTCCTTGGCCCAATCCGCCACCAAGGCGGTCTCACCGGCAGCCAGGTCCAGCAGAATCTTCCCGGCTGCGGTAACGTGCTCCACACTGCTGTCAGCGATTTTGGCGAACGTATCGACTGGGCGCAAACTGGGTTCGTGCAAGCCCTTCCGAACCATCCCCATGACTAGCGCATTCTGCTGCGCGGTGAGATCGAACAGAATTCTCTGCGCGGCCACGAAACTCTCGATTCCTTGCCGAGCCCAATTCGCCAGTTGGTTAACCGGCGAGAAGGCCTTCGATGACTCCTTGGTTTGAGCGACCATGACGCACTCTCCTTTTCGAGCAATTTATACTGCAGTGCAGTATGACCTTCAGTGTACGGCCGGCCGGACCCGAAGTCAAGCTGAATAGCACATCTATTTTTTGGGGTCCTTGGGCAGGACCGAAGAAGCAGTCACTCTTCGGTTTGTACGCTCGTCTACCCGGGCACTCCATAAGTTCGATCAGGTTCGTGCCGACCTCACGACGGAACTCGACAAGCTTGTCGAGAAGGCCCGGACGCGGCTACGTGATTTCGGCGTGGGGCTCGAGCCGAGGCGTGTTTCGAGGATATGCTTCGGCAGTTTGAGTCCACCTGTGACCGGCTGAATCTTAAACTGATCCCAGATGGCCAGGCCTTGCGGGAGATGACGAGCAAGAAGCTCGAAAAGTATCTGTGGGCTTCCGCCACAGAGCCCCTCGAGCGGAAATCCTTAAATCTTGCCGACGCACCTGATACTCTCTACCCCTGACTCCCGAAGCTGCGAGTCTCTGTGGGTAGGAACCCCTCACCCGGCGCGCTACTCTCGCCACCCTCTCCCCAAGGGAGAGGGCTGAAGTCAATCATCGTTGACGGTCCTCTCCCTTGGGGAGAGGGTGTCCCGCAGCCGGCGTGAGGTCCGCCCGGCCTGTCTGCGCGAAACTGCCCCGGCCTTAGTAATCTCGCCGGCGGCCGCTGCCACCGCCCCCTCGGGGGCGCGCGAAGTCCGTGCGCGGCGGCCGAGCTTCGTTGACTGTCAAGGGACGGCCCTCGAGGGACTGCCCATTCAAGCCTGCGATTGCCCGTTGAACGTCTTCGCCCTCGGCGAGTTCGACAAAACCGAACCCGCGTGGCGTCCCTGTCATCTTGTCGCGGATCACCACTGCGGAAGCTACTTGAAAGCCCGCATTGGTTACAAATTCGCCGAGCGTGGCGTCGGTCGCGCTATGGGGTAAATTACCTACAAAAAGTTTAGTAGCCATGTGTTTCTCTATTCCTCCAGGTTGAAGCGGCCTTTTGGGCCTGCTCCGTTAGTTTAGACTTCAGGTTATACTTTCTCCGGCATCATCTCCGGTGCCACCATTCCCTCGGCTCGTTGGTCGCCGGCGCCTCAGGCTCTACTTTCTTCTTTCGCGTGGGTTTTCGGGTATGGTGATTATCCAGGTAATCCTTGACATCCAGCTCACCGATACTCAAGTGGGCCTCGGTTCGAATTTCTGGCGTTTGTTTCTCTAATTCGCGCCCCAAGTGGGCAAAGCAGATGTCCGGACCGTCCTGAAACTTCAGGCCGTCCGGGCGAAACGCCGCAGACTGAACCGTGATGGTGAAATCGCGGGCCTCCATGAGCGCGTCAATCACATGAAACGAATAAATGCGGGAACCGGCGGAAGTGTCGAAACCTAAATATTGAATATACATGCGAGAATCCTTTCACCCCACGAGTTCTGTGTTTGCATGACATAGCTGACGGGGGCGCATCGCTTAACCATCTATGAGTGCCTTTACCGCTCCTTGCTTAGCGGCCTGCCATTGGCTATCGAGGGTACGGTGAGTATGGCTTGCCTTTTCGAAAGAACCAGTGACACCAGAAACGTCAGGATGCAGACAGAATCCAGCCCGAGAAAGATTTTCCGGGGAAGCGTCAAGGGCACGAAAGGATTGAAAAGGACCGCAATCGCAACAAATCCTGACGCCCAGAAGTACTTGCGTCCGCGGAACACCTCTACAACAACCAAAAGGGCGCTCAAACAAACCAACATATTGAAAAGCTCAAGGTAGCCGCCGTTCCTCACCGACCACTCTTGAGAGCCAACAGGCAGGTTCCCAAAGAACCCGAAAAGCAATACCACGATAGAAACCAATTTCATGATTGCCGTTAGCAATGGAATCCTCATTTCTTCCTGCTGCGTGTCGTTTCCTCTTCGCCGAACTCTAAGTGCGGTTAGCACAACTTGGCGGTGCTCACCCGTCGCAGTTACATAGCCAGATGAACCTAAATTAGTTCAGAATGACCAAGGCAACTTTAAGAGGGGCCCTCGCTCTTAACTATGTTAGGTTAATTCACTTTACTTGTCAAGTTATTTGTGGGAAACTTAAAACATGAACAGGAAATGAACTAAAATGAGTTAACAAAAAGGACGGCTTCAATGGATCTACCTTTAATCCTTAGGCAGCGACTTGAGCAACTAGGACATGAGCAAAGGGACTTGGCGGTTGCTGCCCAAGTCACGGAGTCTTATATTTCGCAGTTACTTACCAGGAGAAAAGCGCCTCCCGCCCCTGAACGGACAGATATCTACGGAAAGATCGAAGCATTCTTGAAGTTCCGGCACGGAGAGCTCACTAAGCTGGTTGAGTTGCAGCGCAGGGAAGAGTTGAAGCGGAAACTGGCCGATCCGCCAGCGCCTTTGTTTAAGGAAGTTCGAGAACTGGTTCTTCGTAAGTGTAAACCGGAGAAACAAAAGCAAGTCAGGGCGATTTTCGAAAGACAGCCTTTCGGTGAGCTTGAACTTCTGGTCACCCAGAAACTTGTGGATGTGGTCAAGGGAATTGCCAAACAAGAACTGGGCAGTGAAGGTTGGCTGCGTTTAGTCGGAAGGGTTAGCGATCGAAGTTACGAAGAGATGCGGGTGGCGATTCTTGAATTCCTGGATACGGACGTATTCAACGTGTCCATTGAGAATTGCGTTTCTTTCCTGGATCCCCTGATTGAAACCTGGGACATTGACCTTGCAACTTTCAGCCTTGAGGTCGTTTTGAACCGCAGAGTGGCCCCTGGGCACGTTAAGAAGTTTGCGTTCGTTGAACAGCCCGAAACTGCCGGCGAGGAGGAGCGGGGGCTGAAGGAATTCCTTCAAGAGGCTTCTCTCAGTGCCGGAGCTACCGCAGAGGAAATCGAGTTCTTCAAGGCGCTCAGACTTAGGGGGAGACACCCCACTCCACTCTTTTACTACCGTGAATTGCAGACCCTTCGAGATCCCTTGCATTTCCGCGGTCCGGCGTTTGGGGAAGAAGCCGCCGCGCCAGGGGCCTCAGCCACACCGGAACACCCCCGCGCTGCCAAGGTTCCGCTCGCACCTTTGCGGAGTTAGGAGGATGACGTGGGACCGTGTTAATCGCGCCCCCGGCAGTGGCAATGCTCCGCGGCATCACGGATACGAACCTGCGATGCAAAAGAGGCACGGCCGCCCACCGTCTCCCAAGTGAGCAAATGTGACCAGACTTCACACCTCCGATGAGGGATGCTGCTAAAGGGCGGGCAGAGCTTGACGCCTTGTCGTGTGCGAACATTGGTACAGCTTCCCTTCGGGTACTAAGGTCACACGCGACGCCATCGAAGCGGAACGGCATGAAGCTGGTAGATTGTACCCGGAATTCCAGTACTGTTTGGTCATCACACATCACTCAGGGAGGGCATTATGGATGTGCCTTTGATCGTCGCAGGTTTCATCGTTCTTATGTGGATCTCAGCATGTCTCCACGTTTTAAGAGAATACGAACGAGCTGTGGTTTTTCGTCTGGGGCGGCTACAAACCCCGGACAAAGGGCCGGGGCTCATCTTCATTTTTTGGCCGATCGACAAGCTGGTCAGGGTTTCGTTGCGCATCATAGCGTGGGACGTCCCGCCTCAGGACACCATTACGCGCGA
>JBEKLY010000021.1:0-42964 GCA_050010015.1 Terriglobia bacterium
ACCCCGTGTCACCACGACGCAGTTGCAGGCTGATTACGAGTTACGTTAGCTCGGTGAGGACTTCCACCTCACTGATCGTGTGCGCTCTCAGGCGCACTAGCCGGGGGCAACGCCCCCGGAAAGCGAAACCCTTAGGATCCTGACCCTGAAAGGGTCACATGGCGCGGGGCCGCTCGAAGCGCGGAGAATCGACCCTTTCAGGGTCGACTCGTCGCCGGGGCGTCTTCCGGGGGCGTTGCCCCCTGCTACTCAAGCCATCCCCTGCGGGGATGAAGGCTGAAGGTTTCGCCACATTTTTCCGCAGCCTGCTGGGGATTGCCGGTCCAAACGCCTGGTGCTTGGCTCCCACTGTCAACTGCCTACTGCTGCTGCTTTTCCCTGCCCCTTGTTTTTCTTGTCTCACTTCCCAATAATGGAGACATGCTGACACGCAACAATATCCGTTTGACGTTGGAAGGAGCACGGGCCATTCTGGCCGCTGCTGAAAGCAAAGCTCGAGAGATAAAGGTTCCTCAGAATATTGCCATTGTCGACGAGGGCGGACACCTGCTGGTCTTTGCCCGCATGGATGGGGCGAAACTCTCTTCGGTCGAGGTGGCGCTCACCAAGGCGCGTGCTGCAGCCCTGCGCCGCGCGCCCACTGGTCCCTCGCCATCTCATGCGGAGCCCAGCGTCCTGCTTTCCCTGGGTTTGCCGCTGGCGACCGGCGGGAAGCTCACGTGCATTCGCGGAGGCTTGCCGCTGACCGTGGACGGCCAATGCGTGGGTGGCATCGGAGTGAGTGCAGGCACCGAGGAACAGGACGTCGACGTAGCACAGGCAGGCGTGGAGGCTCTGGCCAAATTCTCATGACTCAGGCTACCCAATCCGCCTGGCGTTCCAAGCTTGATTACTCCCACGGGAAAGAACTAGCCATCCAGGTTCTTCTCGGCGCCATGGCGACCTTGGATTTGCGCACCGCGATGCTCGCCAAGCTGAAACTGGAAGGTGAGCTTCTTAAGGCCGGAGACACTTCGCTTTCCCTAAGGCGGCCTCCACGCGTCGTCGCCTTCGGAAAAGCCGCCAATCGCATGGCGGCCGTCCTCGTTGAAATCCTGGGCGGCCGGGTCGAGGCCGGCGTTTGCGTCTCGCCGGGTGAGCCGGCTAGAAAACTGGACCATTTCCGCTACTTTGTGGGAGGCCATCCTTATCCGAAAGCCGGAACCCTCGAAGGAGCGCGTGCCGCGCTCGAGCTGGTTTCTGATCTTACTGCCGAGGACGCCGTCATTTTTCTCGTTTCGGGCGGTGGTTCAGCCATCTTCGAGCAGCCCTTTGATTCCGATGTCTCGCTTTCCGATCTGCATGAATTCAACCGCGTCCTCGTCACCTGCGGCCTTCCCATCGAGCAGATCAATGTGCTGCGCAAGCACACCTCGGCAGTGAAAGGTGGGCGCCTGGGTGTTCGGACCTACCCCGCGCAGCAATTGACGATTTACATTTCCGACGTGCCCGAGCTACTTTTCTCCATGGTCGCCTCAGGTCCCACGCTTCCAGACGAGTCAACGGCGGAGCAGGCCTACGCAATTGCTGAGCAAAACGGGTTAGTGCCCCGTTTTCCGCCCAGCATTCGCAAACGCTTCCAGGAACACACGCTGGAGGAGACGCCCAAGCCTGGCGATAAACGCTTCAAGTATCCCCAGAGCGTTTGCCTGCTTTCCAACCGCAACGCCGTCGAGGCGGCGAAGGCGGCTGGCGAGAAGCTGGGATTCGAAAGCGCGATTGACTCGAATTCCTGGGACGAGGACTATCAGCAGGTGGCGCGTTCCCATCTCGCCTCGGTCAAGGCCCTGTCTGAGGCGCACGAGGGGAAGCCGGTTTGCCTGATTGCGGGCGGCGAGGTCATTTGCCCCGTCACCGGACCTGGGGTCGGAGGCCGGAACCAGGCCTACACGCTCTACGCCGCGCAGTCCATCGCCGGGCAGTCGCGCGTGGTTTTGAGCGCCGGCACCGACGGGCGCGACGGAAACAGCCCAACCAGCGGCGCCGTTGCCGACGGCCAGTCCATCTCCCGCGCCCTGGCTCTGGGGCTGGACCCCGCACACTACCTGGCGGAGAGCGACTCCTACTCGTTTTTCCGCACGCTCGGAGACACGGTGGACATCGGTTATATGGACAACAACCTCCGCGATGTACGGGTCTGGCTGGATTTTGGCCGGAAAGTCTAGGCAGCGGGCAGGTAGGCAGATGGGCAGGTGGGCAGGTGGGTAATGTTCGACCTCCGTCATCCTGAGCGTAGCGAAGGATCTCTGGATTTGATTCTCTTTTACGCAGCCCACGAACAACTGCGGAGATCCTTCGCCGCCGTGAAAATAACTCCCCTCCTCAGCGGGAGGAGGGGCAGGGGGTGCTGGGTGGTATCCTCAGCGATCGGCAACCACCCCTGGCCCCTCCTTGCCAAGGAGGGGAATCACTTTCATGCCAGGTCGGTTTTGCTGAGGCTTCTTATGCGAGGATGAACGGATGCCGTCCGATGGTATCTCCGGGAAAGTGGCGCTGGTGACGGGCGCCAGCCGCGGCATCGGCAAGGCCGTCGCTTTGGCGCTCGCAGAGGCCGGCGTTGATGTGGCCGTAAGCTACTACGCTCAAGAGGCCGCCGCCCAGGAAACTTGTGAGCGAATCAGAAGTCTAGGACGCCGCGCCCTTGCGATCCAGGCCGACGTTTCGCGAGCAGCGGAAGTTGCGCGCCTGGTGAAAACAGTGGAAGAAGGTCTGGGGCCGGTCGAGATCCTGGTCAACAATGCCGGAATCACACGCCCTCAGCCGCTCCACGAGATCACGGAAAAAGACTGGGACGAGCTTCTGAATACGAATCTCAAATCCGTGTTCCTGGTGACGCAACTGGCCTTGCCGGGTATGCGGGCGCGTCATTGGGGACGGATCATTAATCTCTCTTCCGTCGCGGCGCAAACCGGTGGAGTGGTCGGTCCGCACTATGCCGCGTCGAAGGCCGGCATTCTAGGCCTCACCCACTCCTACGCGACGCTACTTTCGAAAGAGGGCATTACGGTGAACGCCATTGCACCTGCCCTTATCTATACCGAAATGGTGGCGGTCAATCCGAAAGCGCGCGCGGACCTGATTCCGGTGGGGCGGTTCGGTGCAGTCGAGGAAGTAGCGGAGATCGCGGTAATGCTGGCCCGCAACGGCTACATCACCGGGCAGACGATTAACGTGAATGGGGGATGGTACTTCAGCTAGGGACTAGGGATTAGGGACCAGGGGCTAGGGATTGGGGGCTAGGGATTAGGGACTAGGGATTAGCGAACCTCAAGCCCTGGCCCGACCCCGGATTTTTTGCCCCTAATCCCTAACGCCTAACTCCTAACCCCTTTCTCAGGAGGCAGAATATGCCGAATACGATTGGTTTCATCGGGCTCGGGATCATGGGCCAGCCAATGGCTCTGAACCTGCTCAAGGCTGGACACAGGCTCACGGTCTACAACCGAACCGCTGGAAAGGCGGAACCTCTGAAGGCGGCCAGCGCGCAAGTTGCCTTGACACCCGCCGCGGCGGCGAAAGGCGCCGAGTTCGTCATCATCATCGTGACGGACAGCGCGGCGGTGGAGGAGGTGGTGCTTGGCAAAGACGGCATCCTTGAGACCATCGCCTCCGGCGCTACGGTGATCGATTCGAGCACCATCAGCCCCGTGGTTAGCCGCAAGATGGCCTGCCACGTTGCGGGGAAAGGCGCCAGTTGGCTGGATGCCGCCGTAACCGGCAGCAAGCACGGCGCGGAAAAAGGTGAGCTGACGTTTATGGTGGGCGGGGACCGGCAGACATTTGAACGCGCCTTGCCGGTTCTTCGGGTTTTGGGAAAGAAGCACATCTATTGCGGCCAAAATGGCCTGGGGCTCTCCGCCAAGTTGGCGCAGAACACGATCCAGGCCACCACCCTCGAGATTTTTTGCGAGGGCTTGGTTCTGGCTGCCAAAGCTGGTGTGGCGCCGGAGACTATGCTCGAGATACTTCAGTCCAGCCTGGCGCGCGCGGCACTCACAGACTTCAAGGCCCCGTTTATCTTCAAGGGCGATTTTACTCCCTACTTTCCACTCAAGCTGATGCACAAGGACCTGGAGTTGGCCATGGAAGCCGGGTTCGCACACGGAGTGCCTATGCCCACCCTGGCGGCAGTGAAAGAAGTGTATGGCGCTTCGAAAGCTCAAGGAAAGGGCGAGCTTGACTATGCCGCCGTGGTCACATTCCTGGAGGAGTTGGCCGGGGTGAAGGTGCGGTCGCGCTAGTTTGCGGTCCCAACCAAATCTCTTCAACAACCACCCCCTTCCCCCCTCCTTATCAAGAAGGGGAGTTAACCCGATAATTCCGATCCTCTCTGAGGAGGGTTAGGGGTGGTGATGGAGTGTCGATGGCAGCTAACTACAAAGGACAGCGCATCAGAGCGAAACGATGATTCCGGCATAACCGACGACGGCATCGCGGTCGCCGGTGGTGTCGGCGGAGGTGGCGTACTTGATGAGTTGGGCGTGACCGCCGCCAAGGTCTTTGGCCGCCGTGAGCATGACGATTGCCGGACCGTAGCCGCACATCGAGATGTCCTCTCGGCGCACTACTTCATAAAGGCCCTGCGGATCGAGAGTCAGGATCTTATCAATGGCTTTATGATCCTTCTCGCGGGTCAATCCGTCCGGTTCGTAATGGTTCATATCGCTTGAGGCGATGACCAGGGTGTCGCCTGCGTCAGGTTTCACGACGTGGGCGATTCCGTGGCCGAGCGATTCGAGTCCGGAATATCCTATTGACCCGATGGCGATGGGGACGAAACTAAATTCTCCCACACTGCGCTGCAGGAAGGGAAGTTGGACCTCGAGCGAGTGCTCGTCTTCGTGGGCTTCAGAATCCTCCATGAGCAGGTGGCAGGCTTGACGCAGCAGTTTCGCCAGCGCCGGATTAACCTGCGCGCGCCCCAAGGGTGTCAACCATTCTCCGCTGGACATGATTGCGAACGGCGCCCCGCGGCCTGTGTGGTTGGGGCAGAGCATAATGTAGGTCTTGCGTTTAGGTAGTTTGCCGAAGACCGCTCCCGCCACGTGCCCCGAATACATGTAGCCGGCATGCGGAACGACGCATCCTAGTGCATCATTGATCTTCTCAGCATCGTTACCCAGATACTGGTCGAGTTGACGGGTCAGCGACTCAGGCCGGCCAGGGTAAAATCTCCCCGCAACCGCTGGTGGGCGTAAGGCAGGGGAAGGCATGGATGCATCCTATTCCCGGATTTCAATCGATGTCAAGGGAGTTGCTTACGAATCGTCTTTTTCAACGCTGATCCTGAGGGCCCTAAGGAATTGAGCATCCTGACTGGTCAGGTGGAAAACCGGTTCCTGGCGCAAGTCGGCGTTGAGCTTCTGGCGGTGAATGAGGTTGGCCTCGCCCCGCTTATTAAATCCGATGGTCACCTCGAGGACAAGGAAAAGATCGTAGCCCGAAGAGCGAATGCGCCCCAGAACTTCGGCAATGTTGTCGGACTCAGATAAGGATTCGTTGATTGCGTCGCCTAACTCTTTGATCAACCGTTTGAAGTTATCGTCCAGCTCCAAGAGTCACCTTACCTTCCAACGCCCCCATTGTAAGATTCACGCCAAAAGGGTGTCAAGGCGCAAAATTTGAGGTACGATAGCCTGTGTGATTCCCGCGCTGCCGTGGGAGGTTGTAGGAAAACGAATTGAGCAGACTGGGATACCTGTTTAGACAATTGTTTCGCAATGCGCAGCGGCTTTTCCACTTGCTGGTGGGCCTGACGTTTTTGGTTTTGGCAGCCGCTGGGGCAACCGTTTCTTTCGCGGAATGGCAGAACTACCTCAAGACTCCCGCCCAGGGGTTGGTTGCTGTCATCCTCTATGCAAGCTTTACTGTATTCCTGGTTATTCTCTGCCTTTACTCGTTTGTGAAGGCGCGAAACATCCGGTAGCGCCGAGATTCGAAAGTCGAAAGTCGAAATTCGAGGGCTTGGTTCGGAAATTCCGAGATCGGAGCTCGAAATTCAGCGGCGTCCAATTTCGAGTTTCGAATTTCGGTTATATGATTGCTGACGCGAGGCCACCATGGGTTCGAGCGACGGTCAGGAGTTGAAGAGAAAGTTCACCACCGCTTCCGGGGTGGCCCTGAAGAGCGCCTACACGCCTGCGGACCTCGCTGATTGGGGCTATGAACGTGATGCAGGTTATCCGGGCCAGTATCCTTTTACGCGTGGAGTCCATCCCAGCCTCTACCGCAGCCGGCTTTGGACCATGCGTCAATACGCGGGTTACGGGACGGCCTCGGAGTCGAACGCGCGTTTCAGGTATCTACTGAGCCAGGGGCAGACGGGACTCTCGGTAGCTTTCGACCTTCCCACCCAAATCGGCCTGGACTCGGACCATCCGCTTTCCTGCGGCGAAGTGGGCCGCGTGGGCGTCGCCATCGATTCTCTCGAGGATATGGAAGCACTTTTCACGGGTATTCCTGTGGAACGAGTATCGACCTCGATGACGATCAACGCCACTGCGTCAATCCTCCTGGCGCTCTACTTCGCGGTGGCGGAAAAGCAGGGCGTGGGGCTCGACAAGCTTTCGGGGACCGTCCAGAACGATATCCTGAAGGAATATATTGCGCGTGGGACGTACATCTTTCCGCTTGAGCCTGCCCTGCGAATTGTGACCGATATCTTCGCCTTCTGTCATGCTTGCGCCCCGGAATGGAATACCATCTCGATCAGCGGTTATCACATGCGGGAGGCGGGCTCGACGGCGGTCCAGGAAGTGGCGTTCACACTGGCCAACGCGGTGACCTACGTCGAGGCAGCCATCCGGCGCGGCCTGGCTGTGGATGACTTCGCGCCGCGTCTTTCGTTCTTCCTGAACGCGCACAACGATCTGCTCGAGGAAGTCGCCAAATTCCGCGCCGCGCGCCGCCTCTGGGCGCGCCTGATGCGCGAACGCTTCAAGGCACAGAATCCGCGCTCCTGGGCATTCCGATTTCACACTCAGACGGCGGGTTCAACGTTGACCGCTCAGCAGCCCGACGTCAATATCGTGCGCGTCACGCTTCAGGCGCTGGCGGCAGTGCTGGGCGGGACGCAATCGCTTCACACCAACTCTCGCGATGAGGCTCTGGCGTTGCCGACGGAGGCTTCCGCGCTCGTCGCGCTGCGCACCCAGCAAATCGTCGCCGCCGAGAGCGGGGTGACGAATACCGTTGATCCGCTGGCTGGCTCCTACGCCGTCGAGAAGCTCACATCCCAGGTCGAGGAGGGCGCCCAGGAATATCTGCGCAAGATCGATGCCATGGGAGGCATGCTGCGCGCCGTCGCCAATGGCTACGTGCAGCGGGAAATTCAACAAGCCGCCTATGAGTATCAGAAATCCATCGAGGGTGGGGATCGTGTGGTAGTCGGCGTAAACCGCTACCAGGGCGAGCGAGCCGCGCCGCTGGCCATCCTGCGCATCGATCCGGAAGTGGAACGCGCCCAGGTGGAGCGATTGCGGAACCTTCGCGCCCGCCGGGACGCCGCGCGCGTCAACTCGGCTTTGCGCCGCGTCGAAGAGACTGCGCACTCGCAAGAAAACCTGATGCCCGCCATCCTCGAGGCCGTCAAAGCGTACGCCACCGTCGGCGAAATCTCCGACGCGCTGCGCCGCGTGTTTGGAGAATACCGGGAGTCGGTGGTGATTTGATGCCACGTCTCGTTTCTGCTAATGTTCTGCTATGCGGAAGTGTGAGCTGCTTGCGTTCCTACTATGCGACTCTGCGACACAGGACTCTGACGGAAAGGTGAGCCTGCATGGTCTATTTGACAGAATCATTTTGCCGCAGGGCTCCGCGCCCCCTAAGGATTTCTTCGTTTACTATAAGGTCGATGTGAAAGAACCGTGCACCGTTATACTGCGAGTTGTTGACCCGGCGGGCAACGAAATCGCTGGAAGTTGGCGTGATCCACTGTCACAGATAGGGCTTATGCAGGCCGTATGGGCGCTCGATAGCAGCCGCTTTATGCAGCCAGGACGCTACTTACTTGAGCTGAGGCAGGATTCCGGTGATCTCATGGCGCTCCCGTTGGCCCATATGCTATTGATCGTCGAAGAGGAGGGTGGGTAGCTCCCGATGAGTACAGAAGTTCTAACGAGAGACAGCGCCCCGTTGGTTCGCCCGCTTGGCCATGTAATGGCACAGGCGTCGCGGCCACGCGGTGCCCCTTTGCCGGTCCACGGACCTGTGCTCGAGAACCGCGAGTCGAACTCAGCACAGCTAACCAAGGCTATCTTCGAGGACTTTGTCAGGTTGGTCGAGGGCATTCCCAAGGTGTGGGCAGTCTACATTAGGTTTGACAACCCTGTTGTTCACGTCTGGACTTTTGTCGATTCTACCAACTGGAGGGACCGCTCGCCCGTTTATGAGGCAGAGTGGGAAATGTTGATCCGATACCCGAAGACCCCGTTTGACTTTAACGTTGAGTTAGCCCCGGCTGGGAGCGAGGACTTCGAAGGTGACAAAGCTGCCTTCGTTTTCAAACGATAAGCATGGCAACGATTCAAGAGCATAAATCCAAGGCCACCCACAATTGGGACTTCCTTGAATCCCACAGATTGTCGGAAAATCAGTTCGTGGATTGGGCCGTGACCGTGCTATTTTATTGCGCGTTGCACTGGCTGCGTGCCTTGTTGGCGCAGCAGGGTTACCAAGTTAAGAATTATAGAGATGAAGATGATGCCATCCGGGGTACCGGAATCCTCACTTCGCAAGCGCTCCAGTGGTACCGCCACCTGAAGGATTCATCGCGCCAAGCGCGCTATGAAACGGCGGTAATTTCCGTTTCGGTTTATCTGGATCTGCGTAAGGATTGCTTCGACCCATTCAAGAGTTTTGTCACGTCAAAGCTCCAGACTTGATCCGACTACATAATGGATTCAGCGGATAACCGTGTAACGCGGACCTGTGTTTCTTGAAGGTCTGCGGCTTTCAACGATGGAGGGTGGCGGAATCCGCAGACGTCGAACGGCACAACGTCTCACCTGCCGGCGTGAACGGCCATGTCGCCATGGGCGAAATCTCTGACGCCCCGCCGCGAGTACTTGGCGAATGGCACAAGTCGGTGGTAATTTAGGCTCCGGTCGAGAGGTATGACCAATGAAAAAGCCCCGTGAGAGAAAGCGTCACCGCGCGGCACCGCTCCAGGATCGGAGCTTTTTTCAGTCAAGGACGCTTCGAGAACTGGCAATGGAGCAGGGCGTGGGTCCAGTGAAGGACATCTCTGTGTTTGCCGGGGGCTTTCCTGAAAATGAAGACATCGATGAACTGCTGGAAGAGATCTACCGATTGCGTGAACCTCAACGCGGCCGGCTAAAGGGGCGGTGAATGCACTCTTTTGCCGGTGTCAGGTTGAGGAAAGTACGACACAATCGCGCCTGGAGTCCGACGGCGAGCTGCAGGGGTGCTTCGCTGCGCTCAGCATGACACAGTTTACGCAGTAGTCTTATCAATATGTCAACTCTCACGTTTCTAGGCGCCACCGGCACGGTTACCGGGTCGAAGTACTTGCTGGAAGCGGGCGGCGAACGGCTGCTGATCGATTGCGGGCTCTTCCAGGGCGAGAAAGAGCTTCGCCTGCGCAACTGGAACCCTTTGCCGATTCCTGCCTCGAGCATTCATTGGCTGGTGCTCACGCACGCGCATCTCGATCACACGGGTTACATTCCGCGTCCCACACGCCTCCCGGCAAGACGTTTCTGGTCCACGGCGAACCCAAGTCCGCCGAGTCGCTCCGCGAGAAGATCGCCCAGGAACTCCACTATGATGCGGCCGTAGCCGCGTACCTTCAGAAAATCCAGCTACGAGATGACAGGTTGGCCGGCGTTACGTGTATAATGTGCGGAGGCTAGGGAGGCAAGCCTGAAATCCTGGTCTGGCCTATTACGAGCAGTTGCGGCAGGGGCTCGGAGAGACACCTGGCAAGCGCCGGTATCCTGGCCAACAGGATGCTCCCGCCGCAAGGGGGAACTGCTCGGTCTTGAACAACAATGGATTCTGCCCTGGAAACGCCGAATGCGGCGCTCCGTCGAACGAAACAGCCCTCCCACCTGCGAGGTTACGAGAAGGTTGCGCTGGCTTATTTCATCTACCTGCCCTGCTTAGGCTTGATACGGCGGCTAGGCATTGGCGCTCTATTGCTCTTGGCGTCCATCCCCGCAGCGCTGTGGGTGCTTTGGAGGGTGCAATCGCGGTCGGCGTGGCGGCCCGTCGAGATCGCGCGGGATTGGTGGCCGCTGGGCTTGATCCTGGCTGGGTATTGGGCGATGGGATGGTTCGCCACTCCTCCCCGGGAAGCTTTGCAAGCCCAACTGGTACGAATGGACCGGTTGCTCCTGTATGATGCGCACCTGCAAGCTCTGATTGAAGCAGCCGGGGCATTGGGGCCGGCAATTCTGGGAACGGTCTATCTGCTGTTGTACGCGATCCCGCCCGCGTGTCTCGGTATCCTGTACGCTTGCGGAGCACACTCACGGGCTCCGCGCTTCCTGTTGGTGGTGTTTGCAGGCACCTTCGCCACCTATGCTCTGCTGCCTTACGTCCCCGTGATTGCTCCGCGTCTTGCATTCCCAGGCGCGGATTTGCCCCACTACAGCGGAATCTCACAGCGTCTCACGATTTGGCTGTTGGACCGCTTCGATATCTCGCCCAGCGTTCTCCCCAGCGGTCACGTTGCCGTGGCGCTATCTTCGGCCCTGGGAATGTTTGCCGCCTTGCCACGCCGGCCCATCTTCGGGTGGTGCGTGTTAGGTTTGGCCGCCCTGGTTTACTTGGCCACCATTTACTGCCGCTATCATTATGCTGTTGATGGCCTGATCAGTGTTGTGGTAGTATGCGCGGTCTGCCCCATCGTGTCCCGGACCTATCGTGCCCTAGACCTATGAGAGCGCAGCCAGTCTCGGCCCCAAAACCCGGCGATTTCATCTCGCACTCTGGAGAAGCGCACATACGTCGCTCGGAACGAAGCGCAGCCTCGACACAGTCGACAGATTTCAAGCCGCGATGCGGACTTTTTTCAGTGACCGTCTGGCTTGTCCTGGCACTACTGGGGATAAGATGCGCGTCGGCGGGGGAGCACAGGCAGGAGATGGTAGTCCGCCTGTTGACGCCGATCGCGAGTTATTCGCACGCCGGCACGCGCTTCGAGGCAAAGGTCATCGGGCCAGTGGTTCGCGCAGGTGTCGATCTCCTTCCGAGCGGCAGCGTCATCAGCGGCAAAGTCACGAAATCGGCCTCGGTGCGATTCGGGGTCCTGCGCGAGCGAGCGATGCTCGAAGTGCAGTTTGACGAGTGTCAACTGCCCGACGGGACCGTCATTGAGTGCGCAGTGGCGCTCGAAGGCGTTGACAACGCGCGCGAGAAGGTCAGCGAGAATCGAATCCAAGGGGTGCTCGCGGCAAGTCACCCGTATAGTTGGCTCAACGGTCTCTGGTACCGGCCGGGAGCTTTACTGGTCACACGCTCCGCCTTCGGGTTGACTGGAGCCGGAGGGGAGATCTACACACATTTGGCGACCACTCCTTTGGGAGCGGTGGCGCTTATTACCTCGGAGATGCTGCTCTACCATTTGCCGGACCCGGAAATCGAGTTCCCCGCCGGAACGGATTTGCAGGTGCGCGTCGAGGTGCGGAGCGACCTCGCGCCGTCGTCTGAGAGGCTTGTCCCGCTGCCCGCAGAGCTCTCCGATTGGGTGGCGGAGCAGCCTGAGGATGTTTATCGTCCAGATAAGAGTTTAGCGGGGGATATTATCCACCTGGTGTTCGTAGGTTCACGCGAGCAGGTCGACCACGCATTTCTCGCCGCCGGATGGACAACGGTGCAGCCGCTGACGCGACGCTCCTTTGTCCAAATGTACTCGGCACTCCTGGCGATGAAAGCGGACCCTACCGCCCCCATCGCTCCACTCGTTTACCGCGGAAAGACAGACTCTCTCTCTTTTCAGAAGACGCTCAACACCGTAGCCAAGCGGCATCACATCCGCATCTGGCCCGCTTCCGTCCCAGGCGAAGACACCCAGGTCTGGCTTGCGGCGGCCACGCACGATACAACCATTACTCTGGACGAAAAGCATCTGACCTTGACCCATCGCATCGATAAGTTTGTTGATCGGGAGCGAAGTATGGTTGTGAACGACCTCACGAGCGCTGGTTGCGTGGCGGGAATCGGATTGGTGCCGCGGCCCAAGGCTGTCCGGATTCCCGGCAGCGGCAAACCGAGCGTAACGGATGGCGATGCGGCATTACTCTTCCTGAATGACTGCGGTGGGCCCCAACTCGCGGATTCAGAAATGCAAAAACTTCAACGCCGCCGCTTCACCCTCGCCATGCGGCGTTTCTTCCTGGCTGACCGCCAATACCTGTGGCGCGATAACCCTTATTACTGGGTTTATCGCGCTTCCCGCTCGCTCTGTACGAGGAAATCCCGCGACGCCGCCGACATTGAGTAGAGAATAATCCCCAACACAAACGCGGGAGGGCCTCTCCCTTTCAGTGATGGAGCGTTGACGTCTAGCCGGTTCCGGGAAAGGCACTCGTGCCGGAGCAGAGCGGATGCCTCCGCTACGAGCGTCGCGGTTAGATGCTGAAGTCAGGAGCCGTGGGTTCCACGCTTGGGGCGGGTGGGAGCGCAGGTGACGGTTCGGGTTCCTTGGCGGCCGCCGGTATTCGCTGCTGATACCAGATCGTCTCGCTGGTGCGTTGCCACAGCCGAGTTCCCAGCCAACTCAACAGCATCAGTTGGGTGATAAGGAAGGACGCGCCGATCCGTTCCGGGCGCACAAGCCTGATCCAAATCCATCCGAGAAAAACCATCGCCAGCCAAGCCACGAGGCTGATTCGCAGGTAGAGCCAATAAAGCGAGCCGAAATTCCCAAAGGTGATTTTGAAGGCGCGGCCCAAAGCGCGGCGAATGGCCCGTTCGTCTTGGGCCACAGCGCGAACCTGCGCCATGTCGAACCAGAGGCGAACCGCCTGCAATAAAAAGAGCACCACGAGCAGTCCGATGAACCGGCACCAGACGCCCGGCATGGGGCTGGGAGATCGTTCATCCAACTGGTGCGTGGCGCCCGTCGATAATCTGTAAACGGCGCCCACGGGAACCAGGGCGATCAGCAACACCATCAGCAGGCGCACAAATCGCCAGAAAAAACGGCCGCTGGCCTCGAAAAACTCTCCCTTGGTCAGCCCGCGGTCCAGCCGGTAAGTTTCGAGCAGGCCGCCTTCGACAAACAGCGTGAAAACGAAAAAGACCAGCATGAGGCAGGCTGAGGCCACTCGCGCCGTTGATGTCCCGTGCGCTTCCGTCACCAGGTCCGAAAAAACGAAGGGATTAAAACCATGCACAAACGCCAGGCGTTCAAGACTCTGATCGAGCACGGGGCTGACCTGCTGCCTAAACGTGATGGCGCCCATGCCGGCCAGCAGGAAGTTGACCAGGAAGATCCACCACAGTACACTCTGGCGGCGCCAGACCAAACCTAGGCCCGCAGTGAATGGACTCTTGTTCAGATCGGTCACGTTACGTCCCCATATCGGAATCGGGTGATCCGGTGATCGGGTGATCGGGAGAACAAATACCACCCCTACGGAGCGTCCTCAGTATCGATATCGGGTCAGACCGTTATCGGGTAACCTGTCTATGAGCTCGTCTGGTCACCCGATCTCCCGATCACCCGATCTCCCGATTACGTCACGCCAGCCAAGCGAGCAATTGTGCCAGGTACTGAGAGGCAAAGAGCCAGTACGTCGTCAGCTTACGCGTGGCGCGCCGGTCGATTCCCTCCGTACGGCTGTTGTTGAAGAAGTTCTTGTCCAGCCGCACCGTGTGCTGCGGATCGACCTCAGCTGACGTCACCCTGGCTTTCCTGTCGTAACTGAAGCGCACCCACCGGTCGCGCCCGTCCCACTTCTCCAGCACTTGTTCGCCATTATAGAAAACGATGCGCACATCGACCGGCATGATGAAATCGCCCTTGCGATGCACGAGCACCGTGTCGCGGTACGCTGTTACGCCTTTCTTGGACTTCGGAGAGTAATGTTCGAACCAATTGAGAGGGTCGGAGCCGATCGAGAGCACCTCGTAGTCGAGCACATTCGTACCATGGAGCGCTTGATCGAAAAACCAATCCAGCTTCTGGCCGGAGACCTCTTCAATGGTCTTAGTGAAGTCCGTGCCGGTGGGATGCGTAAAGCGGTAGCGCATGAAATAGGTATGCATCGCTTTTCGCATCGTGTCTTTGCCTATGATGCCCTCGAGCGTCAACAACATCGTAGCCGTCTTGCCATAGGTGATCCCGCCGTAGGCGTCGCTGTTCATGAACTTCCACGCAAAGTGGCTCAGCGGGTCAGTATCCGGCATGGCGAGGTACTCCGTTCGCATCGAGTCGGCATCGTCGGCCGTCATGCCCCAGAGGTTGAGCATCGAGGTGCCCTTGCCGTAGAGCGACTCCAGCACCTTGGCTTCGGTGTAGCTGTTGATGCCCTCGTCCATCCAAGCTTCTTCGAATTCGTTCGTGGCCACCATGCCATACCAGTACTGGTGACCGAATTCGTGCTCGGTGACCAGTTCCACGCCAAGCAAGCCCTCGGGCATCCACCAGGTTGTTCCGCAGGTGATGAGGGTGGGATACTCCATCCCGCCGGCATCCAGCGCACCTTGGGGTGGATCCACCAGCGTGATGCGGTCGTAAGGGTACGGTCCGTACCACTTGTCGAAGCGGTCCAAGGCGCCCTTGATTACGGTAAGGTAGCGGCGGATTGAACTCTCATGCCCGGGCGAAAGGAGCAGGTGGATATGCACCATACCCGCCGACCCCGTCCAGGAGTCTTCAAGCAACTTGTAGTCCGGCGAGGCTGTCCAGGTGAAATCGTGAATATCTTCGGCGTGCCACGTAACCGTCTTGGTATGATCGGGATTAGAAACAGACGAGACCAGATCGCCCGTTGACCCCGGGGTATAGTTCTCCGGCATCGTAACTTTCACGTCAAAGGTACCGAAGTCGGCGAAGAACTCCGAGTTAGCATGAAACTGATGGCAATTCCACGCGTCATGCCACCACACGCCCACTTTCGGGAACCACTGCGCCACCATAAAGAAATTCCGCTTGTAGCCGGTGCGCTCCACCACTTCCGGAAGCTGGTCGTGAAATGCGATTTTGAAAACGACGTCCGCGCCTGGCGCGACCGGCTTTGCGAGCTTCACCTGGAAAACCGTGTGGTCGTCCGGATTGCCGTCGTCAGGCTGAATGAACTCGATGCGCTTCGCGAAGTCGCCTTGCCCTGCTACCTCGAGAGATTTCACTTCGCTGGTGCCGTAGTGCTTGGGGTCCCAGCCTGATTCGGGGCCCGTCCCCCGCGTCCCGTACAGGCGGACCTCACGCATGAAAGTGGAAGCGGGTTGAAAGGCGTTCAAATAAAGATGGAAAGGGAAAGTGTCGAGAGGTCGGCCCGTGAGGTTGTGGTAGGTCAGGGTCTCCGTTGCATCAACCGTCTTCTTATCGGGATCGAGACGCGCTTCGATCTGGTAAGCGACCACGCGCGTCGACAGGGCGTGATTGGCCTGCGCTTCGGTTTTGACTGCTCTCTTAGTCGCGGCTTGGCCTCCAGCGCCTGTTGCTATAGCGCCGGCCACCACGAGACCGAGTAAAACAGAACGAGGCCAAAACGGTCGTGCCTTCCACCCTAGGCTTAGGACTCTGGAATTGTGGACTTCGGTGACTACATCACGGAGCATGTAGCATTCCGTCCTTTGCGCTAGAGGATACCGCAAGCTTTGTCGGTGTCAAGTCAAGATGATCGGGAGATCGGGAGATCGGGTAAGCAGAGACCTACAAAGTGCATGGCTCACCAGACGTGCCGTTCTTTGGCATGTCTACGCTTCGCAGCCTAACACGCGGCGCGAAAGCCGCACGAGGTTGTAGTTCACCCGATCGCCCGATCTCCCGATCACCCGATTATCGGTTGTACTTTGGCGTGATTCCTCTTAGTCTCCTCCAAACTGCATCACAGCGGGCAAGGAGAGATTCGTCAAGCGGGCCGCCCTGGCACGCGTCGAGATTTTCTTGGAGCTGCTCCGCGCTCGAGGCGCCCACGATAATCGAGTCCACCTGAGCATGGCTGAGCAGCCATTGGAACGCAAGTTCAACCAGAGTCTTCCCGGCGTCGCGCGCAATGCCTGCCAACTCTTCGACGGCGGCAAAGTAGTCGTCGTGCCAATAACGGTCCAGATAGAGCTTGTTTCCATCGAAGCGTGTTCCCGGAATCGGTCCCCGCTGCTTCGACTGCTTTCCCGTCAGCAGGCCGCCGGCCAGAGGATTGTACGGCACCACGGCGATGTTGAACCGTTTGCAAAAAGCAAGGTACTCATCCTCGATTCCGCGGGCCAGGATGTTGTACATCGGCTGTGAGACGCAGAAAGGCTTGAAGCCGCTTTTTTCCGCAATCCAGCGAATCTCGCACACCTGCCATGCCGCGTAGTTCGAGATCGCCGGGTATCGCACCTTGCCGGCGCGGACTGCCTCATCCATGGCAGCGAGCGTTTCCTCGATCGGCACCGCATAATCCGGCAGGTGGAGATAAAAGAGGTCCACATAATCGGTTTGCAGTCGCTTGAGGCTTGAGTCGAGCGATTTCCGAATGGCAGCGCCGGAGAGCCCCACTTCATCGTCGGGCACGCCGGTCTTGAAACCCACTTTCGTGGCCACAAACACCGTCTGGCGTCTTCCGGCAAGCGCCTTGCCAAGCATCGTTTCGGCCATACCTTTGTTGTAAACATTAGCTGTATCAAAGAAGTTGATGCCCTCGGCAAGGCACTTGTCGATTGTACGGCAGGCCGCCGCCTCGTCCATCGACGAGCCGAAGGTTAGAGTGCCGAAGCTGAGCCGGGAGACCTTTAAGTCAGTTGAAGACAGAGTTCGATATTCCATATTGTCCTCCGGTGCGCGTTGTTGTCCGTTGTCCTTTGTCAGTTGTCCGTTGTTCCTCGGCCGGAGCCCAAGCGGAAAGTGGCTGTGCATTTGAAATCCTTCTTCCCGCTGCGCAGCCTGTCATACTTGGTTCCTGCGTTCTTCGCAGAGCTGCCAACCGACGCCGTACAACTGTCAACTGACAACGGACGACGGACGGTACTACAATGAATTAATATGCCTGAAGCGAAACTCCTCCAACTTGCACAAGACCTCGAATGGCTGGGATGTGAACTCGAATACGTCGGCCACAAACACGCGCTGGAAGGCTTCCCCGAATCAGGACAGTCCTGGGACCAGTTTCGTGAGAAGCAACGTGGCGTGCTGGCCACCGTCGACAAAGTCGAGCGCGAGTTGAAGAACTTCGTGCGCTTCAATCCCACGCGCCTCGTCGGGGTTGAATATCCCATCGCCCAATCGCTTGATTCTATCACCGACCTCCTGGGGAACGCAGAGACCATCAAACAGGCGGCGGCCTTTGCAGTCCAGGAACTACCGCCGCTGGTCCGTAACTTCACCAAGATGGTGGAAGGATACCTCCAGGCGGTTGATGGCGCCAGACGCTGAGCTGCACTTGCGAGAAGGACAAGTCAAAAGGCAAAGCGCAAAAGGCAAAGGGCAAAGGTATGTCGGTCGTCCGCCCGGGGTGCGGTTTTGCATTTTGCCTTTTGCGCTTTGCCTTTTGACTTCCCGCGCACTTATTTCTTCGGCACTTGAATTGTCCCGGCGACGCTGGGCGCGCCGGCCGGCATTTGATCATAGTCGAGGATGGCGCCGCTGAGTAATTCATTGCTGGCGAAGAAGAGGGCGGCGTTGGCAATATCCGCGGGCAAAAGCAGACGGCCGAAGGGCCGGGTTTTGACGGCCTCCTCAATCCAACCTTCGCCGAGTCCTTCCTCGACCGCTCGCGTGTGATGCTCGCCTTCGGTCAGAACCCAGCCGGGATTAATCTGATTGACTCGAATCCGGTATTTCTTGAGGGCGTCGGCAAGATTCTTGGTGAAGGTCATCAGGCCGCCCTTCGCAACGGAATAAGCCAGGATGTTCGAGAAGCCCATATAAGCGACCACGGACCCGATATTGATAATGCAGCCGCGGGAGCGTTGCTTCATATGCGCGCAGGCCTCCTGGCAAAGGATGAAAGGGGCGCGAAGGTCGGTGGCAAAAATCTTATCCCAGAGCTCCACTGAAGTAGTCTCCAGGTTGCCGCGCGTGTACACTCCGGCATTATTTACAAGGATGTCGAGTTGGCCGAAACGCCCCAGGGCCTGACGGATGAGGTCGCGGCAGTGGCCTTCCTGTTTCAAGTCGCCGACGATGAGCAGCGCTTCGTTCCCGGAAGCCTCGAATTCCTTCACCAGTTTTTCACCCTGTGGCAGGTGGCGTTCCAAGCCGTGCACGACCACCCGGGCCCCCGCTTTGGCAAACCGTCGTGCGATCCCAGCCCCGATTCCCTGAGTTGAGCCTGTGACGATGGCCACTTGTCCGGCTAGAGGCAGATCGTTTTCCATGAAGCTCCTTTCCTCATCACATGACGCTAGCGGAGCGAACCTCGTGATTGCCCGAGGGCCACCCCTACGTTAGAGCTGAAATTGTGGCACAACGATGGTATTGTCTTGTATCGAGAAATACAACCCGTGCATGGAGCTGAGGTCACTACTATGAATCGACGTCAATTCGGCCGTACTCTTGCCTGCACCGCCTTAGCCGCGCCTGCTCTGGCAGCCCTGCCGATTCGTACCTCAACCGCGATGCCGGAGGGTGAAGGCCCCGGAGTGCCGTTCAAAATCTCTGTGATGCTCTGGACCGTATTTGAAAAGCTGCCGTTTGAACAACGGCTTGAAAAGGTCCGAGAAGCCGGCTATCACGCCGTGGAGTTGGTGGGTGAATACAAAGCCTGGTCTGAAGAGGAGTTCCGCAGGGCCAACCGCAAACGGCGTGAGCTCGGGATCACTTTCGATGTGACGGCCGGACTTGCGCATGGCGTTGGGGACCCGAGAGCGCGGGATGCTTTTCTTACCGACTTGCGACAGGCGCTCCCGGCCATGGACAAGATCGAGTGCCGCGCCATTATCGTCATGTCGGGCGACGTCGTGCCGGGGATGCCGCGCGCTGCACAGCACCAGAGCTGCATCGAGGGGCTCAAACGAGCGGCAGACATCGCGGAGAAGAATAACATCACGATTCTGCTGGAGAATATCGACCTGGAGGAAAATTCTCATTACTACCTCTGGTCAGTGGAGGAAGGCTTCGAGATCATCAGTCGCGTCGGCCACCCGCGCGTCAAGTTCCTCGACGACTTCTTCCACGAACAGATTTCCGAAGGCAACCTGATTGAGAAGCTGGAAAAGAACATCGATAAGCTGGGATTGGTGCATGTGGCTGATGTTCCGGGGCGGCATGAGCCCGGTACCGGCGAGATCAACTACGCCAATATCTATAAGAAACTCGCAGCGCTCAAATACGACCGCTACGTGGCCATGGAGTTTATTCCCATTGGCGATCCCGTCGAAAGCCTCAGGCGGGCGCGGCAGGAAGCGCTGCGGTTAGCAGTGAGAGGGTAGCAGGTTTCAAGTGGCGTCGAAGGGCGGGAAGAACATTTCAAATGGCAAACGGCAAATCCCCCTCTTGATCGGGCCCCGGGCTACCGTGGTCGCCCGAAGAACAAGACGTAGCCGTCAGGATCGCAAATCTCGAAGCCGCGCAGACCGTCGCCTGTATCCTTAAGTGGTGCGCTGAATGCTGCGCCATGATCGGCAAATTCGGTGGCAAGCGCATCGGGATCTGGGGCATAGACAAAGGCGTCCAACCTCATGAAATGATGACGCTTGTGGTTCGGCAGCGGCGACACGTCCTTGTCCGATTTGACGAAGAGTTGTGCTCCGTCGCGGCCGATGATGGCGAAAAAAGGATCCCGCTCCGGCGCCCGGAATCTCGTCTCAAAACCAAGCTTATCGCAGTAGAAAGCGATGGTTTGATCGACGTTGCTGACGATAAAGCATGGTGAAATCCCCTGCGTGGCTGGTCGTGTCATAAGCGTGGACGCTCCTGCTCCTAGTCCGTTGTGGTCCGCGTGTCCGTCCAGACTCGTACGGTTTCCTTATCACTGTTCACCGTTACGTCGACTTCGCCCTCGAGGGCTAAGGCATGAATGCCGGCGTTTACATCGATTTCGTTAGAATTGCCGGAGACCATGGCGCGAACCACCGAGGTCGGCACCTTGATCGCAATGGTTTTACCGGAACGATGTTCGGGGGTCGGCTTGTTGACGATTTTGATCAGTAAGAACCGCCCCGACTTTGCCACGCTCACTTCCGCATCGTGCCGCTCCATGGTAATAAAAACGTTGTCGGGCGAATTACGAACCGAGTCGAGCAAGGCCCGTACGTCGGCGCCATTGATCGAAGCCTGGATATTGAATTTTCCATGGTGTTCATGATCGGACGGGATCGCAGGCAAGACCGCCGACGCCATCTCAATTGGCACGTTGAAACTCACATCTCCGCTTGCCCCCTTCGCGCTCTCCACGCGAATGTGAATCCAACGCTGGACTGACGCGCCGGTCAGCATGGCGGCGCTCAAAAGCACAGTGGCTGCGATCAGGAGGATGTTTCTTCTCACGGGTCACCTCACCATCATTTCCGTTCGAGTCCGGAACTTAGCAATTGGATGCCGACGACTCACCCGAAGATGCCAACCACCAGGGGTTGGCGGCTAGGGGCTAAAGGCTGGCGAGTGTCATTCCGCGGAGCCGCAGGCGACGAGGAATCTCGCACTGCCTTTAAAATCGTAGCGCGGGCGTCTCGCCCGCGGGGGCACGGGCATCCTGCCGGCGCGCGGGAGCGGGAGGCTCCCGCCACAGCGGGCGGGACGCCCGCTCTACCTCCGTCCGCGATCGGGCGATTTTCTTGGTTTCTGGGTGCCCGTAACCCGACGCACATGAGCGACCGCCGCGAAAACACTCAGAGCGAGATTCCTCGCGGAGTTTACCCTGAGCGGCCAGAGCGAGATTCCTTCACTTCGTTCAAGACAGGCTCTTCGCTTCGCTCAGGATGATAGCGAGGGACTCGGAATGACAGCCTGAATGAGGTTGTCACACAGACCCCTAGCCCCTAGTCTTTAAGCCCCTACTCGTTCCACCCTTCGTGTTCCTGCCAATCCACGATGCGCACGTGCTCTTCCTGGCGGGAGAGTTCCGAAAAGGTCTTCTTCATTCCTTCGTCCAGATTTCCGTCCTGCGACTGGTAAAGCCAGCTCATCTCTTGCTTCAGAGCTGCCGCTTCTCCGCTCAGGTAGACAACAACCTTTTCGTATTTATAAGGGGCAGGCTTAAACCCGCCCGCGCCGTAGGCTTTATCGCCCCAGATGATCGTCTGCGGATCGATTCTGTGCTCACGCAGCAAACCCTGGCAAGCCTTGACGGCGAACCAGTTCGTCGTACGGTGATCCACGTGGCGCTCATCGGGATGGGGCAGCACGATCATGGCGGGATGAAAGTCCGTGATGAGCTGTTGAAGCGTGCTGATAACCGCGTCGCGCGCGTAAGGCAAATTCGGCTTCAGCACATGTTCGTACGGCGAGTGGTCGACCGCAAGGTAAACCGATAAGAACGGGTTTGAGACCTCGATGTGCTGCGACCAGATGGCTCCCGAGCCGCCATCGGGCAAGCCCAGGATATCCACCTTGTCGCGGCCGAGGCCGAGGCGTTCGTAAGCTTCGCGGCTTTCCTCCATGCGCACCAGGCCAAATCCACGCGCTTCGTTCGGCCCGCAGGGCTTATTGTAATAGCGCTCGCACTCGCCCACATCACCGCCCGTCAGGATCACCGCGCGCACCGGAATGCCCGCTTCGACTGCGGCGCGGATGAGTCCGCCGTAAGCGGCTTCATCATCTTCATGCGGGTTGATGATCATGAGCGAGGTCGGCAGCGTGTTGATCGCAATTTCGGTTGTGGTTTCCGCCAGCGTTCTGCCGCCTTCTCCTGCTAATTCCAGCCTCACGCGATATGTGCCGGGGGCCTGGTTGGGAGGAATCGCCCAGGCGTCTGAGTCAACGGCGAGGGTCTCGCCGGGAGCAAGACTAATTCCCGAGCGCAGCGCCGCATTCTGGACGGCCGTCCCCGCGGCATCCAAGATGGTGTCCCGGAAATCCGCGCCCTGCCAGGGTTTCTCTCCCGAGTTCTTAAGCGTGCACACGATTTTGACTTGATCGCCCGGCCGATAGAGTGTGCGCGAATGGTCCACGGTGATGAAGGGCGAGAGTTGCCCAGGCGCGTAAAAGTGCCGGTACTTTTGAAAGTCGATGTCCGAGTTGTACGGGTGCGTGAAGTCCCTGCTGTAAGGAATGGGAAGTTCCTGGTCCCAGGGACGCACAATCGCATAGTCCGTGAACTTCATGTCGTAAAGGACGGTGTGGTCAGCGTTCCAAACGGCCACGGTATAGTTATCCACTTCCGGCGGCGGCGTCTTGTCGTGGCGCTCGGGGAGGCCGGAACCCATCACCTCTTTCTGCTTGCCCTGCAAAAAGGCGGCAACCCCCGCCCTCATCATGGGAATAGTCGCCGTCCCGCGGGCCGTGAGCTTCAAATGGTTTCGCATGACTTTCAACGCGAGGTCAGGATTTCCGCCCGCCTCCGCCGAGTAGAGCGCTATCCAGGGATAATTTGAATTCGAGAACTCGACGGTAAGGTTGTCAAGCTCAGTATCGGTCAGGTTTTCGAGCGTCAACTCGCATTCGAGCGGCTCGCCGACGGTGTAGAAGGTCTTGTCCAGGCTTAAGTGCGAAATCTGAACAAGCTTTTTGTAGGCGACGAAGGGCCTCAATGATTGCAGCGCGACGGCCCGCCGGGTGGTGCGATCCTCGACGCGCACGGCAACCGTGTACAGCCCCGTAGGCGCTTGAGCGGGAATCGGCCAGCCGATTTCGTATTCTGCCTCTCCCGGTTTCGAGTCTGCCACACGGTCCATCTGGACGCTGGTGGTGGACGTTGTCCCAGCATACTGGATTTCTGCAAAGGCGCTGTAACGACTCGGATCGCTCCCCAGACCTTTCACCGAGGCGCGAATAGTCGCCACCGAGCCGATGTTGAAGCCAGTGTCAGCCGGGGCGCCTTCGACGGTGATATCAGCCCCGCGCGCCGCGTTCGAGGTCGCAAGCAGCGCCGGGATCAGCGCCATCAAGAACAGGGTACGTGAAAGCATAGGTTAAGAGTCCTCCCCAAAGAATCCCGTTCATTATGCCGTGATTCACACTAAAACTAAAACAGATTGTTCGTCGTTTTGGCCGAGTTCGTGAATTCACGCGTGCGGAGCGCGCCGGCTTCGCGCCTGCAGCGCCTGTTCAATCCTGCGCAGCATGAAGACGTCTTCCCGGTTGTAGGTCAGCAGGTCCTGAAGGAGGCGCTCGTCGCGGGTGGCCTCATAATTCTTCCACGCTCCGTCGGCCCATTTCCCGTCTTTGCCGGGAAGTTCCCGCTCTAGACCCAGTATCGCCTCGATGGCCTTCTGCCCTCCCCACAGGCCCGCGCTCCAGCACGCCGGGCAGAGATCGAAGTGCTCGAAGGTCGTGTCCAGGACTACGCCTAATTGAGCGGCAATCACCGGGAAGTCGAACCCCGTATAACCCTTGATCTTGTCGGGGATCGAGCGCCCGTTGTAAGTGACAATGCGCTCCACGCCCGCGAGCACCAAGAGCAGAGCTTCGCGAGTGGCTTCCTCGCCGATGAGTTGGATGAAGGCGTCTTTTTCGCCCTCCACAATCCTCAGCCCGATCACCGTGATCTTGTGGTTCTTGCAGTCCCGGAAAAGGCGCTGGTCAGTATAGGTTCCAACGTAGTTCGTTTCGATGTCGAGGTAGGCTGTCTTCACGCTTAATCACTCTCCCTTCCCAGGAACTCCCGGCGCTTGCGCGGCTTTGGCTGTTTGCCGGGTTCGAGCGAGCGCGCCAACTGGACGGCTTCGAAACCAAATCGTTCGCGCAGCTTATCGGCGGCCTCAAGAATCTTACCAAGTTTGTCGTGCTGCGGAGCTTCCAGCAGGTTGCGCTGAAACACCTTGCGCTCAAGGTTTGATGCGCGCACGCCTACCAGTCGGACTTTCTTCTTTGCGTCGTATGCGGTTTCAAAAAGATGCAGCACGTTCTCAAAAATGACCGAATCGAGGTTGGTCGGTTCGTCGACGGTGACGTCGCGGGTAAGGGTGTTGAAGGGCGCATAGCGAAGCTTCAATCCCAGCGTGTGCGCAAACAAACCGTGATCGCGCAGACGGCGGGCCACGAGTTGGGCGAGATAAGAAAGCGTGCGCTCCAGTTCCTCGAGGTCGTCGATGTCGCGGTCAAAAGTGGTTTCGTGGCTGATCGATTTGGGCTCCTCGGAATACCCGTAGGCTTCGATATCCCGGCCGCACGACTTGGTGTAAAGCCATTCGCCGAACTTGCCGAACTGCGCCCGCAACTTCTCTTCGCCAATCTGGCGAAGGTCTCCGATGGTGGTGATGCCGACAGAGCGCAGTTCCGGCTCCGTCACTTTCCCTATCCCCGGCATGCGACGAATAGGGAGTGGAGCCAAAAACTCGGCTTCGCAACCCGGAAGGACGTAAAGCAGGCCGTGCGGCTTGGCCTGGTCAGACGCTATCTTGGAAACCAAGTGCGAGGTCGAGAGGCCAATCGAGCAGTTAAGGCCGGTGCGCTCCTTCACGGTGCGAATCAGCTTATCCGCCGCTCGAAACGCCGAGCCATGCAGGCGCTCGCAACCCGTGAGGTCGAGGTAGGCTTCGTCAATGGACATCATCTCGACCACCGGTGTGAATTCGCCGAAGATCTTGTAGAGTCTGTGCGAGTAGTTGCCGTATTTTTCATGATGGCCGCGCAAGAATATGGCGTGCGGGCAGAGTTGCTTGGCCTGCCGGATCGGCATAGCGGAGTGAACCCCGAACTTCCGCGCTTCATAGCTCGCCGCAGCTACCACCCCGCGCCCATCAGGATCCGCGCCCACAATTACAGCCCTACCCCTCAGGGAAGGATCCTCAAGCTCCTCCACCGAGACGAAAAATGCGTCCATATCGACATGCAAGATTTGAGTGAGCATCACAAAGGGGCTAGGGACTGGGGGCTAGGGGCTAGGGCGTCTTTAGACTTCGGATTGCCCCGCGCCCCCAGCACCCGGGCTCGCCTTTCCACACCTCAATTGTTACTGCGTCCTTTCTTTCCTCCGGCAGCAAGGACGCTGCTAACTGCGCTGCCGATCCAACGATGCTATCAAGCCATGGAGCATTCGTCCCACTTCACCAGCCATCGATTGTAGTTCGTCTGCTGACTGCTTTGGAATAAAACCGAGAAGATAAGATAAATCGATCTGTGTTTCGACCTCTGACTGCGAACCTAAAGCAATAGAGAGGTGGTTCAAATAAGCCAGCCGACTGCGACGGCTGTGGCCTTCCGCGATGTTTGAAGGAATCGAAACAGCCGCCCGCCGAATTTGACTAGCCCATCCATAAACCTCTCTTTTGGGGAATTCGGCCGTTGCTTCGTAGCACAGCCGAGCAAGCTCCATCGCTCTCCGCCAGACTTCCAGATCGCGGTAAGACCTGATCCTTTCACAGTTCTTGTCGACCAGCGCGCCTCCACCCCTAGTCCCTAGCCCCTAGTCCCTAGCCCCTGTTTTCGGGCGCTCACCACTCTTGGAATCCCCGCCAAATCCGGCGTGACTTCGATTTCCGCCCAGCCCGGGCCGAGCAGGTCAAGCACCTGTTCGCGCATATTGTAACCAATCTCGACCACCACGTATCCGCCGGGTTTAAGCACCTCCAAAGCTTGCGGGAAGAGGCGAGCGTAGATTTCGTCGCCGCTTTCGAGGTTTCCCCAGGCGAGGCGGGGTTCGAAATCCCGCACTTCCCGCTGCACCCTGTCGAGGTCGCCCTTACCTACGTAGGGCGGATTCGAAACCACAAAATCAAAGGCGCCCTTGAAGTCTTTATCGAAAAAGCGGGCCAGGAGATCGCTTTCGAGGAATTTGACGCGCTCCGGCATGTGGAGCCGGACCGCGTTTCGCGAAGCCACCACCAGCGCCGGCCTGGAGATGTCGGCGCCGAAAAGGATAGCGCGGGGCAACTCGGAGGCCAGCGCCAGGGCGATGCACCCGGAACCGGTCCCCGCGTCAACAATGCGCAGCCGGGTGTCCTTTGGCCATCGGCTGCGGCGCGCCAGTTCGAGAACCTTTTCCACGCTGTGTTCAGTTTCAGGCCGAGGAATCAGGACGTCCGAGTTGACCTCAAAGTCAAGTCCCCAGAATTCCTGGTGACCGGTGATGTATTGCGTCGGCTTACCGGTACATCGCTCGTCAATCAGCTCGAAGTAGCATTGGACTTTCTGTGACAGCAGTTCCATCTCCGCGTTCGAGTGGAGAAAAGCGCGGTCGCAACCAAGAACGTGCATCAACAGCAGTTCGGCGGCGAGTTGCGCGGAAGGAACCTGGTTTTGGAGGAGGGTCTCGAGGCCGGTCTTGAGCGCAGTACGGAGCTGCATGGCGGAAGCGCAGTTCTCAGTTTTCAGTCGTCAGTTTTCAGTTAATGCCTGAACTGAGAACTGACAACTGACTACTGTTGACTCCCTTTCACGCTGCCACCGTCGCTTGCTTCAACTTCTCCGCCTGAAAATATGCGATCAGCGCCTCAATGATGTCTTCGATCTTGCCATCCATCACGCGGTCGAGCTGGTGAATGGTAAGTCCGATGCGGTGATCGGTGAGGCGATTCTGAGGAAAATTGTAGGTCCGGATCTTCTCACTTCGGTCGCCCGTGCCGACCATGGAGCGGCGTTCTTCCGTGATCTGCTTCTGCTGTTCCTGGAGTTTCATCTCGTACAGCCGCGAGCGCAGCACGCGAAGCCCCTTGGCGCGGTTCTTGATCTGCGACTTTTCATCTTGGCAGGAGACCACCATTCCTGTGGGCAGGTGCGTGAGGCGCACCGCTGAATAAGTGGTGTTCACCGATTGGCCGCCCGGCCCGGAGGAGCAGAAGGTGTCGATGCGGATATCCTTGGGGTCAATCTCGATTTCGACTTCGTCGGCCTCCGGGAGCACCGCGACGGTAATGGCGGAGGTGTGGATACGGCCCTGCTGCTCGGTAGCGGGTACGCGCTGCACGCGGTGCACGCCGCTTTCATATTTGAGCTTGCTGTAAACCTTCTCTCCCTCGATCAGGGCAATGACCTCTTTAATGCCGCCGATTCCCGAAAGGCTGGTGGAGAGAACTTCCACCCGCCAATTCTGCGACTCCGCATAGCGGTTGTACATGCGGAAGATTTCCTGCGCGAACAGCGACGCTTCATCTCCGCCGGTGCCGGCGCGGATTTCCAGCACCACGTTTTTCTCGTCGTTCGGATCTTTGGGAAGCAGCAGAACTCTGAGTTCCTCTTCCACATTCGCCTGCCGCTTCTCAAGGTCGACAAGCTCCTCGTGCGCCAGCGCTTTCATCTCGGCGTCGGTTGAGGCTTCCTCGAACATCGCCTTGGCTTCTTCCAGCCCTTTGCGGATCCCCTTCCACTCGCGGTACTTCTCGACTACCTCGCTAAGCTCCGAGTGAGCTTTGGCGGTCTTCTGGTAGAGGGACTGCTCCGCCAACACTCCGGCGTCTCCGAGTTGCGCCGTCAGCGCCTCGTATTTTCGTTCGATTTCTGCGAGCTTATCCACAAAGTGCATCGTTCACCACGAAGCCAGGGGCGGTTCCCGAACCGCTCATACCGGCGCTTCTAATTAGGCTACAATTAACTCTCCGCCCCGCTCTTTCTCGAGCTCCATAGCAGTGTCGATGGCTTTGATAGCGGTCTCGAGCTGGCTGTCGTCCGGCTCGCGCGTGGTTACTCGTTGCAGCCACAGTCCCGGCTGCGCAGCCCAACGCCACAGCTTCCCTTGTGATTTCGCCGCGTAGCGGATGAATTCGTAGGAGACGCCCGCAATCACCGGCAGCAGCGCCAGGCGGCCCACGAATCGCATGGCAAAGGAGCGAAAGGGCAAGAACATATAGAACACCATGGCGATGGCCATCACTACCAGCAGGAAACTGGTTCCACAGCGCGGGTGGAAGCGCGTGCAGGCGCGCGCCGTCTCGAGGTCGATGGCGCCGCGTTTTTCGAACGCCCACACCACCTTGTGCTCGGCCCCGTGGTATTCAAAGATCCGCCGGATTTCCTTCCATTGCGAAATGAAGAAAAGGAAACCCAGGAACAGCAGGATGCGAATTATCCCGTCCAGGAAGTTGAATATCAGCAGGTTGCCGGCCACCGGGTAACGCCGGCTGATCAGCGTGGCCAGCGAAAGCGGCACATACTTGTAGAAAAAAACAAAGAACCCCAGCGAAAGCGCGAGATTCGCTGTCAGGAGCCAGTTGCTCAGCTCCACCTTCTTTTCGGCTTGGGCGGGTTTTCCCGGTTCTTCGAGCGCTTGTTCGGCGGAATAACGCAACGCCCGGATGCCGAGCGCCATCGCCTGGCCTAGCGTCCCGAGCCCGCGAAGCAGCGGATACTTCAGCCAGGGATGCTTTTCCGACGGCTTTTCCAGGTAGTCTTTGGCTACCGCAATCGCGCCCCCGGGCTGGCGCACCGCCACTGCATAGCTGTGCGGCGAGCGCATCATGACGCCCTCGATGACTGCCTGGCCTCCCATCAACGCCTCTTCCGGCGCCTGGAGAATCGGCAGCACGATCAGGCGGGGCAAGCTGCGCAACCAATACTTCGCGTTCGTCGAAAACAGTCTCATAAACCTTCCGGCTCCTCGCCCCGCCGCATCTTCCGCCATTTCGGACAAGTAGTGTGGAGGCTGGTCCAACCTTTGGATAAGCGCTCTCGATGCGCGGCAGGCCGCTCAATGATTAGATGCGCGTAAGCGAGCCATGGCTCAGAATAGCCGCAAAGAAAGGGGGTGTCAATTCAAGCTCAGCGGTAAAGCGGGCGAAACGCCCGCGCTGCGTCGCCCTTTCGATTGACACATGGCAGAGCGTTACTCTACGATAAGGGCAGGTGCAGGGCTGCGCCTGTCATATCGAGAGCTTCTGGGAGCCGGGTTTATGTTCAGGCTCGATGCTGATAAGAAAGTCCACTTCTGCGACGGCGTTACGCGGCGTGACTTCCTTCACGCCGGCACGATTGCCTTCCTGGGATTAACCATGCCCGAGTTTTTCAGCCTGAAGGCTCGGGGCGCTGTGAAGTCCGACAAGGACATCAATTGTATCCAGCTTATGCTGGTCGGCGGTCCCAGCCAGCTTGACACTTGGGATATGAAGCCCGAGGCCCCCGCCGAAATCCGCGGTCCCTACAAGCCCATCAAGACCAACGTGCCGGGAATTGAGATTTCGGAGATTTTTCCGCGCATGGCCAAACACGCGGATAAGTTCGCCCTGCTGCGGTCTGTTTATCACACTGCGGCGGCAGTCCACGACACCGGCTGCCAGATGATGCAAACCGGGCGGCTTTTCCAAGGCGGACTCGAATCCCCCAACTACGGTTGCGTGCTGCGGCTCGAAAAGGGGCCCAAGGGCGACATGCCGCCCAATGTCTTAATCCCCGTCACGATCGGCGCGTTGGGCGGCAATCTGCCGCATGGCGACACGGCGGGTTTCCTCGGTAAGGCTTACGACCCCTTCGTCCTGAACGCCGACCCTTCCGACCCGAACTTCAAAGTGCCGGACATGCTTCCGCCGGATTACATTTCCGCCGCCCGTGTTGATCGGCGCCGCGATTGGCGGCAGGTGATCGATCAGTCGGTCAGCTACTTTGAGAAAACCGATCAGGACGCGAAGCTGATGGATTCAACTTTCCATCAAGCGTACACGCTGATGACCTCGGCCACAGCGCGTGAGGCTTTCAATCTGGCGCAGGAGCCCGAGGACGTTCGCAAGCGCTACGGCATGAATCGCTTTGGCCAGGGCTGCCTGTTGGCGCGGCGACTGGTGGAGCGCGGCGTCCGCTTCGTAACCGTGAACATGTTCGAAACCGTCTTCAATGAAATCACCTGGGACATCCACGGTTCGGCGCCTTTCAGCCCCATCAGTTGCTACCGCGATCAAATTGGCCCGATGTTCGACAATGCTTATAGCTCTCTGCTTGAGGATTTGAGCGACCGAGGGCTGCTTGGCGCCACGCTCGTCCTGGCCACCGGGGAATTCGGCCGCACGCCGCGCATCAATCCTGCCGGCGGGCGCGACCATTGGCCGCAATGCTGGACCGTTGTGCTTGCAGGCGGAGGCATCAAGGGCGGCCAGATTGTGGGCTCCTCGGACACGATCGGAGCCGCGCCCAAGGACCGCGCCGTCATGCCGTCCCACGTCGCAGCCACAGTTTACACGGCGCTGGGCATACCCCTCGACTTCATCATGAAGACGCCGCAAGGGCGCGAGGTCCGGGTCGTCGATCACGGCTTCGATCCGATTACGGAATTGCTCGCGTAGGGGCGGTTCGCGAACCGCCCCTACCCTCACTCGACGGATTTCTCAGTGTCCTCTGTGTTGGGCTTTTTCACGGTCACAGAGGACACGGAGAAGATAAACAGTATGTGTAAGGTTCGCGTCATTAGTTCCGTTCTCTTGGCCTTCCTGGTCGCTGTGAGCAGTACTATATTTCGGGCGCAGACCCATCAACCAGCCGACCAGCCTTACCACCCAATGGACATGAGCGGGCCAGCCAGCGCCTCGAGCGGCCCTGCGAAACTCCCCGTCAACGCGGTGCATCCCGTCGCTGCGCACACAACGTTCAAGGACGTCGCCCTTAGCAAGCTGGAAGTTCTGCCAAGCTTCATCGCCATCACCGGCCCACGCTACACACAACGCGTGGTGGTGGAGGCGACTTTCGTGGATGGGCACCAGGAAGACGTGACGGCTGAGGCCCCAATTACGTCTGCTGATCCACGGATCACTCGCGTGGATCAGGAGGGATTGGTTTGGCCGCAGTCCGACGGGCGTACTACCCTCACAGCCTCCTTCCGAGGCCAGCGCGGCGCCGCGAATGTTGAGGTCTCAAAGTTCGCCGCGCCGTTCGAGTGGAGCTTCCGCAACGACGTTATCCCCGTCATGACCAAAGTGGGGTGCAACCAGGGCGCCTGCCACGGGGCCGCGGCGGGAAAGAACGGGTTTAAGCTTACGCTGCGCGGATACGATCCGGAAACGGATTATTACACGCTCACCCACCAGGCGCTGGCGCGCCGCACCGAGCGGATCGAACCCGGCAAGAGTCTGATTCTTCTCAAGCCCACGCTGACCATTCCGCACGGCGGTGGCAAGCGCTTCGCGGTCGGCTCAGCGGAGTATCAGGTCATTTCCGGCTGGATCGCGGACGGCATGCCTAGACCGCAGGAGTCCGACCCGCGCGTGGCGAGCATCGAGGTGTTGCCCAGCGAGGCTTCGCTGCGGCCCGAAGCTGAGCAGCAACTCGTGGTCACCGCCGTTTTCACCGATGGCCACCGCGAGGACGTCACGCGTTGGGCGAAGTACGACAGCGGCGACGAGGGTGTCGCGGCCGTGGATCAGGACGGGCACGTGAAGATGCACGGCTACGGCGAGGCGCCGGTCACCGTCTGGTACCAGAGTCACGTCACCTTCGCGCGCCTGCGTATTCCCTACGCCTACAATATCAGCGCCGACGTTTACAAGAATGCGCCGCGACACAATTACATCGACGATTACGTTTTGAAACACCTCCAGGTGCTCCACATTCCCCCTTCTCCGCCGGCCGGCGATGCCGAGTTCATCCGGCGACTCTACCTGGATGCGGCAGGCGTTCTTCCTAACCCCGCCGAGGTCGAGCGGTACCTGAAAGATACTGCGCCCGATAAGCGCAAAGTGTTGATCGAGCAGTTAATGCGCCGATCGGAGTTCGTCGACTACTGGGCTTATAAGTGGTCTGACCTGCTGCTGGTGTCGAGCAACCATCTCTCGGACGAAGGGATGTGGAGCTACTACAATTGGATTCGAGAAAGCGTGGCCGCCGACAAGCCTTGGAATCAGTTCGTCAACGAAATCGTCACGGCTTCGGGCAATGCGCGCGAGAACGGCGCCGCGAATTACTGGGCCATTCACCGCGACCCGCTCGACATTTCAGAGAACATGGCACAGGCGTTTCTCGGCATCACCATCACCTGCGCCCATTGCCACAATCACCCGCTCGCGAAGTGGACGCAGAAGGATTACTACGGTATGGCCAACCTCTTCGCGCGAGTGCGGCTAAAGACCTCGGGCCGCACCATCTTGCGAGTGGGCGTTGGCCCGGTCTTCGAGGATGTGACGGTCTACTCGAATCCCTGGGGGCAGTTTACCGACGACCGTTACACGAAGCCGCTGCCGCCCAAGCCCCTGGCCGCCGCAGCCTTGCCTGTGGATTCGCCCCAGGACCCGCGCCTCTATTTCGCCCAGTGGCTAACTTCGCCTGAGAATCCTTTCTTTGCCCGAGCCATTGTGAACCGCGTGTGGCGAAGCCTGATGGGCCGCGGCCTGGTGGAACCGGCGGACGACATGCGGGATACGAATCCGGCCACCAACGCCGAGCTGCTCAATGCACTGGTTAAGGATTTCATTAAACACAACTATGATATTAACTACCTCATTGAGACTGTCCTGGAGTCCGCCACCTATCAGGCTTCCTCTCGCCCGAACGAGCAGAACGCCCAGGACGAGCAGTATTACTCGCACTATTTGATTCGCAGGCTTCCTGCGGAAGTACTGTTGGATGCCTATTCGCAGGTGACCCAGGAATCGGAAAAGTTTGAAGGCTACCCGCCCGGGACTCGGGCGTTGCAGTTGCCCGATGCGGCGGTTCGTTCTTACTTCCTCACCGCCTTCGGGCGCCCGGCGCGCCAGCAGACACGCGAGAGCGAGCGCACGTCAGTTCCGACCGTGACCCAGGCGTTGCACATCATCAACGGCGATACTTTGAACTACAAGCTGCGCGACGCCGGGAATTCGATCGATATGCTCATCAAGCTGGGTTTTTCTGATGAAGAGATCGTGAAATACCTTTACCTGGCATCGCTCAGCCGCTATCCGGCCGACGCAGAACGCGCCGCACTATTGAATGCGCTTCGCGAGGCCGAGAGCTCGAAGGTGCAGGGGATTTCTGACCCTCGGCGCGCTGCACTGTCCGACATGGCGTGGGCTTTGCTGACGAGCGAGGAGTTTGTCTTTAACCACTAATCTAATTTCTAACAAAGCCCTCTCCCATGGGGAGAGGGTGTCGTGCTCCGGTGTTTTCATCAGCCCGAGCGCGACGGGTGAGGGGTCGTTTGGCAGGTTCAGAGCGAGTGCCGCGGCGATACGGACCAATGCAAGCCTTTGGTGGGACAAGTCGGATTGCGAACGGAAGTGACCCCTCACCCGGCCCGCGACGACTGGTGAAAGCGCCATCGCGGGCCACCCTCTCCCCAAGGGAGAGGGCAGTCCCCATTAATCAGGAGAGGGCTTCGTATCCAACACCTCTTTGTATTGCCGTTGTTTTAACGTGGCTCATGCTATGGCCTGCGATAAGACCGCAGACTGTCCGCGCCGCCTCGGGGCCATCTTTCACCACCGACGTCGCACCGATTCTTCAGAAAAACTGCCTGGTCTGCCACTCCAGCGCCGCCAAGATGGGCGGATTTGTGATGGAGAGCTACGACCTGCTGATGAAAGGCGGCAAAGACGGGGCCGTAATTGTTTCGGGCAAGAGCGAGCAGAGCAGGCTCATTCAGATGCTCGATGGGAAAGTCCAGCCTCGCATGCCGTTCGGGACCGACCCGCTGCCGTCCGCGGACATTGCCGCTCTGAAGGCGTGGATTGACGCTGGGGCCAAAGGGCCAGCGGCGGGCGAAGCTGCCCAGACGCTCGCGCCTTTGGCTATTCCTGATATAAAGCCGAAAGCGCCGGTGGTTTCTCCGGTGGTTTCCCTGAAGTTCTCGCCTGACGGACGAGTTCTTGCTGTCGGCGGTTATAAAGAAGTTCGGCTGATGGATGCCTCGACCGGCAAAGTCATCCGCACGCTCGATGGCCACGCCGACTACGTGAGGTCGATTGTCTTCAGTCCCGACGGCAAGCAATTGCTGGCCGGCGGAGGTCCGCCGCAGCAATGGGGCGAAATCAAAGTCTGGGATGTGGCCACCGGCGCGTTGCTGCGGACGATGCGAGGCCACAAGGACTGCATCTATTCGCTTGCGGTCAGTCCGGATGGAAAGCTGGTCGCTTCGGGGAGCTATGACAAATCCATTGAGATTTGGAACGCTCAAACCGGAAAGGAACTGAAGAATCTGCTCGACCACATTGACGCCGTGTTCGCCGTGGCATTCAGTCCGGACGGAAAACTCCTGGCGTCGGGATCGCAGGATCGTACCGTCAAGATCTGGAATGTGGCGTCCGGCGAACGCCTGTATACGTTGAGCGATGCGCTGGATGGAATAACCGGCATTGCGTTTTCGCCATCCGGGGAATACCTGGCGGGCGCCGGTTACGACAACTCCATTCATGTATGGAGGATCAGTGAGAAGGAAGGCAGCCTGGTTCAATCGCTCATCGCCGACGAAGACAGCATTCTTCAACTCGTCTGGTCGCCGGAGGGGAAAACCCTGATCACGAGTTCCTCCGACGGCTCCATCCGCTTTCGCGATGCGGCAACCCTCGATCCGTTGGGGGTGCTCCCTGACCAATCTGATTGGGTGGATGCCCTGGCCATCAGCCCGGATGGCAAGTGGCTGGCTGCAGGACGATACGACGGAACTATGAGCGTATATGACACGAGATCGCACAAGCCCAGGCTCGGCCCGCTGATGGCCGAGCAATTGAAGAAGGCAATTGCCGGTGGGCAGTAGGCAGGGGATCTGAAATCTGAGATTTCAAATCTCAGATAGAGGTTGCAAGGCGCTTCGGAGTTCACGCATGCAAACAAGTGGTCTCAAGGTGGTTCTGATAGTGGGGACATTTCTGGGGAGCGGACTACTTCTGTTCGCCGACGAGCCCGTCATCCCGCCCACCCTTTCTCGTATCTCGCCGGCGGGAATGGAGGGTGGCACGACCGCCACTTTCAAACTCGAAGGTCGAGGCCTCATTGCCGCGCGCGCTTTGCTTTTTGATGCTCCGGGCTTCACGGCGAAGATACTAAACGTCACCGCGCTGCATGAAGAAATCAAGGCAGCGCGAGCGGGCGTCGACTTGGCGGCAGCCGTGCCCCTGGGGGTAAAGTCCGAAGCCCAAGTGGAACTCACCGCCTCCAAAGATGTCGAGCCCGGTATCCATTGGTTCCGCATCCAGACGCCCAACGGGACGTCGAACATGCTGCCGCTGGCTGTCGGATCGCTCAAGGAAGTCCAGCAGCAGCGCAATTCTTCTGACCCGCAGCGAGTCGAACTGCCGGCCACGATGGTGGGCGCCGTTTCCACAGTGGGAGAAGTGAATAGCTACAGCTTTGAGGGCAAGGCCGGGCAGGAGATGGTCTTCCAGGTGGTGGCGTCACGATTGGACTCGCAACTCGAATCGTTGTTGGTCCTGCGCGACTCTTCCGGGCAGGAGATTGCCCGCGCCGGAGAATACCTGCGCGAGCCCGATGCGATCCTGGTTGCCAAGCTGCCGAAGGAAGGCAAGTACACGATCTCGATTTCCGATCGCGAAGAAAAAGGCGGCTGGGATTACTTCTATCGGCTCAACGCCGGACCACTGCCGTATGTCACTGGCTGGTTCCCGCTTGGCGTCCTCGCGGGCAAGCCGGCGACGGTGTCAATTCAGGGGGTCAACCTTGGCGGCATTAAGCAAATCGAAGTCCGGCCGCCCGCGCGCATCGATGGTTGGACGACTCTTCCGCTGACGGTTGCAATGCCGGTTGGCCCGCTTCTCAATAAACCCCGCATCGGCGTGAGTGACGTGCCGGAGGTTTTCGAGAAAGAGCCCAACGATACGCCATCGCAAGCCGAGGCAGTTTCAATTCCAGTTACCATTAACGGCCATATTGATAATCCGGGTAATGCGAACCACGCCGACGATGATTACTTCCGTATCCACGCCCGCAAGGGACAGCACCTGGTGATCGAGGTGGCGGCGGCCCGGTTGGGTTCGTCTCTGGATTCCGTTGTAGAAGTGCTCGACTCGAGGGGCAACGCCGCGCCGCGCGCCACGGTCCGCTGCCTTTACCAGACTCAAACCACGCTCTCGGACCGGGATTCGAGGACCGAAGGGATAAGGTTGGTCTCCACTACCGGCCTCCACGAGAATGACTACCTGATGGTCGGCGACGAACTGGACCAGATTGCTTACATCCCCGACCAACCCGATGCCGACGTTATTCTGAAGGGGTTCGAGGGGCAGCGCTTCACCTGGCTGGGCACTTCTCCAAGTCTCCACCCGCTGAATACAACCGTCTACAAGGTGCAAATTCTCCCTTCGGACGCCCAGTTCCCTTCCAACGGGCTGCCGGTGTTCCATCTGACCGAACGAAACGACGATGGCGGGCCGGGTTACGGTGCGGATTCGCGACTGGATTTCGATTCGCCCGCGGACGGGGACTATCTTGTTCACCTCAAGGACGTCCGCAACATGGGCGGCGCAGATTATGCCTACCGGTTGACGATTCGAGATGCCACGCCCGACTTCACGCTCATAGCCGACCCCGACAACCCGAACATTCCCCAGGGCGGCTCGACGCCGGTGACCGTCTCCGTCAATCGGCTCCAGGGTTACGAAGGGCCGATCGAAATCGAAGTTAAGGGCCTGCCCGAGGGTCTCACGGCAAGCAAAGCGGAGATCGCTGCGGGAGAGGATTCGACCGTGGTCGTTTTGAGCGCCGCGCCGGGCTCGCATCTTGACTCCGCCCCGGCGCATTTAGAGATTGTGGGGCACGCCATCGTGAACGGCCGCGCCATTGCGCGCCTCGCGAATGCCGACAAGGTTCTGCAAGTGGCTTCGATAATCCCTCCGCCGGACGTCGCGGTGCGCACGCAACCCGTCCAGGTGGCGGTTGCGCCGGATAAAGAAGTGAGCGTATCCCTGCACGTGGAGCGAAAAAACGGATTCAAGGGCCGCGTGCCGTGCGACGTTGTGAACCTGCCCCCCGGCGTTCGGGTGGTCAACCTGGGCCTGAACGGGATCCTGGTGCCGGAGAATCAGAACGACGCAACCTTCAAGCTGCGCGCCGCGGATTGGGCCAAGCCGATTACGCAGCCGATTTACGTGGTGGCCAATGTTGAGTCCAACTCCACCACCCAACACCCCTCGCCGCCCATCATGCTGCGCGTGGAAGGGAAAGCAGAAGGGACGAACATCGCGGCGCGGCGATGATTGCCGCGATGGCGTCCGTGGCATTTACGATTGAACAGCCCTCGCCCGTGGGGAGAGGGTGTCTCGATTCGGCGTCTTCATCAGCCGAAGCGAGACGGGTGAGGGGTCAATTGCACGCTTAAGAGAACTAGCAACGCGTAAAAACGCTAATCGCAAAAGCAATTCCAACGACAAGCGCCAAAGCTCAAATGGCAGATGGTTTGGGATTTGAGACCATGGCAGATGATGAACATTTGCCATTTGAGGTCGGCCGTTCGGTATATGCTAGAGAGGGAAGTGACCCCTCACCCGTCCGGCGACGACTGGAGAAAGCGCCGTCGCCGGACACCCTCTCCCCAAGGGAGAGGGTTATGCTTCTGATTTCGAACGCCATACCCTTTGAGGAGCCCAATGCGAATCTTGAGAAGAAACGTGCTCTACGGTTTGCTCGCCTCAGCCGGCGTCGGACCGAGTCTGAGCGCGCTTCATGCACACCCGCATGTTCCGCATCCGGGAGGAGGATCGCCGTCATCATCGGCTACGCCGCCCGGGGCGAGAGCGGATCGAGCGCCGGGCATCAGCGGCCAGGGGGAGATGAAGTTTCGAGTTCTTTATACGCCGGAACGCCTGCCCCCGGAGGCCCGCAAGGTGCTGGTGAACGCCCACGGAGGCTTTGCTGTCGACCGCCGCACCGGCAAAGAGGAGACCTACTTCGCGTTCCCCGGAGCCGGGATTCTCCAGATCAGTTCCGACCTGAAGACGATCAACATGATCGACACTCCGGACGAAATGCGGAAGGTTAATCTGCACGACACCACCATTTGGTACGACGCGGACGGAACCCCGTATCTGACCTTTCCCGCGAATGATGCCGGCAGGATTTTCACCACCACTCTGGATGGAAAACTGGTCAATGCGCTTGATGCTCCGACCGCCGCTATCGACTTCGAGCATCAGGAAATTCGTGACTATTTTCTTGGCGGAGGGAATTTCGCTCCCACCGCGGTTGAATTCTTGAACGGCTTGTATTACGTCACCACGGGGTATTGCAACCTTGATTACGTTTTGACGGCGCGGATCAATCGTGAGAACCGCTTCGAAATCGCCTGGAGCGATCTGGCTTTCGGCGGAAAAGGCGAGGGCGTGGGCCAGTTCGGAACCGCTCATGGCATCACGGTACCGCCCGGCAAAGTGCGGCTCGACATCGCCGACCGGCCGCATTCCCGCCTGGACCGTTTTACCCGCTACGGCCATTACCTCTCCAGCCTGAAAATGCCGTCCGGCTCGTTGCCCTGCGACATCAACTACCTGGACCAGCACTACAGTGTCGTTCCCGCCTTGGATGGCCCCGACAAGAAGAAAGGCGCCCCCATTTACATTCTTCAGGATGAGAAGTTGATTTCAACCATCATGCCCAAGGAGGACCTGGGACTCGAGAACTTCGTCCACGTCCACAATGCCGCCCTGCGCAGAATCAATGGAAAGTTCTACATCATCGCGCAGGCGTGGAACCCGGGCGATTTCGCCATCCTCGAGCAGGCGGAAGCTTAGCAACCGGTGCGGGGGGGATCTCCCTGGGGTCCAAAGTGAACTGCCAGACAATGACAGCCGCGGAGCGGCGCCAGAGAGTAGCCCACGGCGCAAGCCGTGGGTTTCTAGGTCGAGTCATGTTGCCCCAGCCCCGGGGGGGGCGACAGATTATTACGCGAAGTTTCCTCGACAGCCTCTGCCGCCCTTACAGGGCTTCCAAGGCATTCAATCTCCTGACGTCCCACGGCTGACGCCGTCGGCTATTTTCTGTCGGCCCTCCGGGCCTCGAAGCAAAATCACCGGAACGTACCGAGAATGTTGTTGAAAACTGAGGGAACGCCATGTTTCGTAAGATCCTGATTGCCAATCGGGGTGAGATTGCGGTGCGGGTAATGCGCACCTGCCGTGAAATGGGAATCGGCACGGTAGCCGTTTATTCCGAGGTAGACCGCAAGTCGTTGCACGTCCGCTACGCTGACGAGGCTTACTGCATTGGGCCTGCGCCTTCGACCGAGAGTTACCTGCACATCGAGCGCATTCTTGACGCCGCCAAACGCAGCAACACGGAAGCGGTTCACCCCGGCTACGGCTTTCTGGCGGAGAACCCGGAATTTGCTCGCGCTTGCGCGGAGGCGGGCCTGGTCTTCATCGGGCCGCCGGCCGCCGCGATGGAGTTGATGGGGTCGAAGACCAGCGCGCGGCACGCTCTGATCCAAGCTGGGCTACCGGTGGTCCCCGGGACTGACCGCCACCTCGAGAGCCTCGAGGAAACGCATCGTGTCGCGGAGGGAACCGGCTACCCCGTCATGCTCAAGGCTTCGGCGGGAGGGGGCGGCAAGGGATTGCGTCTGGTGCGTTCGGCTGCAGAACTCGAATCCGCCTACCACACGGCGCGCTCAGAGGCTCAAAACGCTTTCGGCAACCCCGCGGTTTACCTCGAGAAATATCTCGACCGCCCCAGGCACATTGAAATCCAGATTCTCGGCGACCAGCACGGGCGCCTCGTTCATCTGGGCGAGCGGGAGTGCTCGCTGCAGCGGCGGCACCAGAAACTGCTGGAAGAATGCCCCTCGCCGTTTGCGGACGAGGAATTGCGCCAGCGCATGGGAGAAACCGCGGTGCGCATCGGAAAGCTGGCAGGATACTGGAATGCCGGAACCGTGGAGTTCCTTGTGGACCAGGGTCGCAACTTTTATTTTCTTGAGGTGAACGCGCGCCTGCAAGTCGAGCACCCGGTAACGGAACTGGTGCTGGGCATTGACCTCGTGAAAGAGCAGATTCGGATTGCGGCGGGGGAAAGGCTCGAGTGGCGGCAGGAAGACGTGCGTCTGAGGGGCGCGGCGATCGAGTGCCGAGTTTATGCGGAAGACCCCACGAACAATTTCTTCCCTTCTCCGGGTTACATAACCAGGCTCCAGGTGCCGGCAGGGCCGGGCGTGCGCCGGGATAGCGGCGTCTACGAAGGCTGGACCGTGCCTCTCGAATACGATCCGCTTCTATCCAAGATCTCGGTGTGGGGGACGGCGCGCGCGGATGCCATAGCGCGCATGCGCCGGGCGCTCGGCGAGTACGAGGTCTTCGGCATCAAAACCAACATCCCCTTCTTCCGCCGGCTGCTCGTGCACCCGGATTTTACGGCGGGACACCTGGATACCGGCTTGATTGATCGCGTGCTGGCCGCAGGCCTGATGGAAGAAGAGCCGCCTTCACCTGAGGAAGAGCGAGTCGCGGCACTGGCGGCGGCCCTCTATGTGCGCGGGCGACAGGCGCAGAAGGTTTCCGAGCCCGCGCGCGCGAGCGCCTGGAAAAGCGCCGGCAGAGACGCTGCACTTAATCGCTGGCCGCCGCGAGGGGCCTGGCGCAGAGCATGAGAGGGGTTCCCCTCCTTATTTAAGGAGGGGAGTTAAGGGAACACGAGAGACCATGAAACTCGCAATCAAAATTCACTCAGGCTCGAAAACGTCGGACCATGAGTTTGAGGCGACGGAGGACACGTCTGTGGCTGCGGGACGCGCACCTTCCACCTCAAGGATTACCTTCGATGGCGAGACGCTGCTCGCCGATCGGGAAGAGATCGCGCCGGGGGTTTACTCAATCCTGATCGACGGGCGGTCTTATGAAGCTCAGGTCAGCAAGCAGGCGGGCGATTCCGAAGGCTCCTCGAGCCCCTACGTGGTTACCGTGGGGCTTCGAAATTACCTGGTGGAAATCCGTGACCCCCGGCGTTGGATGCGCGGTCGAGCCGGGGTTCTCGACGACGGCCCGAGGGAGATCGTGGCCCCCATGCCGGGGAAGATCGTTCGAGTGTTGGTAACTGAAAATCAGGAGGTGATTCAAGGGCAAGGGCTGCTGGTCATCGAAGCGATGAAGATGCAAAACGAAATTCGCGCCCCGCGAGCAGGGCGCGTCGAGCGCATTTATGCTCGGGAAGGAACCGGCGTGGAGGCGGGGGTTAGGCTGATTCGAATCGTGTGACGGAGACCGATTCAGTGTCATCCTGAGCGCAGCGAAGGATCTCAGCAGTTCGTCGCGGACCGCGGACGACAAAAGCAACTGCGGAAATCCTTCGCTGCGGTGAAAATGACTCCGCTCCTCAGCGGGAGGAGGGGCAAGGGTGGTGGGTGGGACGGTCAGCGAACGACAACCACCCCTGACCCCTCCTTACGAAGGAGGGGAATCATTTTCATGCCAAGTGGTGAGCCGAAGGATCATGGAATCTGCGCTCAGGATGACAGATGACTCACCCGGCGGGTCTATTTGGCGGCCGGCGGACTAACCTGTCCTTTGACGATCTGCTCAGCCGTGTAGTTCTCGACCTTTGCCCGGTCGCGCAGCGTCTCGATGTACGCCGCTTTCAGGAGCTGCTCTCTTTCGTTCCTCAGCGTCTGCCGTATGGCATTCTGAACTCGCAACTCGGAAAGGGTATGGGTTCCGGCCGGTTCGATGCCAAGCAATTTGATGATGTGGTACCCGGACGAACTGCGGATGATCCCCGTATACTGGTTAACCTGGAGCGCCTCCACCGCCTGCTTCAGTTGCGGTGTGGAAGCTAGCGCCGAGACGGGGATGAAGCCCATGTCGCCGCCGCCCGAAGCGGTGCGGGCATCTTCCGAGTACTCCTGCGCCACCGTGGCGAAGTCATCCCCGGCGCGCAGGCGGGCGTACAGCGCCTGGATTTTGCGCTCCGCGGCGGCGGGAGTCTTGGCATCGTCGTTCTTGAGGTTGCGCACCTCGGGGTCCGCGACGGGAGTGACCTCGATCTGAGCCAGGTGGTAGGCGGTTTCAGGGACATTGAAGTTGGCCTTGTTGCGCTGGTAATAGTCCGCGATGTCGGCGTCGGTGATTTTGATGCTCGACACAATTTCCTTATTAATAAGTTTTGTGATAGTAAGATTGCGTCGTAACTCTTTTCGTAAGTCGTCCATTTCCAGGCCCTGATCGTGAAGCCGCTTCCTGAACTCTTCCGCCGAATAAGGGGTCTGAAGCTTGGCCACTTCGTTATCCACCTCGGCTTCCGAAACCGTAATGCCGGCATGGGAGGCGTGGTCGACCAGGATCTGGTTGTTGATCAGTTCATCCAGGACGTTCAGCTTGAAGCTCATGGCTTCTTCGGGGCTGTTGGCGTCCGGCGAAGCGCCCTGGCGGCTTCGGTATACCCTCTCCACCTGGTCGCGGTAGATGGGTTGGCCATCGACGCTCGCCACTATCTCGCGGTCCGACGGGCTTTTCCGCTGGCAGGAGGTGAGCGCTGCCAAGCCCGCAAGCAGCGTGAAGAGCACCGAGACAGTAAGGCTGTGATGAAAGAGTGGTTTTCTCATGCAGGTATTGTAACTCGACACACGGACAATTGGGGTCCTAATATCAGGCGCTCTGGCGCAATCGCTCATGCCCGTCGCCTGTCGGAGACCCGTAAACCGTGAAATGTCATTCCGAGCGAAGCGAGGAATCTTGCTCTGCTTCAGGCAGACCGCCCCAAAGAGACCAGGGCGAGATTCCTCGCGGAGTTTACACTGAGCAACCCAGAGCGAGATTCCTTCACTTCGTTCAGGACAGGCTCTTCGCGGAGTTTACCCTGAGCGGCAGAGCGAGATTCTTCGCTCCGCTCAGAATGACAAGCGAAGGGCTCCGTCGAAAATCGTCGTTCTGATCACCGACCCCTTTAGGGTGA